>JBCDKX010000251.1:0-4410 GCA_038746055.1 Pseudomonadota bacterium
CTGAAGAAACACCGCCTGCCGAATAAGATCGAGCGAATCTTCCGGCCGAAAAACTGGCTTGGGAAGGCGCGCGAATGACGAAAACTCGTCAACCATTTTGCGCAAGTCACCGACTTGCCGAACGATTGTACTGGTCAATTCATCAAACAACTCGCCCTCATCGTCCTCCACTTGCTTGCGGTAGCGCCGCTTGAGGCGTTCGGTGGCAAGTTGGATCGGTGTAAGAGGATTTTTGATCTCATGTGCGATACGACGCGCGACGTCTGACCACGCTGCTTGGCGCTGATCAAGCAATTGGCGGGTAATGTCTTCGAAGGTGATCACAAAGCCGTTGCTGCCCGGTGCTACGGTTACTGCCAAAGTGAAAAATTCGCCCCGATGCGCATGGCTGATGATGGCACGGTCTTTCCCATCATGGATCATTTGACTGAGATCACTTGAAAGTGTCTCAAGCAGAACACCTTCAGGCGCTGTCTTGTCCCCATCACCGAACAGGCGCTGCGCAGTCCCATTCATCAACAGGACGCGGATGTCATCATCGACTGATATGACCCCTGCAGTCACAGACTGGAGCACTGCTTCCATAAAAGCGCGGCGTTCATCAATCTGGCGGTTGGCGTTCACCAGCGCGTCCGTCTGTTTTTCGAGCTGCGATGTCATGCGGTTAAAGGCGCGGTTTAACAGACCGATCTCATCGGCGCCGGTACGTCCTTCGACACGGAGCGAGAAATTGCCCTGCCCCACCTTATTGGCTGCGCCGATCAGCTCGGTCAGCGGTTCGACCTGGCGATCAGCAAAACGCAGCGCAAACCACACTGCAAGCCCCACCAAAAGCAGGCTCATCGCAACCAGCGCAATATTGAACCGCAATTGCAACGTGCGCGCCTCGCTCGTGAGTGTGGCATAAGCCGTGCCGATCGCCTGTGCACGCTCCCAGGAGTTGAACATCCTCTCTTCGGTGGTGCGCGCATTATAGAGATAAATGCCACTTTCCCGATCAATGGGAGCAATCGCAGCGATCCGTCCTGCACTGCCCTCCACCACAACCAGTTCGCCTTGATCTAGCCGTGGCAACGCTGCCTCGCTGAATGGCATGGGATCATTGTCTTCGGTCAGATTCATGATCACCGCACTGCGTAGAGTGTCATCTTCAACCCTTTGGAGAATAACACTTTCAGAGATCTCTCGTGCTTGTGCCTGGTAAAGATAGAGGTCGGCAAAATCCGGATCAGCGATTGGAACGCGCAAGAGAATCTCGCGCATATCTACAGCCATAGTCACGGTGTTCTGCTCAACATTGCGCTGGTTCGTGTCATAGTAGTCTTGCGCAAGCGCATTCGCGTTTTCGAGCAATCCACGCGATTCATCGGAAAACCAGAAGGCCACACCTGTTTGGAAGAGAAAGGCCGCAAAACCGGCCACCAACAGCGTGGGTACCGCAGCAACCATCGAGAAGAAGAACACAAGTCGCACATGCAGCCGTGCGGTGCTGCCGGCTGCTCGGCCTAGCGCCATGCGTCGTCCGATCAGTACCAAAATCGCCATGGAAGGCACCAACACCGCAACCAACAGCAGCGACACCTGCAATGACGGCAGCGCGCCCGCATCCTCTGGAGTGTTCATGTAGGCGACGTAGTTCGCAGCGATCGCAACCAGCAGCGCCACCACTGCTAACAACTCAAGCGTCCTGTAAACATTGGCACGCCGAGAAAAGACGAGCAACTCACGCCACCACCGCGGGACTTGCTTGGTGTCGAGCGGCGCATCTGTCGTCGCCAACCGCGTCGTTTCCCGCGTCTTGTTAACCGTTGCACCGTCCATGGTGGCCCGATTACAACCTTAGTGTTGTATTTATGCAAGGTAAAAGTGACATTTTTACCGCAAACTGCGTCAGGCCGGTCTTGAGTAACGATCAGGTTCAATCAGCAGTTCAGTAATTCGCTTACGCAGAGTGTTGCGGTTGATGCCAAGCAATCTTGCCGCTCGAAGCTGATTTCCTGCGGTTTGCCTTAAGGCATATTCGATCAGCGGCTTTTCAAAGGCAGCAAGGGCACTGCCGTAGACCGTTCCTTGTGCAGGCTCCTGCCGCAAGAGCCACTTTTCAAGCGCGGCCCCTATTTCGGCATCGGGATGTTCCTGTTCTTCTCCTACTCCGAAAATCTGTCGCTCTTCGCCCAATGTGTCAGCCAAGACTTCCACGTCGATCTCGTCCTTCCGGCTCATCACAGCGAGGCGGTAAATCGCATTCCGCAGTTCACGCACGTTCCCACGCCAATGGCGTTTGGCAAGGTCCTCCGCTGCTTCAGAAGTTAGGTGCCGTTGCGGCAGACCCTCCTCGACGGCTTGTGTGAGGAAATGTCGCGCAAGCACCTCGATGTCCTCACGCCTTTCCCGCAATGGGGGCAACTCAATCGGCACCACATTTAAGCGATAGAACAGGTCTTCGCGGAATTTTCCCGCCTCGATAAGTGGCAATAAATCGCGATTGGTCGCCGCAATAATACGCACATCAACCGCAATTTCCTGTCTTCCGCCGACTCTGCGAATTTGGCCGGACTGCAATGCGCGCAAAAGCCGAGTCTGTGCCTCTGGAGGCATGTCGCCAATCTCATCAAGGAATAGCGTACCACCATTGGCCTGCTCGAACTTACCGATCGCTTGTGCAACTGCGCCGGTAAAAGCACCTTTCTCGTGGCCAAACAGTTCACTTTCGACAAGGTCGTTGGGAATAGCGGCGGTGTTGACCGCTACGAAAGGCCCGGTTCGGCGACCGCCCAATTGGTGGATAGCTTCAGCGACCAGCTCTTTTCCGGTGCCGCTCTCACCGGTAACCAAAACGGTCAGATCGTTTCGCAATACGCGGGCAATCATGCGGTACACGCCTTGCATGGCGACACTGCGTCCGACCAAGGGCATCCCATCGCCCTCACCCTCACCGCTTTGGGAATGAGCTGCCGCGCTCTCTTGGCGGCTTGCGGCAGCCTGACGCACTGCCCGCACCAATTCATCTAGGTCAAACGGCTTGGGAAAATACTCAAAGGCGTCATTGTCGCTCGCTCTTACCGCGGTATCGAGCGTGTTTTGCGCTGACAGTACAATCACAGGCATATCGGGCGCTGCACTGCGCACTGAAGCCAAGCTCTGCAAGCCGTCCCCATCTTCAAGCATGACATCAGTCAACATGACGTCAAAGTAACGATCAGCCAGATAATCATCGCGCTCAGCAATCGTGGTGCAATGGAGGAGCGCAAAACCCTCATCCTCGAGCGCGGCGGTGATAACTGTTGCAATGGCCTGATCGTCTTCGATCAATAGGATTGACCCGGGCATACTAACCCTTGCTCCTCTCGCTTATTGTGCCTTTGTGGTAGCCAAAGGAAGATGCACTCTAAAGCGCGTTAGGCCGCGCTTGGCGTCGCGCTCATGACTAATGGAACCGTTCATGTCATGGACCAGCTTGCGCACCAGCGCGAGGCCAAGACCCTGACCTGATTGCTTGGAAGAAACGAATGGCTCAAAAATGTGATCGCGCATTGCCGGATCAACCCCAGGACCGTTGTCGCTAATGGTGATTTCGATCGGCAGGCGCACGGCGCGGCCAAGGCGGATGGCGCTAAAAGCCAATCCACTGACAAAGCGCGTGCGGACCCGCACCTGTCCTTGCCCTGCACTGCTGACTGCATCGCGCGCATTAGATATGAGATTGATCAAAACCTGCTCCAGGGCATCACGATTGGCAAGGACTGGAGGCAGCGACGGATCGAACTCCTCAAGGATTTCAACTTTGGCCGCACCCGCGGCCCTGACCGTTGCAATAGCTGATCGAATGGCTTCGTGAGGATTGCAGGCTTCTGGGCTTTCTTGGCTCCGTGCGCCCAATTGCTGCATCCGGTCAATCAGCCTAACGATCCGGTCCACCTCATCAGTGATCATCGTCGCAAGTTTGGCATCTGAGCCTTTAAGTTTTCGCGCTGCCAGCTGAGCCGCTCCGCGGATTGCAGCGAGCGGGTTCTTAATCTCATGCGCAAGGATCGACGGGGCGCCCATAGATGAAGCGAGCTCATCATCGTTACCCGTTTCTTCATGGCCCATTTCTGAAAGTGTAATGATCCGCCAACCAGGATGGCTGACAAGTGGAGAAGCGGTAAGGTTGACCCTTCGCTCGAGCTCCCCTGTGGTTATGGTTATCTCCCGCGCTACCAATGGCGCATCGGTGACACTCAGGCGATGTTCCACTCGTGGATCGAGCGGTCCTATCACCTCAATCAGATTAACGCCCATCAGTCGTTTGGCGCTCTTTCCCAGCATCGTCTCGGCTGCTTGATTAAGCTCAGCCACCTGTAAATCCGGATCTACCAGAACGAGTGCAAACAGCAGTCCGGCTATCTGCTCACTTGCGCCTGGGCGGCC
>JBCDKX010000252.1:0-4400 GCA_038746055.1 Pseudomonadota bacterium
AAATATCACCATCGGTACAGTGTTCCCCACCAAAGACATTCGCGCAGGCCTCTATATCGATGCGATGCTGGGCAAGCACTTCGCGCTGCTGGGATCGACGGGTACTGGTAAATCGACCAGCGCTGCACTTATTCTCCACCGTATCTGCGAGCATGCGCCCGAAGGTCATATCGTGATGATCGACCCCCACGGCGAATATTCCGCAGCCTTCCGTCAAACCGGTAAGATCCTTGATGTTTCGAATTTGCAGATGCCCTATTGGCTGATGAACTTTGAAGAGCATTGCGAAGTCCTGCTCACCAGTGATGGCAATGAACGCCAGGTCGATATGGATATTCTTGCGAAGTGTTTGCTTCACGCTCGTGGCAAAAATCGCTTGGCAGAAACTATGGGCAAGATCACAGTGGACTCGCCCATCCCTTATCTCTTGTCGGACCTCTCGACCAAAATTCAGGATGAGATGGGCAAGCTTGATAAGGCGACTTCTTCTGCGCCCTATATGCGCATCAAAGGTAAGCTGGAAGAGCTGAAAGCCGACCCGCGGTACCAGTTTATGTTCTCTGGCATGTTGGTTGGCGATACGATGACCGACTTTATCTCCAAAGTTTTCCGCATGCCGGGCGAAGGCAAGCCGATCTCGATCATCGACGTGTCCGGCGTCCCGTCTGATATCACCTCTACCGTTGTTGCCGTCCTCTCGCGGTTGGTGTTCGACTTTGCGATCTGGGGCCGGGAAGAAAATACGCGGCCCATCCTGCTGGTGTGCGAAGAGGCCCACCGTTACGTTCCCAACGAGAAAAACTCCGATGGCTCCTCGGTTGGCTCAATCCTCAGTCGGATCGCCAAGGAAGGCCGGAAGTATGGGATTAGCCTCGGCCTTATCACCCAGCGTCCGTCTGACCTCGCTGAAGGTGTGCTCTCCCAATGTGGCACAATCATTTCGATGCGTCTCAACAATGACCGCGACCAGGCGTTTGTACGCTCCGCCATGCCCGAAGGCTCGCGCGGCTTCCTCGACTCCATTCCAGCATTGCGCAACCGTGAGTGCATTATCTGCGGCGAAGGTGTGGCGATTCCGATCCGCGTGAACTTCGACAACCTCGAAGAGCATAAGCGTCCGGCCTCCGAAGACCCCAGCTTCAGCGAGCTATGGAGCCGGGGTGGCGGCGAAGAAGAAATCGTCGATCGTGTGGTTCTGCGCTGGCGTTCGCAAGGGTAGGGCCACAAGGATCACCGCATCAGCGAACCCAAATTGCCAATTTCGCGCCAGCGATTGCTGGAAGGGTCGTAGCTCACGTTATAAAATCGCTGCAGGCCCCCGGCATCGCCCGTGTTTTGGCCAGTGGAATTGAAGAAAATCCGTCCAGTTACCCCGTTAAAGCTGCGCGAACGTAGTACCGCTACAAGCGCATCAGCCGTGATTTTACCCTCAATCTCGCTGGCTGCCTGTTTTACGATAACGCCGGAATCAAATGCCACCGCCTCAAGCCGCCAACGCGGTGAGATCGGGCCGAACAGGCTTTCAAACTGAGCCAACTCTTCCGGCTTATCGCCCACAAAATCGGCGCTTTCAAAAACATCAGTCATGTCGATCAGACGCGAAGTCTGCAGCGCCGTCATCTCACTCACGGCTTGGATCTGGTGGCTGTTGTTCCAGCTTGCCAAAATGGCCTTGCGCGCCTTTTGGTCTGTACGAAACTGGCTTTGCGCCAGGTCCTTGAAATCCCCGCTAAGCCCCATGATTACAATTAACCTGTTCTCATCCAAAACCGCACGTTGTTCGGATGTGGCAAAGGCTTCGCTGATCTGACCGCGAGTAAAGTTGCGGGTGGTGATGATGCCCTCAGCTTTCCACTGATCAAGATTGCTTTTGCCCAACTCCTCCGCCACGCGGTCAAAGAACAGCTCACCATAGGTCTTGGCCTCGCTATCCACGACGGTCTCAATCATAAAGGTAATGCCAATGCCTTGTGATATCGCGCGCTCGGCAAGCATTTTGAACTGGCTGGCTCTCTCATCGACGCCTGAACCCACCCTAAAAATCGGCAGATCGCTGTCTTTCCAGCCAAGATCTGCGCGGCTTCCAGCAGTGGTCAAAACGATGGCTGGGCGCTGACCACTCTCCTCAATCACATTGAGCACTTGCGGCGTGAATTCCGTTATCGAAGGCCCAACAATCGCCACCACATTGCGCTCTGATAAAAAGGCACGAAGGTCTGCAATTACTTTGGGCGCGTCGCGGCCCTTCATGGCGCTTAGCGGCGCGTCAAGATCCTGCACCATGAGCGCCGGAAATCCATCAAGCGAGGCCTTCAAGCCATTGCTTTGCTGAATGCCGAAGCTCTCATTGGGGTAGATGCCAAGCACAATCGCCTTGTCGTCGGGAACGCCTGCCAATCGACCGGTGTTGCTGCTGCCAAATCCGCCCACTTGGAACGCAAGTGCCCCGAGGATAAACAGTGCCAGCACTGCGGCCACCATACCGATGGGGCGTTTCCAAAAAGGTCTATTCGGTGAGCGGGTCTCAGCCGGTTGCTGTCCCAGGTCTTCGGTTGGCGATGCAACGCCATAGGCGGCCATCTCAGCCGCGCCGACCTGTACGCCTTGACCCTCGCCCGCAAGTTTGCTGATGCTGTCGAGAAATACGGACCAGTTCCTGCTTTGGGTTGGGTTCTCGCTGGCATCCTGCAATTCAGCTGCTTGTATCCGCCTGAACCCGCGCGGAATGGTCACTTCATCGATCAGGGCAGGGACAAGTTTGTTTTCTTCCAGCCCGTCTTCGGCTTCTTCCTTGACCCAATTGCTTTTGACCGACGTGTCCGACCACACCACAACAATCGCTTTTGATTGTTTGATATGTTTGTCGATGACATTGTCGAATTCTTCGCCAGCGCGAAGGTCGCGGTCCCACCAGACCGAATAGCCTTCAGCTTCCAGCGCTTTGGCCATGAAATTGACACGCTCGCGGTCTCGCCGCGAATAGGAAATAAATATATCCACCGCTATTGCCCCCCGACAATCATTCTAGGTCGCTCTTGTATCTCCGTAAAGATGGATGTGCATTCGGTCTGACATGCGATAACCCCGCTCAAGACATAGCGGCGCGAGCCACTCCTGTCGCTCGCGTAAGGTTCTGGAATCTGTACCTTCCGCCATCAGGAATAAGCGGTCTTTGACGATGCGATATTCGCGTTGCAGCGCGTCCACCTCATCGACGTCAGCAGGGTCCGCCACCACAAATTTGAAGAAGGCGCGTGGATCACTTGCGAAGAAATCGAGTCGCTTCGGGATCAGCGCAAAGCGCGCCTCATTGCCGGAATGGGCAAGCTTGGGACTGACATTATACTGATCAACGCGAATATCGATATGAGCAGGCGGCCGCACTGTGCCATTGGTTTCCACCTCGACCTCGATATCGGGCAGGTGCCCAAGCATATCGGCCAAAGCCCCACCCTGGATCAGCGGTTCACCCCCGGTGATAACGAGCCGCTTCTGTCCAAGTTCTTCGATCCGCTGAGCGGCATCTCTGGGTGAGAGCTTCACCTGATTTTCGCCGCGATCATACTGGACATTGTCGCGGTGTGGGCGGTTGTCGCCTGTAAAGTGCCAAGTGTAGGGTGTGTCGCACCAGCTGCACGCGAGATTGCAGCGCGAAGTGCGGATAAAGGCCACAGGTTTCCCCATGCTCGGCCCTTCGCCTTGCAAGCTAGCAAAGATTTCAGGCCCGCCATTGTCATCAGTTGCAAGGACTAAAGTCATGGGCGCAAAAATCCTTCAGGAGACACCGGTGTCTCCTCAAGTCCAACACTTTCCTTTGTAAGCCATTGAAACATTTAGTAGCAGACTTCCAGTTGAGGAGACACTCTCTCCAACAAAGTTCATTTTCGTTGGGTTTGCGATCTTATCATTTATGCCACGAAGGGCGCGGGTAGGAAAGTTTGCCTCTCCTAACCCAGCCGTTCGAGTGCTGCGGTCAGCCGTTCGACCTCGCCTTGGTGGTGGGCGAAGTCGGCTTTGGCTTTCTCCACCGCTTCGGGCTTGGCGCGTTCGACGAAGTTGGCGTTTGAAAGGCGGCCTTCGAGCGATTTTGCTTCTTTGTGTGAGGCGGTAAGGGCCTTTTCGAGGCGCTGCTTTTCCGCATCGATATCGATGATGCCTTCAAGCGGGATCACGAAGATATCACCTAGAGCCGTCACCTGCATCGCCGGGCCGGATGGAGCTTCGCCGACTGTGACCGGGGTTAGGCGAGCGAGGCGCTCAATCGCGGCGCTGGAGCGCTCGATTGTGCTGGTCGCGAGATCAGACGCCTCAGGAACGAAGGCAGCCAATTTCGCGCCGGGTGAAATGCCAAGCTCGTTCTTGGCGCTGCGCACATTGGTAGTGAGGTCGATCACCCAGTC
>JBCDKX010000253.1:0-4398 GCA_038746055.1 Pseudomonadota bacterium
AAGCGGGAGCGAATGGAAAATGAAATTCGGAAGCTGAAAAATGTTCTTTTCAACGGCATTTTCCGCCAGATCTTGCCATTCGCTGGCCAGCTTCCTGACCGACTTTTCCGTCAAGACGTCACAACGCCAAGAAAGGCCAGTATCATCGGCTGAGCGATAAGTGTCGGCGGCAAGAGGCGAAACAAGTGAGTGCATAGGTCTGTGAGCGGGTTTGTTAGGCTTATAACGCAAGGAAACTAATCGAATTTAAACGCCCTTCAGTTAGCCCGTCTTGTACTCGAGGGTAGTCGAAAGAATGCCCAGTCCTGATTTGGGAAAAATGGCGTTGCGCGAGTTAATAAAAACCACCCTATGGCCGGTGCTGCCAAAGCCGTGGAACTCTCCCGATATGGAATTCCATTATGGGCTATGGCAGGGTGTGTCTGCGCTCTATTCTGAAAGCGGCCGCCAATTAGGCGAAGAGAACACGCGTCCCTTCGCGCTCAACCACCACATTCCTGCCGAGACGATTGCGTGCCGATATGATGGATCGCGCGCAGGTCGCTCGATCAACTTGTCTGCTTTGCGCACGGCGATGAAGAATTTTGATGCCGCGCTTTCAATCACACAGGCCGTGAAGGATCACCATGTCAGCCGCAAACAAAGTGGTGAGCCTATTGGGCTGTGGGACCTTTACATCATTTCGCGCGCGAGCATTGCGTTGATCGCTTACTCGCTGCGTTCCCATAATGATGGCCAGCCTGTCGCCACTGTTAGCGACGCTTTGACCAGCCAATTTCAATTCATCTCTGGCGTCTTCATGATTTGCCGTGACATGATGGAAAATGCCCGCGGTTTGATCTTTAGCAACCAGCAGCTTTGCGCGCAGGAGCTATACCACTATGCGGACCAAAACGGCTTATTCGTATCGTTCAATGGCATGGCCTGCGCTGGCAGCACCCGAAAGGTTCTAGAGTTTCTCGAATTCTGCAACCGCAACGAAGCCTGCCCGCCAACGGCTTCGAGTTGCTTGCACGAAATCGTAGCTACACCGGAAGATTGGTTTGAATACGCCCTGGCAACGATAGAACTTGATTGCTTTGTAGAGCAAGAACGCCTCTCTCGTGTGGGACAAAACATGAGCCGGGGGAACGAAAAAAGCGCTGCGGACATCTATCGCGATGTCGGTCGCTATGTGCGCAGCCTCATGCTTGCACCCGATTACATCGCGCAGCATCATTCGGTATTCGAGGATGATGCACTGCTGCGCCAAAATCGTATTCTTGAAATCCTTGGACAAAAGAGGATCCGCAAGCTGCCTGCAAGACACGTTGCATCTCGGCTGTATTGAGGCACCGAACTCAGTACAATTGTAAGCGTCGGCGAACAGCAGGCGTAAAGCTAGTCGGGCCGACAATTCCAAAGCAGAATGAGATCACTACGACGCATGTCACAAATAGCGGCAGGCCGTCTTAGTGATGAGACCTGGCTTAGACCGCTCATTCACGCCTCCGCTCAAAGATTCTGAGCGGTTGCATACTTGGGTTGGGAGCGGAGCATCTCCACGGTGCATTGCAAGAGACTTATGCGATAAGCCGGGGCAAGAAATGCAAGCAGTTCCGTTACTCGCTTTCACTCAATCCCCCGCCGCAAGAAAAGGTCTCAGCGGCACAGTTTGAAGCGGTGGTTGAGCGCGTAGAAAAGCGGCTTGGTCTGACGGACCAGCCTCGCGCTATTGTCTTTCACGAGAATGAGGGGCGCCGCCACGCGCATGTGGTGTGGTCAGGGGTTTAACCAAATTAGAATCGACTATCCGAGAGAATTGGATGACTTGATTCAGCTTGCGAGCCACTCAAGTGCGTCGGATGGATTAGCTGAGATTATACGAAGACGATCTCTAGCCCATCCAAAACCTCCAAAAAAAGTGCCTAAGTACCATCTACAAAGCCAAGGGATTGGAGGCTCAACAGGCAATCTTATTCGTTTGTTACGCTTCGCACTTTCAGGACAACTTAGCGAAGCGGAATCTGCCTTATGTGGCGCTTGGCAGTGCAACAGATCGGGTGACAATGGTGGTCTCTCAAAATCGACCTAGTCCGCTGCTCAGCTTGGCAACTTAGGTTTCTGCGGGTCATTACCTCGCGTCCGGATCGTTGCTTTTCGATCTTGGAGGAGTGCGTCAAATTGGACGACGGCGACATTCGAAAGCTGCCCGTCCGTTTCGACCGAATTAAAGTCAGTCGCAAAAATCACTTTCTTGGCCCGCGTCCAAGTCTAGCTTTGGGAGCAAAAGGACAGAGTTGACTTTCATCATAAGGCCATCTCGTGCCGCGAGCGCATAAGCTGCGAGGCACCGCACTTGGCCGACAACTCCGCTTTTCCTACTCTCCGCCCAAGACTCGAAAATGATACTCGCTGTTGCCAAACAAGGCATCAATCGTGAGCAATCGTTTGTGGTAATGACCGACCGATAGCTCGTCTGTCATGCCAACCCCGCCATGGATTTGTATGGCAGTTTCTCCGATAAAATGACCCAGCTTACCAACCTGCGCTTTCAGAACGGAAATGTCTCTGCTCGTGGCTCTCCCAGCTTCCGCCAAAGCCGTCGTATAGGTCAAGCAAGACCGCAACTTGATATAGGCGATCTTCATATCTGCCATCTTGTGCGCTATCGCTTGAAAACCGATAATACTCTTCCCGAATTGCTTCCGGGTGTTGGCATACTCGCATGTCAATTCGAACAGCGCGCCCATGGCGCCCACGGCCTCAGCGCACAAAGCAACAATCGCGGCATTGATTGTCGATTCAACGAGATCTAGCGCGTCGTCGGATAAAAGACCGTTTGCTTCCACAAGGGCATCTTCAAACCGGATATGCGCCGCGCTGCGCCCATCAATCGTCGAGAACGGCGTAACCAGTACTCCATTCTGTTTCCTCGGAATCAGGAAGACTGCCAGGGCACTCTCATTTCCAGTCTCATCCTCCAACCAAGCAGCAACCAGAAGTGTATCTGCTTCAGCACCGGCCAAGACCATCCGTTTCTCACCATTCAGTAGGTAACCGCCGTTTGTACGCCTAGCCGAGCATGAAATGAGCTCCGGTTTTGAGGTTCCTTTTCCCTCTTCATATGCGAAGGCTGCTAATCTCTCACCGGCGATGATTCCGGACATCAGTGCGCCAATCTGTTCATCAGACTTAGCCTTGCCACTCGCGGCAATTAGGCCGCCAGCGAACAAGATCGAACCAACGTAGGGTTCAACCAACAAATGGGCACCGAATATCTCACAGATCGCGACGCTGTCGCAAGCGCTACCGTCCAATCCGCCAACTTCTTCTGAGAAAGGGAGGGCAAATAGGCCCAACTCACCCAATGCACGCCAGATGTCGTCAGACCAGGGCTCATCGGATTGCACAATCGCTTGGCGAGTATCGAAGTCGTACCGCTGTCTCATCAAGCGAGAAACACTGTCACGCAGCATAATTTGCTCGTCGGTGTAGGAAAAGTCCATGGCGTGTTTGTCTCTCGTCACTTGAGCAATGTTCGAGCGATCAGATCGCGCTGGACTTCATTGCTGCCAGCATAGATCGTCGTGGCTCGACTGTTGAGGTAATACGGCATGGACACCAGATCGAATGCGCTGCCCAGAGGTGCCCGTGCTGAACCTACTTTCAACGCGTCAATTTCGAGCGAAACGGCATCTAAGCCAGACACATACTTCATCATAGCAGAGATTTTCTGTGTTAGTTCGCTGTCTACGACCTTGGATATTGAAGCCAGGGCGGGATCTTGTCCGATTTCATGCCCACTAATTGCCAACTTCTCAAATTGCTCTAAAGTAGCCACTTCTGCTTCCAATTCTCCAAGCTTGGTCTGGAATGCTGGGTCGTCGGCCAACCTTCCTCCAAACGGAGAATTTTGTCCTTTAGCTGCGGCGCGGATGCGCTTTACGCGCTGCTGCATGGCCGGGCTCGATGCGGTCACGCCGCGTTCAAATTGGAGCAGCTGTTTGGAAACGCTCCAGCCTGCATTTTCCGCGCCGATCCTACCTGACTGCGGGACACGCACATTGTCAAAGAACACCTCGCAGCATTCAGGTTCTCCGTCCAGGCCGATTATCGGTCGTATTTCCATGCCTTCATAATCGGTCCGATCAAGTAGTAGGAAAGTGATGCCATGCTGCTTTTTGCCTGCGCTGCTCGTGCGTACAAGCATAAACATGCGGTTGGATTTGTGAGCCAAGGTGGTCCATATTTTGCTTCCATTGATGATGTAATCATCGCCATCGACTTCGGCGCGGCAGCTCAAAGAGGCCAAGTCGGACCCGGAATTTGGTTCAGAGTATCCCTGGGTCCAATAGTCTTCGCCCGCTAGAATTCTAGGAAGATACTTGGCTTTTTGCTCATCGGTGCCCAGCTCAA
>JBCDKX010000254.1:0-4386 GCA_038746055.1 Pseudomonadota bacterium
CCCGACGATCGCTTCCTCTGCACGCATCAGGAGTTTCGCGATTGGGCGGATGGACGCAAAGCTCTGACCATGGAGCATTTCTACCGCGAAATGCGCCGCAAGAGCGGTCTGCTGATGGAAGACAATGGCAAGCCGGTCGGAGACAAATGGAATTATGACGCAGAAAACCGCCAAGCATTGGACGGTGCGCTGTTTGTGCCGCCTTGCCCGAAGTTTGCGCCCGATGCGATAACGCAGGAGGTGCTCGAACTGGTAGAGGCACGCTTTGGCGGTCACTTTGGCAAGCTGGAGCCGTTCGAGTGGCCGGTTACCGCTGCCGACGCTCAGACGGCCGCCGATGCCTTCTTTGCCGAGCGAATTGAGAATTTTGGGCCCTATCAGGACGCGATGGTATTTGGCTCAGACGACCTCTATCATTCCATGCTATCAACCAGCATCAATTGCGGGCTGCTGGACCCGCTCGAGCTGTGTCGTCGCGCTGAAAAATCCTACCAAGATGGCCGCGCGCCGTTGAATTCCGTTGAGGGCTTCATTCGCCAGATCATCGGCTGGCGCGAGTATGTACGCGGATTTTACTGGTTGCATATGCCCGGCCTTGCGACCGACAATGAAATGGACGCACATCTTCCGTTGCCCGAGTTCTTTTGGACCGGCGAGACGGATATGCGCTGCCTTTCAGATTGCATTCGCTCCACCCATAACAATGCGCACGCACACCATATTCAGCGCCTGATGGTGCTGGGTAACTTCTGCCTGATTGCGGGTATCAATCCTCAAGATGTGCAGGACTGGTTCCTGGCGGTCTATGCAGACGCCTATGAATGGGTAGAATTGCCGAATGTCTCCGGCATGATCCTCTATGCCGATGGCGGAAAACTTGCCACCAAACCCTACGCGGCGAGCGGTAATTACATTAATAAGATGTCCGATTATTGCAAGGAATGCCGCTATAAGGTCGCACAGAAAACCGGGCCTGATGCATGCCCGTTCAATCCGCTTTATTGGCACTTTATGGAACGCCACCGTGACAAGCTATCGAGCAATCACCGGATCGGGCGAATCTACGCGACATGGGACCGAATGAGCGACGAGAAGAAGCGCGATTATCTGGAAACCGCAGATGCGTTCCTGAGAACACTGGAGCCCGCAAAACCGAGCTGGGCACGCGCCGTTGCAAGTAAACCTAAGTCGAACGAAGCGCCTGCAACAGAGCCGCAGCCGCAGCGCTATCAACGTATTCGCGAAGCTTCATGATCTTCCCCTCGGCCACTTCGCCGACAACGCACAAAATCAGCTTGAAGGTATCCCCATCGGGAAGCGTGCCGCAAACACTGTGTTCTTCCACAAATCCGCCTTGCGTCTCCCAGCGGGTGGCATCTTCATAGCGGAAATCGGGCACCACTTTGTGCACAGCCGCTGTAAACTGCATCAAGCTCTCAAGGTCAATCGCTGGCCCACCGTTTTGACTGCCCTGAAAGTTGTCAGCGCACAGTGCCCGTGCGCTTTCAAGGTCATTCGCTTCAAGTGCTGCGAAGAAGCGCCGTGCGATCTTGATCCTATCCATGAGCACCAAGGCTAGTCCGCAACGGTGAGATTGGAAAGCCCGGACTAGGCGATCGGCACGTCCTGTGTCATCGCATCCTTGCGCTTCACCACCTTGTGTTCGGTCTCGTTAAGACCAAGCTTCCAATAGCTAGAAGTGTAGAGATTGCGCGGTGCAATTCCCAATTCTTCACGCAAGAAGGCGCGCAGTTTCTTCATGCCTTCAAATTCGCAAGCCGCCCATCCAGCAACTTCCACCTGCGGCAATTCCACCTCGCGCAGGGCGTTAACCAACAGCTCTGGATGGTGTCCCGGTTCGCGGTTCACAATCCAGCGCAGCTCAAGGCCTTTTGGCGCATCAATTCGAACGGCGTCCTCTTCATGCTGGATTTCCAACACGGCAACGCCTTTGGCATCACGGTCCATCGCTTCGAGATTGGCGCTGATCGCAGGCAGCGCCGACATATCGCCCGCGATGAGATAGAAACCGCAGGTCTCTGGCGAGGGCTTGGCTGGGCCAGGTCCGCGAATGGTCATCGGATCGCCAATATTTGCGCCGAGCGCCCAACTCGTCGCCGGACCCGCCGCATGATCACCATGCAGCGCAAACAGCACATCGATCTCGGTCTCACGCTGCCGGCGGATGGTGTAGGTTCGCATTAGGTCCTTTTTAAGCAAACCGCCTTTTTCCAATATCAGTTTGAAGTATCCGCCATCCTGAGCTTGCGGAAAATCGCGCAAAGCTTCTCCCGCAAGCGTGATCTGGTGCATGGAGGGAGAGACACGCTGCGAGGCAGCAACGGTAAGATCGTAGAATGCTTGGGCCATGCGCTTCACTTAATGCGAATAGTTCGCAATTCAATAGTCTTGCGACAATACGCGACAAATTTGCTCGACAGCCTGCGATCGATAGCTCAATCAAAGATCCAAACTGAATAGAGGTAATTATTCAATGCTCACCGTTCATCACCTTCGTATCTCACAATCTGAGCGCATCGTTTGGCTGTGCGAGGAGCTCGGACTCGAATACGAGTTGAAGCTCTACAACCGCGATCCTGAAACACGGCTGGCCCCACCAGAACTCAAAGCGCTCCACCCGATGGAGATCGCGCCCGTCATTACCGATGGCGATCTGGTGCTTGGGGAAAGTGGTGCGATCATGGACTATATCGTGGGCAAGTATGCGCCCGATACCGACCTGGTCCCGAGTGCAGACAGCCCGGACTTTGCGCGCCACCTGTACTGGTACCATTTTGCCAATGCGACGCTGATGACCAATGGGATGATGACCATTGCTGTGAACGCGGTCGGCGCAGAGATGCCTCCCCCTCTCGCAAAGCGGATTACCAATGCATGGGCGCATATTGAGGCAGCGCTTGGTGAGGCCGATTACTTCGGCGGCGCACAGTTCACTACAGCTGACATCATGCTCGGCTTTTCCCTCACCACCGCGCGCGCTTTCAACGATATGGGCATTGCTGGCATGCCAAATTTGCAAGCCTATCTGAAACGTATTGGAACGCGACAGGCGTATCAGAAAGCGATGGCTAAGGCGGAACCGGGTTTTCCACCTAAGTTGGATTGATCAGATAACGGATGGCGTCATTCGAGTGCCTGCCAGATTTGGGACACCAACTCCTCGCCATACTCAGATGAGCCATTGTCGAGCAGGATAACCACATCGCCATCATCGCCGACGTCCTTGAAGCCAAGGTAGGTTCGCGCGCCGAGCCACCCTCCGGTGTGCGATACTGTATCGCCCTCACGCCCTAACCCGAAGTGATAATCGTCACCTATGGCTCTACCTGTGGCACGATCTTTGAGCTCTTTGTTGATCAAACGATCATCGCGCCAGAACCGCGCCCAATTGGCGAGGTCATCAACGGTTGAGAACACTGCGCCATCACCTGCAACTCCGTCGAGATTTGTGGGTGAAAGCGCTCCAGATGCGTCAAAGGTAATAGCGCGATCCGTAAACTCATCTTCGCTTACCAGGTTCCAGACGCGCGTACTGGAGAGCCCCAAGGGTTCGAGAAGTTCCTGCGCCAGATACGCCTCGAATGACATGCCTGACTTGCGCTCTACCAGGCCGGCAAGGAAGACGTAGGCAGTGTTGTTATAGGAATATTCCGCAGGCGCTTGGACGCCTTCGACCGTATCGCAAACGCCATCAAACACGGATGAAACCGTCGTAATCACCGCAGGATCAGCGTTGGCAAAATAGTTGTCATCAATACCGGAAAGATGCCGCATAAGCTGCGCTGGCGTCGCCTGCATTGGACATTGGTCGATTTGCTCACCCACTGGCAAATCAAGATCAATCAACCCGTCTTGTGCGAGCTTGAGGATCGCAGCAGCAGTGAAAGACTTCGATACTGAAGCGAGCCGGAATTGAGAGTCTGGCGTCAGTTCACGCCCCTCCCCATCTTTACCCCACGCGCCGCGCAAAACAGTCTGTCCGTCATGAATGACCAAGGCCGCACCATTGAATTGGGAAACTGCATGGGAATGGCGCTCTTCGAACCAGGTCTCGAGCGATTTTGCGAGGTCGGGATTGCTGGTGTCAATTGGTGGTACGCGAGTGAACCAGACAGACCACCCAAACAACAGCGCAACCAAGACCGCTAGTCCGCCAAAAATATACGCAGCAATGCGCATAGCCTTCCTCCCGTTCGCAGCTCCGTCCCGCGAACAAATCGCTTTGAGCCCATGGTCATTGAGACTTAGCCTGACTAGGCTGATTGAACCAATTTGAAAGGTCCACATGCAACCCTACCAACAACTCAGCAGATCGATCAGCGGTCACAAGGCGATCATCACCGGCGCCGCTAGCGGGATGGGCCG
>JBCDKX010000255.1:0-4379 GCA_038746055.1 Pseudomonadota bacterium
GCTAAGCTTGAATCGAAAAGCCTCGAAGAACTTGGCGAAGACACTCGTGAAGCAATTCGTAAGAGCCCTGCTGCTGCGGTCGGCATCGCCGCCGTGGCCGGTTTCCTCCTCGCCCGTCTCTTCCGCAACCGCTGATGCGGCGCGCTGAAGTATCTTGAGCAAAGGGAGGCTGAATGGAGGAGGCTAAGCGGCAACCCCGCTCAGATGGCGAGGTCGGTGCCACTGCCGACCCAGCTGGTCCACAAGTTGGGGAGACAGGCAAAGAGCCCTCCCCCCAGCTGGACCCCTCAGTAATGGAAGAAGCCGGTGCGCTGATCGATAATGCGCGTACTTATGCCGAAGCTGAGCTTGGCTTCCAGAAGACCCGCGCCGCTTTCGCGGGCCGATTGATTGGCATTTCGCTTGGCTTGGGTGTCGTTGCGCTCATCTTGCTTCATATCGCCTTTCTTGCCCTTGCCGTTGGCCTGGTTCTCGCTTTCGAACCAGTTGTTGGCATTTGGGGCGCGATTGGGATCGTTTTTGGGGGTCTGATGCTGATCGTTGCGCTGCTCGGCTGGGGAGCCTTTTCGAAGGTCCAAAAGCTCGCATCGCTATTCTCCTCGACGAAAGGGGAACAGTCATGAGTAAAATCGAAGCACGTCTTGCCGACTACAAAGAGCTTCGCGACTCTTCCAAGAAAGTGCTGATGGCCGATATTGAGCATGCACGAACCGCCTTCTCGGCGAAGGGGCTTACCTCTCGTTACCTCGGCGGTGTCGCAGAAGGCGCTAAAGACGTGTACGAAGTTGCCAAAGTCCACACAGTCGACAATCGCGGGATCATCGCAATCGTGCTGGGCGCCTTCGCCCTGTGGTTTGGCCGTGAACCCTTGCTAGCTGCCATGGCAGACGAAATCGAACCCGAAGAAACTCGCTTGGTGACCGAAACAGACACTTCTGTTCAGCCGAACGAAACGGATAAGAGCTCAGTAGAGCTTTCCTCCGGAGATACAAATGACAACTGACACCATAGCCAAAAGTGACGAAGCCAAGCGAGATGCTCTGCGCCAGAAGATTGAAGCCAATGAGCGTCGAATTGCTGAGCGTACTCTTAGCGATCAGGCGAAGGAGGCTGCGCAAGCAGCTGCGGACTACACCCGTGCCAATCCTCTTACGGTTATCGGAGGCGCAGTTGTTCTGGGATTAGCTATTGGCCTTTTGACGAAGCCCGGACAACGCATAGCGGTCAAAGCCGCCTCGGGCGCAGCTGGCGCGGCAACCGGCGCAGCAAGTAAAGTCGGCGATGCGGCAAGCAATGCTGCGGGCGCCGCCGCTGACACTGTCAAGGATGCTGCTAAGGACCGGACCAGCGCCGTCTGGACACTTATCGCCGATGCGCTTGTCGGCTACGCGATCAAGCTTATTGACGATACTCTAGGTGGTTCTGGCGCTGGGAAGGATGCGTTGGAAGATCTTGGCGATAGCGCGGCCGCCAAGGCACGCAGCCTCCGCCGCGAAGCAAACTATCTGGCCGGCAGCGCTGCTGACAAAGGCCGTGCAGCAACAAGACGAACTAAGCGTAGAGCGGAACGCGCGGTGCGCGATTTAACTGAGCGAGTCCGGCACTAAAGCTATAACTGATTGGTATATATACCTTGTACTTAGTAAACGCTTCGCTTAACGGGCGGGAATTCGTGGTGGCATGAGTATCAGCTGCCAGCTCTAGTTTCTCTCCAAGGATACACACAAATGGAAGAAGCAACTCCCGATCAGCGCTTACACCTTGTCATGGGCGGACGCGTTATTGATCCGCGTGGTCATGAATTTGTGGACCCTGAAAGTGTACACGTGGTCGGTGTGTTTAGCTCATATGACGCAGCTGTTGACGCCTGGCGTGCTCAGGCGCAGCGAACGGTTGATGATGCTGAGATGAAATATGTGGTTGTTCCGATCCATAAACTGCTGACGCCCGATAGCTAAGCTTATCGCATTGGCCAAATGAGTTATAAGCTTCGCCTCTTTGAGGCAGATGATGCCGCTGCTCTTGCCGCTCTTACCCTGGAAGCGATCCGGATTATTGGCGCGCAAGCTTACTCGCCTGAGCAGTTGCGCGTCTGGTCAGCTGGACACATCAGTGCGGAACGGTTCCTGGCAAGGGCGGAGGCTGGCCATCAAATCTTTGTGATGGAAGCAGATACCGGCGCGCCTGCCGCTTACGCATTGCTAGAACCTGATGGGCATCTGGATATGCTCTATTGCAAGCCAGCGCATGCTGGACGCGGACTGGCTAGCCAATTGCTAAAACATGCGGAGGAAAAGGCACGTTCACTGGGTGCCTTACGGCTCTACACGGAGGCAAGTGAACTGGCGCGGCCGGCATTTGAAAGCGCCGGATACAAGCTGTCATATCGCCGCGACCTTGAATTAGAGGGTGTTGCAATCCACAATTATGCAATGGAAAAGCGTCTAGGTTGATTGGTTTACATCCCAAACTTTAAACAAATTCGATCTTTTCAATAAGGTAGAACTTATCACCAGCAGGCACAGTCACCTCGATCTCCTCATCAACCTGCTTGCCAATCAGCGCACGGGCGATGGGTGAGGAATAAGAAATCCGACCCTTGGCAGCATCCGCCTCGGTCTGACCGACAATCTGATACTTGACTGACTTATCGTCTTCATCAAGCAGCGTGACGGTCGCACCGAAGATAACTTTATCACCCGACAATGTCTTGGGATCAATTATCTGCGCCCGGCTGATCTTGTCCTCGAGATCGCCAATTTGCGCCTCGACCTGACCCTGACGCTCTTTTGCTGCGTGATATTCGGCATTTTCCGAAAGATCACCATGCGCACGCGCTTCTTCGATCGCGTCGACGATCCGAGGGCGCTCTTCGCGCAGTGCTTTGAGGTCCGTCGTCAGACGCTCATAGCCTTCTGCGAGCATCGGAACCTTTTCCATGGTAGCCATTACTATTTCTCTCTATCTGGACGCCTCGTCCCACATTTCGGTCGGGAAATTTCGCCCCCAACCGCTCTTAATCAAGCGGTCCCATAAAAGCGAAATGAAGGGAGAAACGTCGTAAGTTCTCAACTATAATAGTCTTGCAAGGAACGAACTTCAAGCTGTGAGGGTTTTAGTGCCTTAATCGAGGCTGCAACAGCACGCGATGCGGCTGCGGTTGTGTAGTAAGGAACCTTCTTTTCCAACGCACCAGCCCGGATTGACTTGGAGTCGAGCAGGGACTGCCACCCTTCGGTTGTGTTGAAAATCAGAGCGATCTCACCATCGATGATCTTATCAACAATATGCGGCTGCCCTTCTGCTACCTTGTTTACGCGCTCGACCCCCAAACCTTGCTCTGAGAGATATTTCTGTGTGCCTGCCGTAGCGATCACCTGAAATCCGCATTCGATCAAATCCTTGACCGCCGGTAAGATATTGACCTTGTCCGAGTTCTTTACCGATACAAAGGCTGTGCCTCCTTGCGGTAATGCCATGCCCGCACCCAGCTGCGATTTGAAGAATGCAGGCTCGAACGCGCAGTCCATACCCATGACTTCGCCCGTAGACTTCATCTCTGGCGAAAGCACCGGATCTGCCCCGGGGAATCGTGCAAATGGGAAGACCGCTTCCTTGATCGCCATGTAAGGCAGATCACGGCGGAAGGGTTCGAAATCAGCAAGCTTTTCGCCCGCCATCACCCGTGCCGCGATTTTGGCGACGGGCTGTCCGATGGCCTTGGCGACAAAGGGCACGGTGCGACTGGCACGCGGGTTTACTTCGATAAGATAGACCTCATCGTCCTTCACCGCGAACTGCACATTCATTAGACCTCGCACCTTAAGCGCGCGGGCGAGCGCCTCGGCCTGACGTTCCATCTCAACGATTACTTCGGGCGAAAGCGAATATGGCGGCAAGGTGCAGGCGCTATCGCCTGAGTGCACGCCGGCCTCTTCGATATGCTGCATCACGCCAGCAATGCGCACTTCGTCGCCGTCGCACAGCGCATCAACGTCGCACTCAATCGCATCGCGCAGATATTGGTCGACGAGGACGGGGCTGTCGCCGGAGACGTTGACCGCGGTTTTGATATAGTCATCTAGCTGCGCTTCAGAGTCCACGATTTCCATGGCCCGGCCTCCCAGCACAAAGCTTGGGCGCAGCAGCACGGGATAGCCAATGCGCGCCGCCGCTGCCGCCGCTTCGTCGCGGGTGAAGGCAATGCCGTTCTCGGGCTGCTTGAGGTTTAGCTCATTGACGAGTTTGGCAAAGCGCTCGCGGTCTTCGGCATGATCGATAGCGTCGGGCGAGGTCCCAAGGATGGGAATCCCAGCATCTTCCAAAGCCTGTGCCAGCTTGAGCGGGGTTTGCCCGCCAAACTGCACAATCACGCCAAC
>JBCDKX010000256.1:0-4352 GCA_038746055.1 Pseudomonadota bacterium
GCCTGCTTTCCGGATTGATCCCAAAACCGGTGACGTCAGGGAACTCAACCTGATTGCCGGAAATGAAGCGCATATTGGCAATCTAACGCCCATTGTGGGCGATAGGATTGTGTTCACCCGCGACTCAATCGGAGTTGCGCCTGAACTTTTCGTCGCAAAAGGTGAAGCAAAGGCCAAGCCGCTGACCGACATCGTTACCTCCAATATGGGCAAGATGGCCTCCACCCTCACGAGTCGCTTCAGCTTTGAGGGAGCGGACGGAGAGACCGTCTGGGGCCAAATCACTAAGCTCGAAGATCAGGAAGGCCCAATCCCCGCGATCCTCTATATCCATGGGGGGCCTCAAGGATCATTCCTCGACGCCTGGTCATCGCGGTGGAACCCGCGGGTTGTTGCAAGCCAGGGCTATGCTGTGATCTCTATCGATTTCCACGGGAGCGCCGGTTACGGTCAGCGGTTTAAGGATTCGATTAATCAGGATTGGGGCGGCAAACCCCTCGAGGACCTCCAAAAAGGTCTAGCAGCTGCGCTTGAACTCGATGCCCAGATTGACGGGTCGCGCGCATGCGCCATGGGGGCAAGTTATGGCGGCTACATGGTCAATTGGATTGCCGGAAAATGGCCAGACCGCTTCGATTGCCTTGTTCAGCACGACGGCTTGTTTGATATGCGCAGCTTCTATTATTCAACCGAAGAACTTTGGTTTCCGCGCTGGGACTTTGGCGGCTCCTATTCGGAGCAAGCTGAGCTTTATGAGCGCTGGAATCCGGTCAATCACGTGGATAAATGGCAAACTCCGATGCTCGTGATTGCCGGTGAAAAAGACTTCCGTGTGCCATATACTCAGGGACTCCAGAGCTTCACCGCCTTACAAGAGCGTGGCATTCCGTCGCAATTACTGGTGTTCCCAGACGAGAATCACTGGGTGCTGGGTGCTGCCAATTCGCTGCAATGGCACGAAACCGTGTTTGCCTGGCTTGATCGCTGGCTAAAGCAGCGTCACACAGAAACACAGCCGGAATAGGGCAGGGACCTATTCGTCATCCTTTGAACGCCAAAGCTCATCGGGGCTTGGCATTCGGTTATCGACCGAATCGTCGTGGCCCGTCCCATTCGAGAGAAATACAAGTCCCATAAGGCCACCACCAAGTAGCATTGTCAGGCTGATGCCGAGCGCGACAGCAATATAGAAATGGACCGAAATAGCGCCATTATAGGCGTATAGCAGCCCCACGGCGATCAATACCGTCGCGGTGGTGACACCGAGCAAGATCCGCATGATCTGTCGATATCGCGCCCAAGCATAAGCGGCATTTCTGGGATCATCGAGAGGGGACTTCTTGACCATTGAGGCTTCATGCGTCGAGCGACGGAACAATGCAATCCTCAAGGCACATCCATCAGCGCACTTAGGCCTAAACATGCCGTGGACTCGCAATTTGGGAGAGTTAATGGCATTTTCTGTTCCGAGAGGAGAATGCCATGACAATTGCAAAAATCATTGGTGAGCGACGCTCATCGGAGGTTATCTCTTGCGATGTGACGACCTTGGTCAGCCAGGTGATCGCCATGTTGGCAGGAAAGCGAATTGGCGCAATGCCGGTTTTGGGTGGCGGCCAAGTAGTCGGGATCGTCTCAGAACGCGATATTATCTATCGTCTTGCTGGTGGGGATGCTGCTTGTCTGGATGGTCCAGTCCAGGCAATAATGACGGCGCCAGCGGTTACCGTCGAACCCACAACCAAAATTGATGATGCGCTTGCCTTAATGACTAAACGCCGGTTCCGCCATTTCCCGGTCGTGGAGGGTGATGCTCTAGTGGGTTTTGTTTCGATCGGTGACTTGGTTAAAGATAAAATTGACGCAGCAGAGCACGAAGCAGCAAGTTTGCGGGACTATATCCAGACCGCATGATCACCAGCCCCCAAGCAATCCTCTTGAGGATTACAGCGGTCAGACCTAGATGTATCTCATGGCGGATGTTCTTACCCTCACTCCGGCAGCGGCAAGGCGCGTTGCTGTTATCGCGCAAAAGCAGACCAAGCCGGCAATTTTGCGCCTTTCAGTTGAAGGAGGGGGCTGTTCTGGATTTCAATACAAGTTTGAGATGGCAGATGCACCAGAAGGTGATGATGCGGTGAGCGAAACCGACGGTGTAAAGCTAGTGGTTGATCCTGTGAGTATGGATCTGGTCGGTGGGAGTGTTGTCGACTTCGTTGAATCTTTAGGCGGTGCGGCTTTCCGCGTCGAAAATCCCAATGCGGCGGCTGGCTGTGGTTGCGGCTCAAGTTTCGGAATCTAAGTTTGTGCGCTGTTGATTCGCTCTGGCGATAGACGCGAACGCGCCTATCCGTCATGGATCATTCATGAAGATCGCCAGCTACAATATCAACGGCGTAAAAGCGCGCCTTCCTCGTCTCAAAGAATGGCTCGAGGAAACGCGGCCTGCGGTCGCCTGCTTGCAAGAAATCAAGAGTCAGGACAAGGATTTCCCCGCACACGAATTTGAAGCGCTTGGGTATTCTCTGATCTGGCACGGACAAAAGTCATTCAACGGCGTGGCAATTCTCGTCGATAGTCAGGCGGGATACTCGGTAGAGGAGGTGCAGCGCGGCCTAGGCATCGATGGCCCAAAAGAGGGGGAAGGAGAACAAGCCCGCTATCTTGAGGCCAATATATCCAAGGACGGGACTGCAGTCCGGATTGTTTGTATTTATTTGCCCAATGGCAATCCGCAGCCAGGTCCCAAGTTCGACTATAAGCTCGACTGGATGGAAAAGCTGCGCGCGCGAATGCGTGCGATCTGGGCCGAAGAAGTGCCAGCAGCGGTGCTTGGTGACTATAATGTCATACCTTATGATGATGATGTTTTTGCAGTAAAAGCCATGGCATCGGATGCGCTTATGCAACCGGAATCACGGGCCGCATACAACCGACTGCTCTCCGATGGTTGGACAGACGCCGTGCGTACACTCAATCCGCGCGGCGGGATTTGGACATATTGGGATTATCAGGCAGGTGCATGGCAGCGCGACCATGGCTTTCGCATCGATCATATCTTGCTTTCGCCCGAGCTTGCAGACCGGCTGGAGTCCGTCGGAGTTGATCGCGATCACCGAGGGCGTGAAAAAGCGAGTGACCATGCACCAACTTGGGCGATCTTGCGCGACTAAGGCAGAAACAAAAAACCCCGCCCCGGGGGGAGGGGCGGGGCCTTAAGCCATCGACTTGAGCAGAGCTCAGCGATAGAAAACATGTGTGTCAATACTGGCGACAGGGGTCTTTTTCCGGCTCCATTTAGGACGAACATATTTCGCGTGGAAATAGACCGCCTCGCGGGCCTCAGACTGCCAGAGATTTTCATGCGCAATTTGCGCCACAGCCTTGGCTCGCTGCCAAGTGATCTTAGAAGTGTTGATCGCCGGCATTCGACCGCCGCGCACAAAAGAAAATTGCGCACGCTGATAGACCACACCACAATAACTGGCTGGCCAACGTGCGTCCTGTGCACGATTGATCACAACCTCGGCAACGGCAAGTTGGCCATCGAGCGGCTCCCCACGTGCCTCAAAGTAAACCGCACCAGCTAAACAACGCAGCTGCTCGGTCAATGTGGCATCTTGATCCATAGTCGAGACGAGCTCACTTAAGGATGAAGCGTTGCCTTTAGACACTGGTGCAGCTTCAACAATCGGCTGAACCACCTCATTAGCAACGAATGTGATTTCCTGATCAGGAATGACCTGAGGCATAATCTCAATCACCTCAGACTCAACACTCTGACGATTAGATATAACGTCTTTGCCTATAGCCATGGGGTCTTGCGCGAAGGCTTCAGCACCATCGGCGCTTGAAAAACTAAATGCCGCAACCGCAATAGCAACGGCTGCACTGTATGAATAAGTCTTGCGACTCATCACTGTCTACTTTTTGTGCGGTGAGCGAGCTCCGACGCAGGCCGAACCTAGTGTGCGATTGTATCGCGAAATTGGAGAGGTGGTTCAAATGCCTACCGGCTGCCCCCCGTCTGCGTGCCATTAGCTGGACCGAACTGTCCGCGCCTAGGCCTCCGCATCTGGAAGCGGGGGTGCAAATAGGTAGAAATGACTGTGCGTCAAGTTAACACTGTGGTTAACGAGGCAAAAGTTCGATGAACCGTGTCGGATCAGCGATGTCCACCTCCAAAACCCAAGTATCAGGATCCTGCGAGTAGCGACGGGCAATATATTCATCAAATTCTGATTTTTTTTCAGTGTTTTGCGATTTTGTAAGCACAAATGGACGGGTTCCATCCAATTGCGGCATTCTTTCATAAAGGCGTGCGTCGCTTCCGCGAAACATAGTTACAATCA
>JBCDKX010000257.1:0-4285 GCA_038746055.1 Pseudomonadota bacterium
CGACGAGACACGGTCCAATCCGTGGCTGGCAGAACTCCAGCAAGACATGTTTGTCGAGATCAACACGCGCGATGCCAACAATCTGGGCATTCGCGATGGCAAGCAGGTCTGGGTGGAAGGCCCTGAAGGTGGCAAGGTCAAGGTGATGGCCATGGTGACCGAACGGGTTGGCGCCGGTGTGGCCTTCATGCCGTTCCACTTTGGTGGACATTTCCAGGGTGATGATCTGCGGGGAAAATACCCCGAGGGTGCTGATCCTTACGTCTTGGGTGAATCCACCAACACCGCACAAACTTATGGCTATGACAGCGTAACCCAGATGCAGGAGACCAAAGCGACTCTCTGCAAGATCTGGGCCGCGTAAGGGAGGGACCAGAATATGGCTGCAAGAGCAAAGTTTCTCTGCGACGCCGAGCGCTGCATCGAATGCAACGCCTGTGTGACCGCGTGTAAAAACGAACACGAAGTGCCGTGGGGTATCAACCGACGGCGGGTCGTGACAATCAATGACGGATCTCCGGGCGAGCGCTCGATCTCCGTGGCGTGCATGCATTGCTCGGACGCACCCTGCATGGCGGTCTGCCCGGTGGATTGCTTCTACCAGAACGAGGAAGGTGTGGTCCTGCACTCCAAGGATCTGTGCATCGGCTGCGGATATTGCTTCTACGCTTGTCCCTTCGGCGCGCCGCAGTTTCCGCAAGCGGGTAACTTCGGGTCACGAGGCAAGATGGACAAGTGCACGTTCTGCGCTGGCGGGCCCGAGGAAAACCACTCCTCTGCAGAGTTTGCCAAGTATGGCCGCAATCGCGTTGCCGAGGGTAAGCTACCGCTTTGCGCTGAGATGTGCGCAACCAAGGCGCTTCTGGCAGGCGACGGCGACACCGTGGCGGATATCTACCGCGAACGCGTCGTGGCTCGTGGCTTTGGCTCTGGTGCCTGGGGCTGGGGCTCTGCTTACGGTGCCGATGGGCAGTGATGCCTGCAACTAGATCGTGAACTGAAGGGGCTGTTCCATCGGAATGGCCCTTTTCCGCCAAGACTGTGAAGGAGAGCCCATGCCACGTCCTATCCTTTCTCTAGCCGCACTGATTTTGTCGGTCGCACTTGCCACCACTTACGCGAGCGCGCAGACCAGCGATGCGCCCGTACCAGATCGATCCGCGACTGGCGGCGCGCAGACGCTGGACGATATAATGGCGCGTCAACAAGGTCTTCAGGTAGATAACTCCTTTCGAAGCGACAATACTGGGGATCCCGATAGTGCGGCAGGCATGGCAGAGCAACTGGGAACTCTGGGCGGCGCCTCTGATCCCGAAATGTGGCGCGCGCTTCGGTTTGGTACGGCCAATGTCACGGCATCCAACAACAGTCATGCCGCCACGGTGCTGATCCAGGATGGCGGAATGAAATGGATGGAGTTCCGCAATGGACCTTTGAAAACCTACGGCGCTTATCTGCTTTTGGGCACAATTGCGCTTTTGATACTGTTTTTTATTATCCGCGGCCGCATACCGGTTGATTATGAACCGACCGGTCGCACCGTGGTGCGCTTCAAGAGTATTGAGCGTTTTGGTCACTGGCTGTTGGCGATTTCGTTTATTGTGCTCGGAATAACGGGCCTTATCACGCTTTTTGGGCGCAAGTTTATCATTCCGTGGCTGGGCCATGACGCTTTCGCACCGATCGCGATCGCCTCGAAATTCGTCCATAACAATGTGGCCTGGGCCTTCATGCTGGCGCTGGTCATGATTTTCGTGATGTGGGTTGTGCATAACCTGCCCAGCCGAACCGATCTGGTTTGGATCGCAAAAGGCGGCGGTATTTTCACCAAAGACCACCCCCCAGCCAAGAAGTTCAATGCGGGCCAGAAGGTGATTTTCTGGTCTTGCATAATTCTTGGGGGCTCGATTTCCGCATCCGGATTGTCGCTTCTTTTCCCGTTCGAAATGGCGATGTTTGCGCCGACTTTTGAGAAATTGAATGCGGTCGGCCTCCCACAGCTTTTGGGCTTTGGCGAATTGCGGACAACGCTCGCCCCGCATGAAGAAATGCAATACGCAGCCGCTTGGCATGCCATTGTCAGCTTCGTGCTGATGGCGATCATCATTGCCCATATCTATATTGGGTCGGTCGGCATGGAGGGGGCCTATGATGCCATGGGCACTGGTGAGGTGAGGGAGGAATGGGCTGTGCAGCACCATTCGATCTGGGCCGAAGAGGTAAAAGCGGAGCGTGACGGAGCGCCTCAAGACGCGACACCTGCCGAGTAAATGCGGCATCTGCTGGTTCTCGGTCTTGCGCTGTGCAGTCCTGCGACAGCGCAAGACTTTTTTACGCTGAAAGGGCATGGCGGGCCCATCATGGATGTTGCCGTGTCGCCATCTGGTCAGGTTGCGACCGCGAGTTTTGACAATGCGGTGGGGCTTTGGAACGGCGCAGAGCCGCAATGGCTCGATGGTCATGCGGCAGCAGTGACCGCTCTTAGCTTTGTAAATCAGAAAGTTGTTGTATCAGGAGGCGATGATTTCACCTTGCGTCGTTGGGTGTCAGGACAGAAGCTGTTGCTGGGCGCAGTGCAAGGGGAGGTTCTGGGCCAACACCAGGCGAAGATCATGTCCATAACACCCGCGCCCGATGGGGAAAGTGTCGCGACCGCGAGTTGGGACGCCACAATTGGACTTTGGTCGATGTCGGACCCGACGGATGTGCAGTTTCTGCGCGGTCATAAACAGGGGGTGAACGATGTGGCCTTCAGCCCGGATGGCGGATGGCTCTATTCCGCCTCGACCGATGGCACGATCAGAGTTTGGAACACAACAACGGGCGAGACGGACCGGCAACTTGTCGAACACGGCTTTGGGATTAATGAGCTTGTTCTGAATGCAGAAGAGAGTTGGATCGCCTATGGTGCCGTAGACGGCGGCACGCGGGTCATTGATATCGATACCGGGAATGAGATTGCTGATTTTACGCTGGATCGGCGACCGATCCTGGCCATGGCGCATCATCCGGGGACTGACCAACTCGCTGTTGGGGACGGCGAGGGCTACATCATGATTATTGACACGGCCCGGATGAAGATCTCGCATGACTTTCGCGCGACACGAAACGGTCCCGTCTGGGCCTTGGCGTTTTCCAAGGACGGGCAAAACATCCTAGCGGGCGGGATCGAGGATATCCTCTATTCCTGGCCGGTCGAGGCGATGGACGAATTCGGGCCGATGGCCGGCGGCACGCGCAGCTTTCTCGAAGATCCGTCGACACTGCCCAATGGCGAACGCCAGTTCAAACGCAAATGCTCGATTTGCCACGCACTCGCCGAGGGCAGCGCGCGCAAGGCGGGACCCACGCTCTACAAGCTTTTTGGGCGACCTGCTGGTGCAGTGTCTGATTACAGCTATTCCGAGGCACTGATGCAATCGGACATTGTCTGGTCGGCGCAAACCATGAATGATCTGTTCGATCAGGGTCCGGATCACTATATTCCAGGCAGCAAGATGCCAATGCAGGTGATCGCAGGGCAACAGGATCGAGACGATCTGATCGAATACCTTCGCGTGTCTACTGATCAGGAGGGAGATTAAGGTGAAAACCATTGTTATTGCCGCCGCGGCGGTCGTTGTCATCTCTGTGGGAGCAAGCGTAATCCTCGGCGAGGCAGGCTTTTCGAGCCAAGAACAGACTTCTGGCTCAGCGGTTCGTCTTGATTAAGACACCACCGATACCCGTCATGTTGTCTCGCTGAGGCACATGCGTCATGTCCGAGATTTGGGATGGGCTTCAAGCAGCCTTCTGGATGATTGTGCGGCTCGATCCCGATTTGGTCGAGATCACGTTGCGTTCCCTCCATGTCAGCCTGACGGCGCTTGTGATTGCCTGCGCCATAGCGCTGCCGCTCGGCACCTGGCTTGCTATTCGTCGCTTTCGCTATCGCCGCGCCGTGATCGCCACGCTCAACGCGCTGATGGGCCTGCCGCCGGTCGTCGTGGGCCTCATCGTCTATCTCCTTCTATCGCGGGCGGGTCCTTTCGGCGTACTTGGCTTGCTGTTTACGCCGACAGCCATGATCGTCGCGCAGGTGATCATCATCACCCCGCTGATCGCTTCCATCACGCATCAGGCAATGCGCGAGCTCTGGGCGGAATATCACGATCTGCTGATCTCGCTGCACACCAGCAAACTGCAGCGCGTCAAAACCCTGCTCTGGGATGGGCGGCGGACCTTGCTGACGGCTTCGCTGGCGGGCTTCGGCCGCGGCATCGGCGAGGTTGGCGCCATCATGATC
>JBCDKX010000258.1:0-4247 GCA_038746055.1 Pseudomonadota bacterium
CCTTCATCGAAAGTCTTGGCGAGGATGAGCGAGAAGTTGTGGCTGTCAAAGCCTGGGCCATTGGTGAGCTGCAGAAACTCGTCGATGCCGGTGCCGAAGCACTCAGGCGTCACACCGGTGAAAGTCGGCGGGTCGTTATCAACGAATTGCGCATTACAGCCAGCGTTGAGCGGATCGATTGGGCGGATGATTGGTCGACCATCAGCTGCAAATCCGTTGTTACCAAGCGACGGATCAACGATCTGGGTAAGGTCGACAATATCAAGCGTGTCACGGAAGCGAGTGTAGATGTAGTCGACATTCAAACGCCAGTCAGAGAAGAAGCCGCTCTCTGGTCCGATACGCGAGCTGAACCCAACGTTGGCGCGGACCGCAGTCGGAATATCAAAATCGGGATCTGTGCTCTGGACGTCGGCTCGGCCGCCAGCTGCATTATCAACGGCGGCGTTGAATGCGCAAGCCGGGAAGCCCGTAAACGCACCGCCGTTCGGAGTAAAATCGATCTGGCCGGTGACCGGATCGAAATCCAGTTGTGACGGATCGCAATCGCCAGTGTCTCCGTTCGCGCTCGAAAAGCCGTTGTTTGAGAAGGCATTCGAGAAGAATACGATCGGATCACCGCCCGCAAAGACGCCAATACCACCGGTTACCCGGCTGTCGGAGAAGAAGCCGTCATTGTCGAGTTCATATGTCGCAGACAGACGCGGCAAAATGACGGGGTCGATGCTGGCAAATGAGTTTGAGTTGCTAAAGCCAAAACGCTGAAGGAACAGCGGGTTGTTATCAGGCGCATCGCCATCATACAGCTGAACCCGAACACCCGCGCTGACACTCAGCTGATCGGTTGCTGACCAGTCATCCTGCACGAAGAACGAGTAGATCTGACGCGAGAAATTCGCCGCAGCATCGTTGATGTCGCCGGTCGCTGAGGCTGCAATGCCGGCACCGCCAAGAGCGCCACCAACCAATGCACCGGTACTGCCGAACGGGCTTGAGAAGAAGCCTTCGTTCGCCAATCCCTGCTCGAAATCGTCGAGGTTCTGGAAGAAGATCGAGCCCGTCGCGTTGATTGCGAACAGGTTGAAAACATCCAGATCGTTCACTTCTGCACCGAACTTCACGAAATGGCCATTATCGCCATCGTAGTTCAGGATGAAACGAGCCTGATTAATGGTTGTCTCAAGTGCGTTGGCCGAACGGAAGATGCCGGGCCCTGTGACCAGACGTGCATCCTCATTGAGACCGGCAGCGGAGTTATCAATGCCAACAACCAAACGCACGGTTGGGTTGTCAGACTGCGCCTCGCCAAAGCCAACTGGACCTTGGACATCCTGAACTTCCGAACGGCTCACCCGCAGTTCAGTAGAAACTCGGTCGCTCCAATCCCCATACCATTGGAATGAGTAGTAATCGGAAACGGTGCCTTCATCTTCGAAGGAGTTGAGGCCGCCGAATTCGTTCTCGCCAAAACCGCCATCGAAATCAGGTTCGATGTTGGTTTCTTCGAGACGCTGATACGTACCAACGAGACGGTGGTTATCGTTCAGCTGCGCATCTAGACGACCAAAATAACGAACCGAGCTCTCATCGAGCTGGGTCGGTATCGGGCCAACATCCTGACCGTATACATCATTGGCGATCTGAGCGAAGCGGTTGAATTGCTCAACCGTGATGAACTCATTGCCAAAGGTGCCCGGCCCATCGTTAAAGCCGTCGCCGAGATCGGTTTCTTCATAACCGAACGAGAAAAACAGACGATCCGGTATGATCGGACCGTCAAGCGTCACGCCCCAACGGGTTTCGCGGCCTGCGTTGAAAGGATCGCGATCACCATCGGCCTGCTCAACTGTGCTAGCCTGAAGACCTTCATCGAAATAGGTGAAGAAAGCCGAGCCGTGAAACTCGTTGGTACCCGCTTTGGTCACAACGTTCACGAGACAGCCCGTAAAGTCAGAGTATTCGACGTCGAACGGTGCAAATTCGACCGAAGTCTGCTCTATCACATCAAAGGGCAGCGGCAGCGCGTTGCGTGCTGCAAACGGAGTTCCGTTCAGGCCAAAAACGTCGGCTTGAACGATGCCGTCGACGGTGAAGGTGTTTGAACGGTCATTGCCGCCGAGACATGAAATACGGTCGACTTCGTTGTCTCGCTCGAGGCTTACACGCGGGTCGATACGAATAATGTCGCGAACGTCGCGAGTGATCGACGGGAAAGCTTCAAGAGTTTGTGTGTCGAATGCAGTGCCCGGACCCACAGCAACCTGCGTAACCTGCGCGCGGGCACCCGTCACAACGATCACATTACCTGCCGCGCTTTCGGTCAGCGCGAAGGTGAAAGCGGTGTTACCAGAAATATTGGTGAAGACTTCTTCCACCGTCTGACCTTCAAAGCCATCGGCAGTGACGGTGACGGAGTAGGGACCGCCAGGAGGCAGCGACTGGATACGAAATCCCCCGTTGGAACCGGCAGTAGAGGTGCGGGTCTGGCGGGTACGCTGGTCGGTCACGGTGACCGTGGCGCCGACGAGTGCTTCGCCACTCACGTCGGTAACGGTGCCTTCAATGCCGGAGGTAATTTGCTGCGCATAGGCAGGCGTTGCAATCGTAGCAGCAGCCGAAAGGCTGACTACGCTGGCTGCCAAGAGATATTTTATTTTCATCAGAGAGGGCCCCTTATCACTCTTGTGGGATCGGATACTGGACGCGGCACGCTAACCGCTGAGCGGCTCATGAGGAGCTTTTGATGACAGGTCTATGACACGGACACAGTGCAAAATGGATAAGTCCTGATGCGAAGAGTTCGCATTGGTCAAAACCCTAGGAAATCCGGGCAGTAGAAGGCCTGTGTTGCGCGGAAGCCACGTGGATATCCTTTTTCAGCTCGACACGTTCTTGGCCTCGCATGAACCGAAATTGGCTCATGAAAGCAGAGAATCAGGCGAGGTTGATTTCGCGTAATCGCTGCAACAGAAAGTCGTGTGAACTGATCGGCTCTTCCGGTCTTGCGCCTTTCTGAGCTACACAGCTTGCCAGCGGCTCGATCATGTAATCAGGACGGAAATGCAGAAAGAATGGCATCGAGTAGCGTGATCGCTGTGCGCCTGCCCCCTTAGGATTAACCACCCGGTGAGTGGTGGAACGCAAAGTCCCCGCTGTCAGTCGCTCGAGCATATCGCCCACATTGATCACCAGCGAGCCTTCTTCGGCATAAACCGGGTGCCAATCGCCCGCTTTGGTCAGAAGCTCCAGCCCCGCTTCCTCTGCCCCAAGTAGCAAGGTGATCGTGTTGATATCGCCGTGCGCTGCCGCACGAATGGCACCCTCAGGCGCTTCAGGGCCAAGCGGTGGATAATGCAGCAGGCGCATAACCGAGTTGCCATCTTCAACAGTGCTCGCAAAGAAATTCTGCTCAAGCCCTAAATGCAAAGCGATCGCCTGCAGCACGCGCAGCCCAGTTTCCTCAAAAGCAGAATAAAGCGCGCTGAATGTCTCTTCAAATTCCTCAATCTCTTTGGGCCAGATGTTAGGCGCCATAAACTGGGCGAGAGCATGATCCGCTGGGAGCTCGCGCCCGACGTGCCAGAACTCCTTGAGGTCAAAGATATCAGCATCTTTGGCTTTTTCAGTACCAAAAGGAGTGTAACCCCGTGCGCCACCTCCACCTTCAACTTTGTAAGCGCGTTTCACATCGTCAGGCAGCGCAAAAAAGGCTTTCGAAGTCTCTTCAGCACGCTCAATCAGTTCCTGCGAAATTCCGTGATCGCGTACGACAGCGAAACCATATTCAGCAAAACTATGTCCCAGCTCCTCGGCGATATCCTGCGGAGGCTGAGCCAATGAAACAGAGGCAATATCGGTGGTGGTCGCAGTATCAGTCATAGGCCACACTTAATATGGGGAACGCATGTGTGCCAGAGTGTTTGACCTAGAACGGCAAAAATAAGCTCGCCAAGGCGGCGCTCATCAAATTGGCGAGACTTCCCGCAGCCAGAGCCTTCAGGCCAAGACGCGCGATCACCGGCCGCTGATTGGGAGCAAGACCGCCCGCTACTGCCATCTGGATGGCGATCGACGACAAGTTGGCAAAGCCACAAAGCGCGAAAGTAAGGATCGAACGGCTGCGCTCGGTCAGTCCCTCGACTGCACCAAGCTCGATGAAGGCTACAAATTCGTTGAGAACAATCTTCGTGCCAAACAGCCCGCCAGCAATCTGTGCCTGACTCCAATCGGAAATGCCGATCAGAAAC
>JBCDKX010000259.1:0-4153 GCA_038746055.1 Pseudomonadota bacterium
CCGCCGGCCGACCCCTGCAGATTTCGACGCCTTCCCGCATCCGGGCAAACTCTAAAACTGCGTTTTAGAAGTGGCCGTCGGCATCCTTGCGGCCACTTCCAATGCATCCTCTACTCAAGCACGGACGGCCAATTAGCTTCGCCTTTGGCGATAAACCCGTCTTTGTCCGTCAGCCACTCGGCTTTTACGTCCGCGTCATAGTTGAGGTAGAGCTTGTCGTTGTGGATTGACCATTGTTTTGGATCACCTGATGCAGTGTAGCCCTGGCTGATCGCCCATGCACAATAGCCGCCAAACTGCGGCGCAAAAGTTTCAGGGTTTGCGGTGAAAAGGTCCAGGTTCTCCTGGCTACTAAATCGCCACGTTGCCCCGTTCCACTCGGTTTGAAACCTTTTGCTGCCTTTTACTGGGCCCTTTTCCTGAAAGTAGGCGACGGTGTCATAGCCGCTCACGGCGACATTCGAGAAAAAGCCTGTGTAGACAGGCTCTGCGGCGACTGCGGCGCTTGGCTGATAGAAAACAGCGACGCTCATTAAGAAAGCCGCTGCTACAAATTTGAGGATGGTCTTCATGTTGATACCCCTTTGTTTCCGTTAGCGTAGGGGTATAGACGCGCAGCTGAGCGACGCCAATTCACGCCGCCTCACAATATCGGCATTAGCTTTTGGAAATGCCCTTGTAGCTGTCCAAGTCATCTTGCGCTTGGTCCATGATCTTGGAAAAGCGCTGCAGATAAATGCCAACTTCTGCTTGTTGCTCCGTCGGCACCTTGGATGCATCAATGCGTTCAAGTGCGCCGAGCGCGGTGCTGACAGCAAGGCGCTCATCTTTGATGAATTTAGCGATGCAATTCTGCCACCTATTTCCCGCTTCTTGCAGGGCGGCAACTTCTTCTGCTGTTTCGGAGCCAGTGACCGTTGGCATGTCGCCGCACTTGGGCGTCGGCATCCCGCGATTTAAAAATGCTATAACGTCAGGATGCGGCTCGGGCGCGGTCGCGATTTCAAGCAGCTCTACATCGAATACAAGATCAGCGTTGGGTGGAATGACACCGCCGGCACCGCTACTGCCATAGGCTAGCTCCGAGGGGATGAGGAACTTGTAGCGGGACCCGACTTTCATTAATTGCAGGCCTTCGGTCCAGCCTGGGATGACGCCATTGAGTGGGAAGGTTGCAGGTTCGCCGCTATCGCGGGATGAATCGAAAACCGTGCCGTCCTTTAAAAGCCCCGTGTAATGGACGACGACGGTGTCTGTTACTGCGGGGGACGCGCCGGTCCCTTCTTCGATCACTTCATAGGCAAGGCCGCTGTCGGTTTTTTGCACGTCATTCCCCAATTTTGCGGTAATTTTTTCTTCAGGCATTGCTGGTTTTGGATCGTCGCTGCCGCAGCCGGCAAGCGCCGCCGAGATTAGTCCAATAACAAATAAAAAAGCCGCCCGATTGAAGAGGCGGCCTTTCTCGTCAAGCTTGGATGTCTGGCGCACTAGCGACCGACCAACCCATCACGCTCCATGCGCTTACGCTCTAACTTGCGGGCCCGGCGGACGGCTGCTGCTTGTTCGCGTGCTTTTTTCTCAGACGGCTTTTCATAAAAGCGGCGGAGTTTCATCTCCCGGTAAACACCTTCGCGCTGCAGCTTCTTTTTCAGAGCGCGCATCGCCTGATCAACATTATTATCACGAACCAAAACTTGCATGCCGAGGGCACATCCTTTCAAAAATTTTGACGCAGAATTCGTTCCGCCGCCAGAGCGGTCGGTCACTAATTTCCGGTGCGTTACCAGAGCTCGTAGCGAAAGTACAGCCTTTCCGTTAGATTTTTCTTGCGTTCGTCGATGGCTAGCGCGCTGTCAGACTAAAGTCGTCTACGCATCTTCTGAACGCCCTGATAGCGTTGCTAGGTGCCGCATAGCGTGCGGCTGCATCTTTGGGGAGAGCCGCATGGCAACTCGATTTTCAGAAGACAGTTTTCAATCCGAAGACATAAAACAGGATAATGACACGGTGCCGAACGACACACAGGGGGGCGCCTCAAAGCAAACACGCGACGCTTATTGGAAAGCCAATATCAGCCTCTTGGCAAAGCTGATGGTGGTTTGGTTCGCAGTCTCTTTTGGCTGCGGTATCTTGTTTGTCGATGTCCTCGACACATTCACATTCTTTGGAACGCCGCTGGGCTTTTGGTTCGCTCAGCAAGGCTCAATCTACACCTTTGTGGCGCTGATCTTTGTTTATGTGGTGCGCATGAACAAAATCGAGCGCGACTTCGGCGTAAACGACTGACGCGGGGGAGGGTCAGATGTCTACACAATACCTCACTTATATCTTCGTTGGGCTCTCTTTCGCGCTCTATATTGGCATCGCCATTTGGAGCCGGGCTGGGTCAACGAAGGAATTCTATGTCGCCGGCGGCGGCGTCCATCCCGTCATGAATGGGATGGCGACTGCGGCTGACTGGATGTCCGCGGCGTCCTTCATCTCCATGGCGGGGATCATCGCCTTTGCAGGCTATGATGGATCAGTCTACCTAATGGGTTGGACCGGCGGTTATGTGCTGCTGGCGCTGCTCTTGGCACCGTATTTGCGCAAATTCGGCCAGTTCACTGTGCCGGATTTTGTGGCGGAGCGGTACTATTCCAGGGCTGCACGGATGATTGCCGTTATCTGCCTCATCGTCATCTCCTTCACCTATGTGGCAGGCCAGATGCGCGGTGTGGGCGTGGTGTTCTCACGCTTCCTTGATGTGCAGATTGAATGGGGCGTGGTCATTGGAATGTTCATCGTCTTCTTCTATGCCGTCCTCGGCGGCATGAAGGGGATTACCTACACGCAGGTGGCGCAATATTGCGTCCTCATCTTCGCCTATATGGTCCCAGCCATCTTCATCTCCATGCTCGTTACTGGCAATCCTGTGCCGCAGCTTGGCCTCGGGTCAGAAGTGGGCGATGGCGGGGTGACTGTCCTGCAGAAGCTGGATGGGGTCCTCGTCGATCTCGGCTTTAATGAATATACCAGTGGCACCAAATCGATGGTCGATGTGTTCGCCATCACGATGGCGCTCATGGTGGGCACGGCAGGTCTGCCGCACGTGATCGTGCGCTTCTTCACTGTGCCAAAAGTGTCTGACGCGCGGGTGTCCGCTGGTTGGGCGCTGGTGTTCATTGCCATCCTCTATACAACGGCACCAGCTGTTGCGGCCTTCGCACGGCTCAACTTCGTCGATACGGTGAATGAGACGGCCTATGCGGGTCAAACCGAGGAAGCCGCTGCAACACCGGATTGGGTGCAGAGCTGGGAGTCCATTGGTCTCATCGGCTGGATGGATAAGAACGGTGATGGTAAAATCCAGTATCGCTCTGGTGCACCGTTTGACGGCAAGCCCAGCTTCAAGGAAGGCGAAGGCGCCAGCGGGGAGCGGCTGCTCACCAATGCGGCGACGCCGTCCGCCAATGAAGTCTATGTGGACCGGGACATTATGGTGCTTGCCAATCCGGAGATTGCGAATTTGCCGGGTTGGGTGATTGCTCTGGTAGCAGCTGGCGGTGTCGCGGCAGCGCTCTCAACGGCGGCAGGTCTCCTTTTGGTGATCTCCACGTCCATCAGTCACGACCTCATGAAGAAGACGCTGATGCCAAACATCTCTGATCGTCAGGAGCTAATGGCTGCTCGCGGCGCTGCGGTGGTTGCCATCGTGATCGCAGGCTACTTCGGCATCAATCCTCCAGGGTTTGTGGCGCAAGTGGTTGCCTTGGCCTTTGGCCTCGCTGCATCCAGCTTGTTCCCAGTCATCTTAATGGGCATCTTCTCGAAAACCATGAACAAAGAAGGCGCAATCGCAGGCATGCTCTCAGGGCTGGCCTTCACGATTGGCTATATCGTCTACTTCAAGTTTATGGGCGGGTCGTCTGAAGACTGGTTCTTCGGCATCTCGCCAGAAGGCATTGGCGCCATTGGCATGGTGATTAACTTCGCTGTCGCCTACGCCGTCAAAGCCGTCACGGCAGCACCACCAGAGAAAGTCCAAACCATGGTTGAGGATATCCGTATCCCAGCCGGTGCAGGCGGCGCTCACGCGCACTAAGCCTGGGTCACTTTCCCCAAGTCATGGGCCTCAGGCATCGAAAGATGTCTGGGGCCTTTTTCCGTTTAA
>JBCDKX010000260.1:0-4148 GCA_038746055.1 Pseudomonadota bacterium
CAAACGGGCGCCACCACGCCATCGGCCAAAGCGGCTTTGCCATTCACCGGGTCGATGACAGACACATAACAGCCCGACGCGACCATAGCACGGGCGATCGCATAGTAGTAGCTTGAGGCGGTGTGGTGTAGCTTTGCCCCGGCTTGTGACATCACAGCTTGCAGCTGACGATCGACGCTGTGATCCCCTGTCACCGCGATCACCGCGCGATCGTGCAAGTCCTGGGGCCTGATCACATCGAGCTGCGTCATAGGATCCTCGTCTTGCATTATGCAAACGCATTCCATGTCAAAGAGCTCCGCGTCCAGCCCCGCGACAGGGACCGGTGCATCGGTCAGGCCGATGTCGATTTGCCGGCTGGCCACCCATGCGGCAATGCGGCGCGAGCTGTGTACGCGCAGCTCAACATAGGTTTCTGGATAATCACGTTGAAATTCAGCGATCACCCGGGGCAGGAAAGTATAAGACATCGCCCCGTTTGTCGCGACACTGATCGTGCCAGAAGCCCCAGAGCGGATTTCCTCGGCGCGCTTATCGACCCGCGCCAAGGCCGTGATCCCCTGTTGCACCTCATCGCGCAGGAGCAGCGCCTCATTGGTAGGGGCAAAGAAACCGCGATCGCGATGGAACAGACGAAAGCCTGTTTGATCTTCGAGATTGCTCAGCGCGATGCTGACGGCCGGCTGCGACAGGTTCAGGCGTTCTGCTGCGCGAGATACGGAACCAGCCTCGAACAAAGCGTTGAAGACTTCCAAGTGGCGAAGCTTAATATGCATGGATGGCGCCAGTTCTATAAATTTTTCGAATTTCACTATAAGCGATATCAAATTGCTTTATCTACGACCGATTTCTAACCTCGAGAGGGGTGCATCATTGGCGCGTGCGCAGTCGGCGGCCAAACGCGTTCCAAAAGATGGAAGGGCCAAGTTGTGGTGAAAGACGCTGGTGATCACAGGATGACAGACGTTTGGTTGCCAGACTGGAAGGATGCATCCTTTTGGCACGACGGCATGACCGCGCCGCGCGGGCTCACCGCTTCCCTGCCTGCACGCGTCGATGTCGTGATCGTAGGATCTGGATACACCGGATTGAACGCCGCAATCGAAACGGCACGCGGTGGCAGATCGACATTGGTTCTGGAAGCCGGAGCGCCAGGCCACGGATGCAGCACGCGAAATGGCGGGCAGATCAGCACGTCGGTCAAACCCTCCTATGGCAAACTTGCCGCCAAGCATGGAGCGCAACGGGCGCGAGCCGTGCGCGACGAAGGCAAAGCGGCCTTGGATTGGATCGAGGACCGCATTCAAACCGAAGGCATCGATTGCGCGTTCAGCCGCGCAGGCCGGTTTCATGCAGCGCATACGCCACAACACTTTGAAGATTTGGCCCGACAATCCGAGATCCTAGCGCGCGAGGACAATATCACGTCCCATGTCGTGCCTCGCGCTGAGCAGCGCCGCGAATTGGGCACGGATTGTTACTTCGGGGGCCTCGTTTTCCCAAGGCACGCCTCAGTTGATCCCGGTCGCTATCATCGCGGTCTGCTGGACACAGCGATCGGGACTGGCGCTCAGGTGGTCGGACACTGTGAGGTGCTATCTATTCAGCGGCAGCACGATGGGTTCGAGGTGCACACACGCAAGGGCATCGTGCGCAGCAAAGATGTCGCCATCGCCACCAACGGGTATACCGGCGGCGCAACCCCTTGGCTGCAACGTCGGGTGATCCCTATCGGCAGCTACATCATCGCAACAGAGCCGCTGCCCCAAGCGCTGGTGGATCAGCTCTTTCCCACTGGTCGTATCGCCAGTGACACGTGCAAAGTGGTTTACTACTATCGCACATCGCCGGACAGACGACGCATTCTCTTTGGTGGGCGCGTTTCGGCCAATGAGACGGACACATGGGTGAGCGGGCCCAAACTCTATGACGATATGTGCCGCATATTCCCCGAACTGCGAGACTATCGGATCTCACATTCCTGGATGGGCACGGTGGCCTATACCTTTGATGAATTGCCGCACACAGGCGTCCATGATGGCATGCATTTCGCCATGGGCTATTGCGGCTCGGGCGTCTCGATGGCCAGCTATCTGGGCATGCGGATGGGCCAAAAAATTCTTGGGCTGAAAGAAGGCCGCACTGCGTTTGACGACGTGCATTTCTCAACCCGACCGCTTTACACTGGCAAGCCATGGTTCCTTCCGCCCATGGTGGCCTGGTACCGTTGGCGCGACCGGGTTCAATATGAAAGATCAAAAGAATCGGCGTGACGCTGCAATCAGTGACGGTTCTCGCCACACCGTCGGGATCAACCACAATGGCGAAAAAGGTCGTCTGGGACAGGCGATCACCAACAACAGAGGAGAAACTCAAAATGAACAAGACACTGGCTCTTTCTGTGGCCGCCAGCCTGATGGCATCGGCAGCCCTTGCGGACAGCGTGACGATCGCGTCCTGGGGTGGGTCCTATCAAGAGGCGCAATCCAAAGCGCTATTTGAACCGGCAGCTGAGAATACCGGCATCGAAGTCAAGCAGGAAACCTATGGGGGCATGTCCGATGTGCGGCTGCAGGTCAGCTCCGGTCAGGTCACGCTCGATATCGTGGCATCAGGCTCTGGCTCGGCAGCGCGCGCGGCAGCGGAGGGACTGCTGGAGCCGCTGGATTACGATGTGATCGATGTATCGACTTTCTATCCAACGCTCTATTCCGAATACTGCGTCGGCGGAGACGTGTTCTCGACCGTCTTTTCCTGGAACACAGACACCTATGGCGACGACGGCCCGCAGACCTGGGCGGACTTCTTCGATGTAGAGAAGTTCCCAGGCTCGCGCGCTTATCGCGGCAAGGTTGCCGGTGCGCTGGAAGGCGCGCTGATGGCCGACGGTGTCGCACCTGAGGATGTCTACAGTGTGCTCGACTCTGAAGATGGCATCGAACGCGCCATCGATAAGATCCGCGAGCTCAAGCCCAATATCTCCGTCTTTTGGACATCTGGCGCCCAGCATGCCCAACTGATGAAAGACGGCGAAGTGGATATGACGACCGGTTGGAATGGCCGCTTTGACAACGCCAAAAAAGATGGGGCGGCTGTGGCCTACACCTTCAATCAGGCCTTGTTGGATTACGATTGCTTCGCGATCCCGAAAGGTGCACCGAACAAAGACGTCGCCATGAAGTTTTTGGCGGAGATTTCCAAGCCGGAATATCAAGACGATCTGCCAAAATACATCACCTACGGTCCGACCAACAAAGCGGCTTACGACACTGGTGAGATCACAGCAGATATAGCTGCGGGTCTGCCCTCCTCGCCCGACAATGCGGCGATGCAGGTTCCGGTTTCGCTCGAATGGTATGCCAAGTGGGAAACCATTGCGGCCGAAATGTACGAGGAAATGCTGACGGAATAACCGTTGCACATGTAAGCATGCCACGAGCGGAGATCGCTCGTGGCAAGACGGCCTCAGACTGGACATCACTATGAATAAAAAGGCGGCGCTTCCGATCAGCGTGAGCAGCGTAACCAAGACTTACGGTCCGGTACAGGCGCTGGACGATGTATCTCTGGAAGTGAAAAGCGGTGAGTTCCTCACACTTCTTGGCCCCTCTGGGTCTGGTAAAACAACTCTTCTAATGGTGCTCGCAGGGTTCACTCGGCCCGACCGCGGAAGCCTAAAGTTTGGCGACACCGAGATGATCCGAAAGCCGCCACATCTTCGCGATCTGGGCATGGTGTTTCAGAACTATGCGCTTTTCCCGCATATGACCGTGGCGGGCAATGTCGGTTATCCCCTCAAGCTGCGCAAAGTGGCCAAGGATGAGATGGATGACCGTGTCGAGCGGGCGCTTGAGACGGTGCAATTGGGCGGCTATGGCGAGCGCCGGATCGATCAGCTCTCGGGCGGGCAAAAGCAGCGTGTGGCGCTGGCACGTGCCATTGTCTTTGAGCCGCGCATTCTTCTGATGGACGAGCCGCTTTCGGCGCTGGACAAAAAACTGCGCGATCGCATGCAGATCGAGCTGCGCCAGTTGCACGAAAAGCTTGGCATGACCACGGTCTACGTGACCCACGATCAGCGCGAGGCGCTGACCATGTCCGATCGCATCGCCGTTGTGAATTTCGGCCGCATCATGCAGCTGGCCACC
>JBCDKX010000261.1:0-4095 GCA_038746055.1 Pseudomonadota bacterium
ATTCATGGAGCGTGCCTGGGCTCGCGGTGCAACCGCTAAGCTCCAGGCGTGGCGGCTCCTGATGCTATTTTTGTTTGGCTATACTCATTTTGTATTTCTGTGGATGGGAGATATCCTCGCAATGTATGCGCTGATTGGCCTGCTTGCGCTCACTTGCATAGGTTGGAAGGCGAAGAACCAGCTGACCGTGGGACTCGTCGGTTATGGTTTTGGCGCGATGGTCTACGCCCTTTTCTCCTTCCCCTATTTCGTGACCAACACTGCCATGGGCGAAGCTGACGGCATGGATGAAATGCGAGTTGAGTTGGCAAAAGCCATCGAAGAAGCGCTTGCCGATGACAAGGTGATCTCAGCGTTCAAAATATCCGGAGATTATTGGGGGCTTGTCCAGCACCGGTTGAGTGAAGATTGGTATTTCCCGCTTCTCAATTCGAGTATATTCTTCCTGGAAACATTGCCGCTCATGCTGTTGGGAATGGCGCTGTACAGGCTCGGCTTTTTTGGCGGTATGCTTAAGCGCAGCAAGATGCTCCTTTGGGGTTGGATTGGTGTGATCGGCGGTGCGGCAGCAACTCTGTGGATTGGCCTTATCGCTAAGGCTTCAGGGTTTGAATATTGGGCCAGCAATGCGGCATTTCTATCGTGGAGCCCGCTTCCGCGCCTCGCAATGGTTCTGGGTATTGCCGCGCTTCTGGTAGCCTATTCATCAGCATGGACTGGCTGGCTTGCCGAGCGTGTCAGGGCAGCCGGAAGAGCTGCGTTTACCAATTATATCGGCACCTCACTGGTAATGATGATTTTGATGCAAGGATGGGCTGTGGGCCTCTATGGGAAGCTCACCCGACCTGAGCTGTATCTGATCACATTGCTCACCTGCGCGCTTATGCTTGCCTGGTCCAAGCCCTGGCTCGACCGATATCGTTATGGTCCGCTTGAATGGCTCTGGCGCTGCCTCACCTATCGGCGGCTGTTTCCCTTGAAGCGCTGACAGAGGTTTGGCCGATGTCGCAGCATCCTTCCAAAATAGAGTCACCAAAAAGACCCACATCTCGGATCAAATTGGCTTGCTATTGCGATTAACTTGCATAGGTATGACTGCAAACGCTTCGCAGGAGTGATTCAGGGCCTTATGTACACTTGCATTTGCAACGCTATTCGCGAATCCGACTTACGTGCAGCTGCACTAAGCGCGGATGGCGATGCGGCGCAGGTCTATTCCACGCTTGGTAAATCGCCCAATTGTGGGCAATGCCTTGAAAAAGCTCAACAAACGATCGAAGAAGAAAGAGCACTAGTGGCCGCGGCTGATCCCCGGCTCAATTTGTGCGAAGAAGTCGCATTATAACTCGCTAAATCGCAATTGCGAACGGATCGCAAGCATTTGATTTAAAACAAAATTTTTTCAATACCCCCTTGTGGAGCCTTGGGGTGAGCCTCTATGTATGTGTGCAATACAGACCAGCAGTTTTCTGGTCCCAACGCATCATACCCCGTACAATTAGAGGACCCAAACCCATGAAGGGCGATCCCAAAGTCATAGAATTTTTGAACAAAGCGCTCACCAATGAGCTCACCGCGATCAACCAGTATTGGCTGCATTACCGCGTGCTTGACGATTGGGGCGTGACCAAGCTTGCCGAATATGAGCGCAAAGAGTCTATCGAAGAGATGGAGCACGCTGACAAGCTGGCTGAGCGTGTCCTTTTCCTTGGCGGGCTCCCCAACTTTCAGGCCGTGCACAGTTTGCGCGTGGGCGAGACGGTCGAGGAAATCCTCAAGGCTGATCTTGAGCTCGAAGGCGATGCTATTCCCTTGTTGCGTGACGCCGTCGAATATTGCGAGAGCGTGCGCGACTATGTCAGTCGCGATCTGTTTGCGATGATCCTCGATAATGAAGAGGAACATGTCGACTTTCTCGAGACACAATTCGATATGATCAAGCGTATGGGCCTGCAGAACTATGTGCAACTGAACAGCCGAGCGGCGGGCGACAAAGCGGCCTAGTTGACGTGATCGGCGAAACGTTATGATGGGGCGGGGGAGTATAGGTCCTCCCGCCCTTTTGCATCTTTGATCTTACTTTTCCTGCGGGCTGTCTGCTGCCATTAGCGCCTCGCGCAGGAAACAGCCCAAGCCGGTGACCAGCAGGCCGATCGTTAAGACCCATAATATCGTCACCAGAACCCCGATATTCGCATCGATAAAGGCGGAGACAAAGAGCAGCGCGATTACCACGCTGATTACAGCCGCCGCCCCGATTGAGAATTTGATCGCGGTGCGCGCAAGACGTCTGCGCTTCGAGAGCCATTCAACCTCCACCTCAAATGGTAGACGACTGAGATAGTCGGGAGTGGGTGAGGTGGAATTGATACAAATGCGCTCAATCCGGCCCGCAAGCCAAATCAGCCGGGTCATCATGACGTTCATCAAGCTGCCGATGCCGACCAGCAGGAATGCAGGTGCAAGGCTCAGTTCCACCGCCTCGCGGACGCGAGAGGTGGAGGTGGCCTGCTCGAGGATTTCGCTCGCTACTGCGGTGGTCAGCAGGTCTAACGTCATGATTTCTCGTTACCGCCAGAGTAATTGCCGCCGCCGCCACGGTTCGCGTTGTAGGGATTCTTGGGGCTCTTGAGCGTCACCCGCACAGGCACAGCCTCAAAGCCCAATTTGGCGCGAATGCCGTTGATCAAATAGCGCTCATAACTCTTGGGGAGGTCATCAAGGCGCGAGCCAAACACAACAAAGCGGGGAGGGCGGGTGCCAGCCTGCGTGATGTAGCGCAGTTTAATCCTGCGACCCCCGGGCGCTGGCGGAGGATTGGCCGCGAGCGCATCGTCGAACCAACGGTTAAGCGCAGCCGTGGGCACGCGCTTTGACCAGCTTTCGCGTAAGGTGAATGCGGCACCAAGCATTGTGTCCAAGCCCTTGCCGGTCTTGGCGCTTACCGCGAAGACCGGCAGGCCGCGCACCTGTGCCAAGCCATCGTGCAGCGCTGCTTTGATCCCATTAAAAAGCGAGGAGGCGTTTTCGGCGACGTCCCATTTGTTGATCGCGACCATTAGGGCGCGTCCCTCTTCAAGGGCAAGCGAGGCGATCTTGAGGTCTTGATGCTCCAATCCCTGGGTTGCGTCGAGCAGCAGCACCACCACTTCGGCAAAGTCCACCGCTCGCCGCGCATCGGCAACCGACAGCTTCTCCAGCTTCTCGGTCACATTGCGCTTCTTGCGCATCCCGGCCGTGTCAATCAGCCGAATTTCGCGCTTCTCACCCGAGTTCTTGTCCTCCCACTCCCAGTCGATCGCGATGGAATCTCGGGTAATTCCAGCCTCTGGCCCGGTTAAGAGGCGATCTTCACCGAGCAACCGGTTTATGAGCGTTGATTTACCTGCATTGGGACGGCCGACAATCGCTAGCTTCAAGGGCCCGAGCGGTGCATCTTCGTCATCATCTTCGAGCGGCGCATTTGCGGTGACTTCTGCGGCCTCCGCCTTATCGCCGATAATTGGCCAGAGCCCGCCGAACAGGTCGGCGATACCTTCGCCATGTTCTGCAGAGACTGCCACTGGCTCGCCAAAGCCAAGCGAATAGCTTTCCAACACTCCGCTTTCGCCAGCTTTCCCTTCCGCCTTATTGGCAACCAGCACAATCGGTACGTCATGCTCACGCAAGTACCGCGCGATCTCATTGTCGAGCGGGGTCAATCCAGCGCGGGCATCGACCACGAACAGCGCCGCATCTGCACCTTCGAGGCTGGCTTCGGTTTGCTTACGCATCCTGCCCGGCAGAGTAAGATCGTCCTCATCCTCCCATCCAGCGGTATCAACAATGGTGAATTGCAGACCTGCAATCTCAGCATCGCCCATGCGCCGGTCGCGGGTCACACCAGGCTGATCATCCACCAGCGCAAGTTTCTTGCCCACGAGCCGATTGAACAGCGTTGACTTACCCACATTGGGGCGCCCGATTATGATGACTGTCGGTTTTGGTGGCGGGTTCATATGTTTTGTACCTGCTTTTGCAGCGCCAAGTGGCCGCTAGCGCTGCGAATGGCAAGCCCTGCATAACTGACGTCGGTGCTTCAAAAGGTGAAAAAGG
>JBCDKX010000262.1:0-4043 GCA_038746055.1 Pseudomonadota bacterium
GTCGTCACCGGCGGCGCTTCAGGCCTCGGCGCCGCAACCGTGCGCGCGCTTGCTGCCAAAGGCGCGAAAGTTGCCATCTTCGACATGAATGAAGAAAAAGGCGAAGCGGTGGCGTCTGAAGTTGGCGGCATCTTTTGCAAGGTCAATGTGACCAGCGATGACGACGTCGATGCAGGCTTTGCCAAAGCGCGTGAGGCTCACGGGCAAGAGCGCATCCTCGTCAACTGCGCTGGCATCGGCAATGCGATCAAAACCGCCAGTCGCGATAAGCAGGACGGATCGATCAAGCACTTCCCGCTCTCAGCCTTTGACTTCGTCATTCAGGTCAACCTGATCGGCACATTCCGCTGCATCGCCAAGTCAGCTGCGGGCATGATGACGCTTGAACCGCTTACCGAAGAAGGCAATCGCGGTGCAATCGTCAACACCGCATCAGTCGCCGCTGAAGATGGTCAGATGGGACAGGCTGCTTACTCAGCTTCGAAGGGTGGTGTGGTCGGTATGACTTTGCCGATCGCGCGCGATCTGATGCGCGAAGGCATCCGGGTGAACACCATCCTCCCAGGGATTTTTGAAACCCCGCTGATGAACGCTGCACCTCCGCAGGTGAAAGAAGCGCTTGCTGCCTCCGTGCCGTTCCCCAAGCGTCTAGGCATGCCAGAGGAATACGCTAAGCTTGCGATGACCATGATCGAAACCGGCTATTTCAACGGTGAAGATGTGCGTCTCGACGGTGCAATCCGCATGGCGCCGCGGTAAAGCCGATTGATCTCCACGTTATGAGGGAGGCCCCACCGCCATTGCTGCGCTGGGGCCTTTCTTTGGTCTGACGCTCACCTCCCGTTCAAGTTGCATGGGGCAAAGCAACATTCTAATAGCCTCACAGTTTGATTAATGCGCGCGCAGGGCGGACGCCCACATCAGCGCTAAATTTGAGGGAACTATAGAAAAATGCGTCTTAAACTGGCCCCTCTGGCCCTGACTGCTTCCGCCCTTGCGCTTGTGATGACCACAAGCTCCTGTTCTGATCTGCTGGAAAGCACAGCATCAGCGGATTACTTCGCGAGCGATAGCACGCTGCCATTCAAAGCGCCCGATTTCACCCAAATCTCTGAGAGCGCGTATCTGCCTGCGTTTGAGCAAGGCATGGAGGCGCAACAAGCCGAAGTTCAGACGATTATTGACAATGAAGCGGCACCAACTTTCGAGAACACCATTGTCGAGCTGGAGAGATCGGGCCGCATGCTGAGCCGCGTTGGCCGCGTATTTTTCCAATTGACCGGCACCAATACCACTGAAACGCTTGACGAGATAAACACCGAAATAAGCCCCAAGCTTGCCGATCACAACACCAGCATCAGTTTGAACCCGGCCCTGTTTGAGCGTGTAAAGGCGGTTTATGACCAACGCGATAGCCTTGAGCTGAACGTTGAAGAGGCAAAGCTGCTTTCGAACACCTATGAAGGCATGGTCCACGCTGGCGCGCTTCTCACCGAAGAGCAACGTGAGCGGGTCAAAGTGATCAATAGCGAACTGTCTTCTGCGACGACCGAGTTTGCACAGACCGTTCGCAATGCGACCAATCAACAGCCGTTGATCGTCGATACGCGTGAAGAACTGGCCGGTCTTTCGGATAGCGACATCGAAACAGCAGCTGAGCGCGCGACCGAACTGGGAGAAGAGGGCAAGTTTGCGCTTGTGCTCCAAAACACCACGCAGCAGCCCCTTATCCCGAACCTTGAAAACCGCGAAACCCGTGAGCGTTTCCTAAAGCTCAGCCTTAGCCGCGCAGATGGTACCAATCCCGAGTACGATACGCGCATGCTCGTTGCCAAGATTGCGCAATTGCGCGCCGAGAAGGCGGAGCTTTTGGGTAAGCCCGATTGGGCGAGCTACAACATGTATCAGAACATGGCCGATACGCCGAAAAAGGCGCTCGATTTCATGGCGCAAATGGTACCAGCTCTTGCCGCAACGCAGGCTCGTGAGGCGGACATTCTGAATGCGCGTATCGCCAAGGACGGCAAGGACTTCACCGTCCAGCCGTGGGATTGGTACCGCTATGCGAACATGGTTCGTCAGGAAGAGTTCAACTATTCCGAAGAGGAAGTGACGCAATATCTCCAGATGGAGAAAGTCCTCGAGGACGGCGTCTTCCATATGGCGACTGAGCTTTATGGTCTGACCTTTGAGCGCCGCGACGATATCCCGACGTATCACGAGGACGTGTGGGTCTACACCATCAAGGAAGAGAACGGCGACGAGCTAGCACTCTTCTATTTCGATCCCTTCCAACGTCCGTCAAAGCGCGGCGGTGCATGGATGGGTAGCTTCGTTCCGCAAAACTATCTCTTTGATGAAAAGCCGGTCATCTACAATGTGCTGAACGTGCCCAAGGCGCCCGAAGGCGAAGTTCAGACGATGAGCTTTGACTGGGTGAACACGACTTTCCATGAATTTGGCCACGCCCTGCACGGCATGTTTGCAGAGCAAAAATTCACGAGCCTCTCGGGCACTGCAACGCCGCGCGACTTTGTGGAATATCCAGCGCAGGTCCACGAAATGTGGCGCGATCACCCTGAGATGATCCAACGCTACACCGCTCACGTCGAAACCGGTGAGCCAATGCCGATGGAGCTGTTCGAGCGTATCAAAGCCTCGTCTCAATGGAACCAGGGTTATGATTTTGGTGAGGTCGTGGAAGCCGCGCTTCTCGATATGAAGTGGCACTCGCTTTCGGCAGCAGAGGCCGCAGCAATCGACACGCCTGAGAAGGTGGATGAGTTTGAGGCCAAGGCCCTGTCTGAGCTTGGCCTCGATGTGGAGCGGGTGCCATCGCGTTATCGCAGCACCTATTTCAACCACATCTTCTCCAGCCCGACTGGCTATTCCTCTGGCTATTATAGCTATCTATGGACGCAGATGCTTGACCATGACAGTCGGGATTACATCCTTGCGCGTGGTGGTTTGACCCGCGAGATGGGTCAGCGTCTGCGTGAACAAGTGTTGAGCCGTGGGGGCACGTTGGATTACGATGTGGTCTATCGCAATTTCGCTGAACGCGATCCGGATGTGAAGTATATGCTTAGCTATCTCGGCTTGACGGATAGCTAAGCCCGGTTCAAGCAACTCAGACCAAAAGCCCCGCCCGTGATGCACGGCGCGGGGCTTTTTGCACTGTCCTACAGGTCAGGTTGCAAAGTAAGGAAGAGCTATGTTCTACGCCTTCGCACCTTTGGAAATGCTCATTTTTCTTGGTGGCCGGCGGCCAAGGGTTTTCTAGTCCTGGACAGTGTGTCAAGTGTGTCAAACAGGAGAGGATTTTTCATGACAGACTTCACCCAGATCCTTGTCGACAAGACCGATGGTATCGCCACTATCACTCTGAACCGTCCGGAAAAAATGAACGCCTACACTCGTACAATGGGCGCTGAAATCATCGCCGCAATGGACGATATTGATGCCGATGATGACGTCCGTGCCGTGATCTTCACCGGGGCAGGGGAAAGGGCTTTTTGCGCTGGGGCAGATTTGACGCCTGAGGGGGAAGGGCAGGTGTTCTCTGATGCGACCGAGGTGGAGACGCTGTCCGATGAGCGTGTGCGCGATGGCGGCGGCATGCTGACTCTACGTCTATTCGAGAGCAAGAAGCCGCTGATCAGCGCCTGCAATGGCGCGGCAGTCGGCGTGGGCGCGACTATGCAGCTGGCGATGGATATCCGGTTGGCGGCGTCTCATGCGCGCTATGGCTTTGTGTTTGCGCGGCGCGGGATTGTGCCTGAAGCCGCTTCGAGCTGGTTTCTGCCGCGCTTGGTTGGCATTAGCAAGGCACTGGAATGGTGTTATTCTGGCCGGGTATTCGATGCCAATGAAGCAAAATCTGGCGGCTTGATCCGCTCGATCCATGAACCCGGCGAACTCATAGCCGAAGCGCGGGCGATTGCGCGGGAAATTGCCGACAACACATCAGCAATCTCAGTGTCGATGACCCGCGCTATGATGTGGCGCATGATGAATGCTGACCATCCGATGGAGGCGCATAA
>JBCDKX010000263.1:0-4029 GCA_038746055.1 Pseudomonadota bacterium
AGGAAAATACTGCCCGCATGACGCACCTTCTGCATCATTGCTTCCGGATCGTCGATTGCGAGTTCCAAGTGCTCCGCAGCAAGTGCATTCACGAGCTCAGGTGCTTCGGCCTCAAGGTCGTTCACCAGAATGATGACACCATGGTCGCCCCAGCTTTTCTTGGCGGTCTTTGCGGTTGCGAGTTGACTGATCTGCACATCGACGCAGTCGGCCACAAGCGCGGCAAATCCCGCATCATCGGTTATCAAAATCGACTGTGAGGTTGGATCATGCTCGGCCTGACTTAGCAAGTCAGCCGCAATCCAATCAGGATCATTCTTGCCATCGGCTACGACCAGGATTTCGCTTGGCCCTGCCACCATATCGATGCCTATTACACCATAGAGCTGGCGCTTGGCCTCAGCGACATAGGCATTGCCGGGCCCCACCACGACATCGACGGGTTTGATCCGCTCGGTTCCATAGGCAAGTGCGCCCACCGCCTGCGCTCCGCCCACGCGCCAGATCTCGTCGATCCCGGCAATATGTGCCGCTGCGAGCACCAGTGGGTTTGAATTTCCCTTTGGTGTGGGTGTCACGACCACCACGCGCTCAACCCCGGCCACCCGTGCGGGGATCGCATTCATCAACAATGAGGACGGATAGGCTGCCCGCCCGCCGGGAACATAAAGTCCAGCTGCATCAACTGGCCGCCAAATAGCGCCAAGGCGCGCGCCGATTGCATCATGATAGTCGCGATTTTCAGGCAGTTGTGCTTCATGATAAGCACGGATGCGGTCGGCAGCCAATTGTAGCGCGCTGCGTTGCTCAGTTCCGAGTGCGTCAAAGGCTTCTGCGCATCGATCGGGTGTGATTAGCCAATCGGCGTCATCAATCAGCGAATAGCCATCGAAGCGCTGCGTATACTCAATCAGCGCCTTGTCCTTGCCCGTGCGCACCGTGCGTAAGATATCTTGCACCACGCCTGCCACATCGCTGTCTGCATCGCGCCGTGCGTCTACGACCCGAGCAAACTCGCGTGAGAAATCAGGATCGGTGGTGACAAGCTTTTGCATCAGGTGGCGTCCTGCCCGGCCAGGGTGGCCATTGGTGCTCTGGTTTCCGCTTCTTTGCGGAAGGCATCTACAAGTGCGGCAACTCGCGCATCGGTTTTGTAAGCGGCGCGATTCACGATCAGGCGCGCGGTAATGTCAATGATGCGCTGAGTCTCGATCAGCCCGTTTTGCTTTAGCGTCGCCCCGGAAGACACCAGATCGACAATCTGCCGAGCCAGGCCAAGCGATGGAGCAAGCTCCATCGCGCCATTGAGTTTAACGCACTCGGCCTGAATGCCGCGCGCTTCAAAATGCCTCGCGGTAAGACCAGGGTATTTGGTCGCAACCCTCAAATGGCTCGCCCCTGTATCATGTTCTTCATCGCCAGCCATGCGTGCAACTGACAAGCGGCAGTGGCCAATGTCGAGGTCTACCGGCGCGTAAAGGTCGGAATAGTTGAATTCTTCGATTACGTCAGATCCTACGATGCCGATCTGCGCTGCTCCATGCGCCACAAACGTCGCCACATCAAAGGCGCGTACACGGATTAGACGCATGTCATCGCGTGTTGTATCGAACGATAAGGAGCGGTTGGTTTTGTCGTGGAAACCATCTTCAGGCACGATCCCGGCGCGCGCCATCACCGGGAGCGCTTCGTCCAGAATGCGTCCCTTCGGTACAGCAAAAGTAAGCTGGCCTATCTGAGATGTTTCTTGGTTGCGTGTCATCTTGGCCCGCGCACTTAAGGCGTAGGCTGACAAAGGGCAATAAGAAGGAAGGGGACAGTAGGAAAGATGAGCAATAAAGAACCTGTCGGCACCGATTATGGCGCGGTGATGGAAATCGACGACTTTGCCGCGGCGATCGAATGGCAGGCAGAGCATGCCGAGATCAACCAGGCGCCGTGCACTGCTCGTGTGATCCGTGCGCTCACCAAAGTCATTAACGGAGAGACAGCTTGCGCTCGGCGCATGGCTTCATGGCAGGGGCTTACTCTAAAAGATGCCATGCCGTTACGCATAGCTGGTGGCTTGCACCATCTGATGCTCTCTGGCGAGGATGATCGTCTGGCGAGAGTGTATTCCGGTCAAATCAGTGATCAGGGAACGATCGACCGGCTGGTTTGCGAGCTGTTCGAAGCTCATGATACGATCCTTCTACCGTGGTTCGATGGCCCACCGCAGACCAATGAGGCAGGCCGATCAGCGAGCATCATGGCCGGATTGTTGTGGCTTGCCCAGCGTGTCGCGCCCCGATTTGAGCTGTTCGAACTTGGTGCAAGTGCCGGGGTCAACACCATGCTTGATCGCTACCATTTCCGCCTCGGCGACACTGAAGTTGGGCCGAGCGGCTCACCAATGCAGATTGAGCCTGAGTGGCGCGGTGGCAAAGGATCGCCACCTTCACCGGCGGCAAATTATGCCATTATTTCTGTTCATGCCTGCGATGTCGCTCCGATTGATCTTGCGGATCCGATATCAGCGCTCAAGCTCAAGTCTTACGTATGGCCCGATGCACCAGGGCGAATGGCGCGGATTGATGCGGCGGTCCAGTTGGCTAGCGAAAAGCCGCCTGCGCTTATTCAGATGGATGCATTGGAATTTGTGGAACATCGGCTTGCGGCACAACAGGTGCCGGGAACCACAAAAGTCATGTTCCACTCCATTATGTGGCAGTATCTGCCTGATGCCTCTCAGGCGGCGATCACCGAAAGGTTCAATGCAGCGGGGTCACAAGCTACGCCTGAAAATCCGCTTGCTTGGGTCGCGCTTGAGACTGATCCCAAGACGTTCCGTCATGAATTGAAAGTAAGATATTGGGATGGCGGTGCGGGTGATGGCGAGTCTTACACGCTCGCTTTTGCTCACCCGCACGGCGCCTGGGTGGAATGGCTAGGTGTGGCCTGACCTGTTGACCTTGGCCGATGCATCCTAGCCCGTCCGAATTGTGTTAGCAGCAATCGCAAGAAGAACAGTCAGCGCCTTGTTGGCACCGTGCACAATCGCAATCGCAGCAGTCGGCGGGGATATGATATACCATTACAAAACTCCTTATATTTTAATGACTTAAGCAATTTTTATGCTTCTGTCAATCTACGATTTAGGAGCTCCTAAGCGGCCAAGAATTTGTCCATCGCAGCAATCACTTGCGCTGGCTCTTCCCATGGGACGAAGTGTCCACAATCCGCAACATGTTCGATGGTAAGTGGATCAATGATCTGCCCAAGGCCCGCCAGATTCTCTGGTGGGAGGGCAAGATCATCGAGCGCCCAGATCACCAGTGTCGGAATAGTGAGATTGGGCAGGGTCGGTGCATTGTAGTTGGTTGGAACCTCGAATGGCTCATCCATCGTCGGTACGATCATCTGGCTTGCTCGATAATAATTGAGCATTCCGAATGCCGCGTCCCGGTCTTCCCAGTCCCTGAGCAGGATGTCGCGTTCGACTTGGTCCATCGCTCCAGGTCGATCCCATTTGACCTCTTGCAGCAAGATTCCGGTCAGTCCGCGCTCACGGATCAGCGGATCGTTGGCAGGATCGCGAAACCCCCGAATGTATTGCGAGGCTTCGCGTTGACCGGGATGGGTATAAAGCAACTCTTGGAAGATAGCGGGGTGAGGAGCATTGGCAATGATCGCACGCGTCACCCTGGTGTGTTGCCCACCCAGCGCCACGCCCCAGGCAATTGCGCCACCCCAGTCGTGACCGACGATTGTGAATTTATCGACACCAAGCGCGTCGGCTAGCAAGAACACATCACCGATAAGCTTATCCGGTGAATAAGCTTCGACCGCTTGCGGCTTGGACGACCCGCGATAGCCGCGCTGATCAGGCGCGATGCAGCGATATCCTCGCGCAGCAAAATGCGCGATTTGGTGCCGCCATGTCCGGTGATTTTCGGGGAAGCCATGTAGGAAGATCAGCGCTGGCGCATCGTGCGGACCTTCATCGACGACATCCAGCTCAATCCCATTGGCGAGTGTGACGCGCGATTG
>JBCDKX010000264.1:0-4020 GCA_038746055.1 Pseudomonadota bacterium
CGATGTTGCCATTTGCGAAAAGCATCGCTTTTAACCTGTTTAAGCGGAGCCAGATTGCCAAGGTTGCCTGGGGATCAGCGGTGCGCGATTGGGCTGATTTGCTCAGCGATAGGCCCGTAGATCTACCGGTTATAACATCCGAAGACTTGGCCTTGCTGCAATACACTGGCGGCACCACTGGACGACCCAAAGGCGCGATGCTGGGACACAGTCAGCTGACTCAGAATGCTCAGCAAACCGCCGCGATCAACCCGTATGGCGCCCCGCGGGACGAAGTGTTTATGGGTGCTCTGCCGTTTTTCCATGTGTTTGCCAACACCTCCTTGTTGAACCATGCCATGGTGACAGGCGCATCGATCGCGATGTTGCCTCGGTTCGATGCCAAACAGGTCCTGGAGACGATTGCGAAATATGGTGCGACCGGTTTTCCGGGGGTGCCCACCATGTTTCAGGCGCTGCTTGATCACCCCGATCTGATCAAGACTGATTTGTCGAGTCTCAAGGTTTGCATCTCTGGCGGGGCGCCCATGCCCGCTCCTGTTCACACGCGGTTTGAAGAGGTGACGGGTGTGCGTATCTCAGAAGGCTACGGCCTGACGGAAAGCTCGGGTGTGGTCTCGGTCAACCCCTATGCCGGGACCCGTAAGAAGGGTAAAATCGGCCAGCTGGTTGCTGGAACCGAGATCCTCTTGGTTGACAAAGAGGACCCCACCAGCCTCGCGCCTGAGGGTGAGCCCGGAGAGCTCGTGATCCATGGTCCCCAGATTATGCGTGGCTATTGGCAGCGCCCTGAAACCGATGCCGAGGTTTTTGTTGAGCGTGATGGCAAGCGCTACCTTCGCACCGGTGATGTCGCGGTTGTCGATGAAGATGGCTTTCTCGAGATAGTCGACCGAATCAAAGACATGATCGCGGTTGCTGGTTTCAAGGTGTTTCCCAGCGTTGTCGAAGATGCGGTGCTGAAGCACGAGGCTGTGAAAGAAGTGCTCGTTATTGGAGTGCCCGACGAATATCGCGGTGAGGCCCCTCGCGCCTATGTTGTGCTTGAACCGGATGCCGACACCGGCGGTGAGGTGATCAAGGATTGGCTAAATGAGCGCATCGGCAAGCACGAGCGAGTCGATCAGGTGGTTATCCGCGAGGAGTTGCCCAAGACGATCATCGGTAAGCTTGATCGTAAGGCTCTGCGCGCCGAAGTCCTCTAACATTGCCAGTTAAGGGCGCAAGGCGGACCGTTGCTAAGGAAGTACTACGCGCGCAATATCTGGGAACAGTACTTTGCACGCGGTGAGTGTGCACTAACTCAATTGGCGATCAGCGGCGCAGCGCCCTTCTTGGCGGGTTCTACGCGTTCAACCGGCTTTACTTCCGGAACGGCCTTGGGTGCAGGTTTGCTCGCATTCGGGGCAAAGCGTCCATCGACCTGCGCGCCTTGTTCGATTGTCAGCGCATCATAATGCACATCGCCTTCGATCTTAGCGGTCTTCAAGATTACCAGCTCTTTTGCCGTGATAGATCCAGTAACCCGGCCTGACATACGCGCATTGTCCGCCGTGATTGCGCCGCTGATCAGACTAGATTCCCCTTGCACAACGCTGGTGCATTTGATGTCGCCTTCAATTGAGCCATCAACATGCAGGTCTGCCGATGCGGCTATGTCACCTTTGATGGTAACGTCTGATCCGATCACGGAGAAGGTGGAGTTTGAGCTCGCCATACTGCGTCCTTTAGCTTTCCCGTTAGAGCTGGGAGCGGGCGCTGTCGGGGCGGCGGGGCTCGGTTCTGCGGGCTTCTTTGAAAACATCGGGGGCCGTCTCCAGGAAGGGGCGCGGGTTCACCGCGCGGCCATTAATACGAACTTCGAAGTGTAGGTGCGGACCGGTTGATCGACCCGAGCTGCCAAGGCCAGCAATGGTTTGCCCGGCTGCAACACTATCACCCAGTGTAACAGTATAGCGATGCAGGTGGGCATAGCGGGTGAGCATCCCATTGCCATGTTCGACATCAATCACCCGCCCATAGCCACCTTTCCAACCGACGAATACGACTTTGCCTGCAGCCGCGGCAAAGATTGGCGCGCCAATCGGACCGCCATAATCGATCCCACTATGCATAGCCGCGCGGCCCGTAAACGGATCGCGGCGGAAGCCAAAGGGCGATGTCACCCGGCCATCGGCTGTCGGGATCACACGCGGCACACCATCGAGCACTTCTTCAAGTCGGTTCATGCGCGCCAGGCTCAACCCCAACCGCTCAAAACGCGGATCGAGAAATCCATCGGCCGCCGACGCGAGCACTTCAAGCGGACCGCCCATCGCTTCAAACCGTCCGGTGCGAGCCAAAGCGCGCGGGTCAAGATTGAGCTTGCGCAGCGCCTCTTCCGCTTTCAGCGCACGCCAATCGGCAAAACGGGTCATGTTCTCAACGAAGGCAATCTGGCGCGCTTCGACCTCAGCCAAGCCTTTGGCTTGTGGGAAGTAGGTACCGACTTGTTCAACCGTCTTTGCGGTTTCCTTCGAGCTGTCGGTCACATTGGTATCGACCGTCTTGATATCGTCGGGCAGCATTTCCGACATCGCTTCGAGCGCTTGCTGCCTCGTTTGCAGGTCGGCCACAGTTTTTTCGAGATCGCCACTGTAAGCTTCAAGCCGCTGTTCCGCTTTGGCCACTTCGGCTTTCTCAGCCTGGAATGAGGCAATCTGCGCTTCGGCAATATATTTGTTCCAGGCCATAACCGTTAGCGATCCGGCCCATCCCAAGGCCAAAATGATCACAGCTATGGTCACGCCTTTTTGCAGGCGTGATGAAACTTTTATGAAGCGCACCTGACCTTGCGATCGCATGAAAAACTCACGATCAGGGAACCAACCCTCGAGCCTTTCTGCAAGCGTGCGTTTGGTGTGATTGACTGACAAAGCGTCTGACCCGATCATTTTTGTTTTTATTTCGGGAGACGCTAACGTCGGATTTCCGCTTTTGCGAATCTTCCAACCTAACGAAAGGCTGAATCGAAAGCTTAGCACGACGAGCCGTTCATCTTAGAGCAATCCCCTAGGCTCGGGGGAATAGCATGGCCATTCCGGCCTCTGTGAGAGCCTTGGAGGATGTCCCGATAAGGGACAGGTTCGCGTCCGATTCGCCATAGAAATGGTGCTATCTTGTTGCCCAATGCGCTTGCAGAACGGCTCGAATAAAGCACCTGAAAGGCCGTCCAAGCGCGTCAGCTTTGACATCTCTCCTGACACGTCTTCAACCTGCTGCTAATGCGGGTGGCATGAATGAAGTTTCTTCAATCCCAACTGCCGGATCGCAGGATGCCCCTAGCGAATTGGTTGCGCGCCTTGCCCAAGCGGGTCGTGCTGCGCAAACCACCCTCGCGCAAATGCCCAGCGATGGGCGCGCCGATGCACTGCGATGTGCGGCAAAACATCTGCGTGAAAGTGTAAGCGAGATCCTTTCGGCCAATGCGCAAGATGTTGCAAAGGGGATTGCAAATGGGTTGTCTAAGGCGATGATCGACCGGCTCACGCTCGATGAACCCAGGCTTGAGAGCGTAGCAGCCGGGGTTGAGGCAGTCGCTAATCTGCCCGATCCAGTTGGTGAGACAATCGATGAAACGGCGCCGCCGAACGGCTTGAAGCTGGCGCGTGTTCGGGTCCCGATCGGCCTCATTGGGATAATCTATGAAAGTCGTCCCAATGTGACGGCAGACACGGCAGCTTTGTGTGTACGGTCAGGCAATGCGGTGCTGCTGCGCGGCGGGAGCGAGGCGGTGCATTCCAATCGCGCAGTTCATAAGGCGATGGTCGCAGGACTGGTGGAGGGCGGTGTTCCTGAAGCTGCCGCCCAATTGGTGCCGACCCAGGACCGTGTGGCGGTCGGAGCCATGCTGACCGCAAGCGGCCTCATCGACATGATTATTCCGCGCGGCGGGCGCAGTCTGGTTGAGCGCGTGCAGGCCGACGCACGCGTGCCTGTGCTCGCGCATTTGGACGGCATTTGCCATACTTATGTCCACTC
>JBCDKX010000265.1:0-4019 GCA_038746055.1 Pseudomonadota bacterium
GGTCGCAGGTTCGAATCCTGTCTTCCCGACCAGTGGAGCGTTCGTCGAAGTCTAGAACCACTTCGTCCTTTGGCGCTGTTGATTCGTTGCCATCGTACGCAAGGAAGTTTCATGAATTCGACGTCGTCAACGCAAACTCGTATTCGCTCGATACTGCTCACCAGTGTCACAGCTTCGGCGCTTGCTGCGGTACCCTTATCTGCGCAATCAGGTGATGACCCAGCCGAAACGCAAGCGAGTGAACCGACCGAGATGGCGACGGATTCGAGCACAAGAGCAGTATTCACCCCTGAAGACTTCGCTCGCTTCGCTCCGCGCAATGCAGCTGACATGGCCCGGCAAGTACCGGGATTTTCGATCCGCGAAGGCGATGGCGCGCGAGGGCTTGGAGCAGCGGATACCAATGTAATTATCAACGGGCGACGGATCTCAGGCAAATCAAATGGGCCCGTAGAAGCGTTGAGCCGCATTCCGGTCGAAGAAGTCGTGCGACTAGAACTCGTCGACGGAGCGAGCTTGGATATTGGCGGCCTTACCGGGCAAGTGCTCAATGTGGTGACCGCTCGGAGCGGCGGCATGACTGGAACTTTTCGCTATGCGCCACAATTTCGCACGCGTGGCGCGCCAGCTCGGCTGCTAGAAGGGCGGGTTTCTCTGGCAGGAAGTGGCCGCAAGAATGAATGGACGCTTTCGCTGGAAAACGACTCCAATAGACGAGGCGACGATGGGCTTGAATTCGTACTTGATGGCACCGGAAATCTGATCGACACCCGCGAAGAACAACGCAATTCAAATTCCGATACCGTCGGACTCTCAGGCTCTTATTCGCGTACCGCGGACAACGGAAATGTGCTGAATCTTACGGGCGAAGTGAATGGATTTATCTTCCGCTCGCGTGAGGTGTCCGCACGTTCCGGCTCCATCGATCCGGTTGACCGCCTTCGCACCTTGCGTGGTACTGAGGATGAGTTCAATTTTGAGGTTGGCGCGGATTACGAGTTCCCAGCTCTCGGCGGGCGGCTGAAGCTGATCGGCTATCATCGCTTTGAGGATAGCCCAACGACGTCACGAGTAACGACGCAATTTGTTGATGGCAGCCCAGATGCCGGAACGCTTTTTACCCGCGATGCTGATGAAGGTGAAACCATCGCACGCGGTGAATTTGCGTTCAGAGCTGCTGGAGGAGACCTGCTGCTTGCGCTGGAGGGCGTGAAGAACTTTCTTGATATTACAGCTTCGCTTGAGGAACGTGATGCTCAGGGCGTGCTACAGCCGGTGGAGCTTACAGGAGCAAGCGACCGAGTAGAAGAAGACCGGGCTGAGGTTAGCGCAACCTATAGCCGTTCTCTTGCCCCAAGCCTACAATTGCAAACCAGTTTTGGCACCGAGTACTCGCGCATTAGTCAGGACGGACCAACTGGTCTGACCCGGACTTTTTACCGTCCGAAGGGATTTGTCGCCCTTGATTGGAAAGCCAGTGATACCCTGAACCTGTCCGGACGAGTTGAGCGCGAAGTCGGTCAGCTGAGCTTTTTTGACTTCATCGCCTCAGTCGACCTCGATATCGACAACGCCAATGTCTCCAATGTCGAATTGGTGCCCCCACAGTTCTGGACTTTTGAGCTTGAAGCCAATCTAGGCCTTGGGGACCTTGGCACGATAGCTCTGCGCCCGTTCTATCAAGACGCATCGGACATTGTTGACTTGATCCCAATTTCGGGCGGTGGCCAAGCACCCGGTAATATCTCATCCGCCAGCCAATACGGCACCGAGGGTGATTTAACGCTGCTGTCTGATGGGCTTGGATGGAAAGGCACACGATTTGACTTGGGCTTTCGCCTTGCTGGAAGCTCTGTGCGTGACCCCCTCCTTGGCGATTCACGCAGTCTTTCAAACTTTCAAACTGTTAACATCGAGAGCGAATTGCGCCATGATTTTGCAAGCTCCGATTGGGCGATGGGAGTGAGCGCCTTTTGGGAAGACATCTCTCCGGTAGTTCGACTTGATGAGGTCTCCGAAATCGGAGAATCCTTCGCGTTTGCAACCTATTACATCGAGAATAAGGATGTGGAGGGGCTGGTTGTGCGCTTAGCAATCAACAATATTCTTGACCGAACCAATCGATTTGACCGCACGGTGTTCTTAGACCGGAGTGCTGGTATCATCGATTTTGTAGAGGACCGCAACCGCACTTTTGGACAGATTTTCACGCTTGAGATTGAAGGAACTTTCTGAGCGCCCTACTCACTTTGTGAGAGAGGAAATGTGATGAGCGCGGAAAAGCAAACCAAAATGCGAAGCTGGCTGTTCGCCCCGGGCGACAGTGAAAGAAAAATGATTAAGGCCATCGCCAGCGATGCCGATATTGCCTTGCTTGACCTTGAAGATTCTGTGGTGCCGGAGCGCAAAGCAGAAGCCCGAAAAATGGTCGCAGATGCGATCGCTTCGACTCCTGGCAGAAATCGGATCTGGGTCCGGGTGAACCCGCTTTCCAGCGGTTGGACGAGCGATGATCTTGATGCGGTCATTGCAGCAGGCCCAGGCGGGTTGTTTCTTCCCAAAGCAGAAGGCGGCCATGATGTCGTTTCTCTGGATCAAATGATTACCAAGAGAGAGAAAGCGGTCGGTATCGCAACTGGATCGATCAAAGTCGCTGCGCTGGTCACTGAAACAGCCGCCGCCATGTTCACCACTGGCACCTATGACGGCGCGCCTCGTTTGACTGCAATGAGCTGGGGCGCCGAAGACCTCTCTAGCGAGCTTGGAGCAAGCGAGCAGCGCGGCTCTGACGGTGAGTACACACATGTGTTTGAAATGGCCCGCAGTCTCTGCCTTCTCGGTGCGATCAAGGCGCGCGTCACACCGATTGAAACCGTGCAACCTGAGTTTCGCGACCTGGAGGCGCTTGCAGCCCGCGCTCGCCGCGTTCGCGCGCAAGGATTTCGCGGGATGCTTGCGATCCATCCTGCTCAAGTTGCTCCAATCAATGCTGCTTTTACTCCAAGTGCAGAAGAGATCGCCCATGCACGCACAATTGTTGAGGCCTTCGCCAAGAATCCAACCGCTGGCGCGCTTCAGCTCAATGGCAACATGATCGACCGCCCTCACCTCACCTTGGCTGAACGTTTGTTGGCTGAAGCTGGCAACTAGAATCCAAAAAAGGTTAGCGAGTTTTCCTACACCAACCATTTTGGTTATCCACAGCGCGACTCACACGGGAGTGCGTATTTATGGGACTTCTCAATACCCTCATTGGGCCGATCACCAAGCTGCTCGACAAAATCATCCCGGATAAAGAAGCTCGCGCCAAAGCACAGCTTGAACTTATTCGGCTGGAAGGCACGCAAGAGATGGAGCTGATAGAGGCGCGACTGCAAGCTATTGTGGCCGAGGCCAATTCCAAAGACCCGTGGACAAGCCGAGCGCGGCCGAGTTTTCTTTATGTGATGTATGTGCTGATCCTGACAGCTCTTCCCATGGGTTTACTCAGCGCCTTCAATCCCGATGCTGCTAAGGACATCGCTACAGGGATGAACGCCTATCTCAGCGGTTTACCAGAGCCGCTTTATGCGCTCTTCGGTACTGGCTATCTTGGCTATACCGCTGCGCGGCAATGGGGGAAGATAAGGGGCGTCGATAAGTAAGGTCTGCGATAAAACCCGGTGGCGTACAAATTGAACAAGGGCATTTACGTTGTGATGCACACAGGCTAACCCCAACCGATTAGTTTGTCGGGGGCATTACATGAAAACTATAGTGAGGGCGGCTGCGTTGATCTCAGCGCTCGCCACAACAGTTCCAGCTTTGGCTCAAGACAACACCAGCACTATCGAGCAAACGGGGAATGGAAATTCCGCAACTATCAACCAGCCTGGATTGAGCAACGGCTCACTCCTGAACCAAGATGGAGATCCAACCGGCATTGATGGCATCGCCAACGAAGCAACCGTTACACAGGCGGGTATTGGCGGGTTTTCAGAAGCAATTCAGACTGGCGACAACCAGCTGACGGTCGTTCA
>JBCDKX010000266.1:0-4018 GCA_038746055.1 Pseudomonadota bacterium
ATCGCCGACAGGGGCAAGCCCGTCGCCGGTTAGTTGACGAGTCTCAGCATCGCTCCAAACAACATCATAGATCCGCTCTTGCATCTCTCCGGAAGCGTCAAGCCACCCTTTGATCACCTGAACCCGATCAAGGTTTGCGCCATCTGGATCCTTCATCGCACTGATCAGGAAACTTGGCGGATCACCGTCGTCCACAAGTTCACCGCCCATTGGAACGCCGCTCGTATAGCCTTTGCGGACCCAATCACCGTCCCAATCCTCACTGGTAAAGCCAAAGCCGCCAAAGACACGTACCGTCATTCGTGGACCAGTGGTTGCGTAGACTTCTCGCCGAGCAAATGCATCGAAGATTTCTGCACGCGTGTTGCCCCTTGCCCAAGCTGCCGCATAGCCGCCAGCTAGATAATGCCAACCAAATCGTCCCTCTCGGGTTCCGAGGTTTTGCGCGACGACCGAACGGTCGGTATAAGACTGCTCATTACCAGTATGTTTGCCCCAGAAATTGTCCTCATCACCTGTGGCAAGCGAGGTGTGACTATCGGTCGAGCCAATCATGCCAAAGGCATATGGGTTGACCCCGGTCTGCTCTTCTAAGGTCAGACCCCGTAAAAGTCCTGAGCGGGCATAGGAACCCGCATACATCGAAGGCTCCGTTTCCTCGCTCAAGCTGAGATTACCGAAGTCCCAGCCCTGAACGCCAAAGCCTGCCATCTCATCATTGGGTGAAAGATAGGGGTGAGTTTCGCTATCGCCCTTTATTTGTGTAGCCTCAATGACTGGCTCCGCCCAGGCCCGCATTGCTGCATATTCCGGCGTCATCGGTGAGCCATCTTCCATAGTCATTTGGAACATCAGGCCATTGGAGAGATTGGGATTGTGCGGTATTGCAAGCACCCTTCCGCCAGTCTCTTCCTCGTAGTTCTTCATATACTCCCACAATTGAGGAGCGGTGGTCTGAATCCCTGGAAATGGGACGGTCTGCCGCGTCTTCTCCGACCCATCACGGAACATCACCACGCGATGCAAATTGTTTCCGTTCGGCATTGCTGTCCACTCATACCCAGCAAGTGCGGTGAACACGCCCGGTTCATTATAGCGATCCAAAATGCTTAACTGCGTATTCCAAATATCCTTGGTCCCTTCAGCTGCTGCCTCTGGATCGGCAAATGCTTCAGGGATATTGTCTTCAGCTGCCGCCGTTATGAGTTCCCCAATCGCTCTGGTCGATTGCTCGGGGCTTTCATGCATCATGTCATACCAGCGCAGGACGGTTTCATCGCCAATAACCCATTCCACATACCACCGCGGCGCGTCGTACAGCCGACGGGTCGCCCCCAGAGCATCAGAATGGTCAGCAATAACGAGAAAATCCAGCGGACGCGAAAGCTGCGTCTCGGCGCCAGTGGTGGCTGTAACAGTCTCGCCGCGCGCAAAACGCAGAGCCGCTTCTGGTCCAAGCCTGGTTCCGAAACCAAAAGCATCAACCGAATTGTCCGTATGAAGATGTGTATCGCCCCAATAAGGCCGGTCAGGAAACTCGGCGAGCTCTATGGTATCGGTGCCGTCACCCGCTTGTTCAGCACTTGCCTCCGGCAGGTCGCCGGAACATGCTGCGATACTGATTGCCAGAATGGCAGCGCACGCGAGCCTCGCTCCTATCGTTTTAGACAATGCCTCACGCATTTGCCCGTCCCCTCCGTTTGTTCTCGCAAGTCAGCATCGCCTCGGATCGTGGGCACGTCAAGGGTGTGCGCAGTAACGTTTCATCCGCAATCCGGCCACGCAAATCGCCAGCCTGTATTTTACGCAAGTGGTACCATTTGCGCGCAAGATCACGATTTATAACTAGAGCTTCATAATATGATGGATGCTGCCTTTCCTCAGCAGCCATAGGTCTTTGACTCTTTTCAGCTCAATCTCACCATGGCATGACAACGACCATGGCCACATCGATCGCCCTTGAGCCCATTCCGAAGCCACCTGGCAATCCGCTAATTGGCAACGTCCTGACAGTCGACGCCAACAAGCAAATCCAATCACTGATGGAAGTGGCTGAAGAATATGGGCCGATTTTCCAGCTTGATATGATGGGCACGAATATTGTGATTGTCTCAGGCGCCGACCTCGCCGCAGAAATTTGCGACGAGAAGCGTTTCGACAAGACGGTGCGCGGGCCATTAAAACGACTTCGTTCGATTGCAGGCGATGGATTATTTACCGGGGATACTGACGATCCGAACTGGGCCAAGGCGCATAACATCCTGCTCCCTTCCTTCAGCCAAAAGGCGATGGGCAGCTATCTGCCAATGATGATCGATATCGCCAGTCAGCTGATGCTCAAATGGGAGCGGATGAACTCTGACGATATGATTGATGTACCCAAGGACATGATCCGGCTGACGCTGGATACTATTGGTGTGTGTGGCTTCGGTTATCGCTTCAATTCCTTCTACCGCGAAGACTTTCATCCCTTTATTGAGGCGCTCAACCGTACGCTCGATATCACGCAGAAAATGCGGGGGCTTCCGGGTGAAAAGCTGATGAAGCGGCAACAGATGGATATGCTCGCCAAAGACGCGAGGTATATGAACAATCTCGTTGATGAGATTATCGCTGAGCGCCGCAACACGGGCAATGATGGCAACGAAGACCTGCTGGACTTCATGCTGTCAGGCCGCGACGCGCGCACCGGCGAGCGATTATCAGATGAGAATATCCGATATCAAATCAATACCTTTCTTATTGCTGGGCATGAAACCACTTCGGGTTTGCTATCGTTCTCTATCTACTATCTGCTTAAGAACCGTGATGTGCTGAGGCGAGCATATGCTGAAGTCGACGAGGTTCTTGGCAGAAGTATTGACGCTATGCCGACACTGTCTCAAGTCGGTCGACTTTCCTACATCCGTTCCATTTTGTTTGAGGCTTTGCGCCTTTGGCCGACAGCTCCGGCCCTTGGCCTTGCGCCTTACGAAGACGAGATAATTGGCGGCAAATACCTGATCCCCCAAGGTACATTCACCACACTGTTGATCCCTGCGCTTCACCGTGACAGCAGCATCTGGGGCGACGATCCTAGTTCTTTCGATCCCGAGCACTTCACTCCGGAGGCTGAGGCCGCACGGCCAGCAGCTTCCTACAAACCATTTGGCAATGGTCAGCGCGCCTGCATCGGACGGCAGTTCGCAATTCAAGAAGCAATTTTGGTTTTAGGGATGATCTTGCAGCGGTTCGAGCTCTTTGATCACCGTGAGTACCAACTCGACATTAAAGAAACGCTCTCGATCAAGCCAGACCAGTTCACCATCAAAGCGCGCATGCGTGATGACGTGGAACGCGGCGGTGCAGGCGTTGTCGAGGACGCCACAGCAAACAGTGCCGTACCCGCTGCACCGATTGCCTCCCACGGCACGCCGATGCTGGTGCTGTTCGGCTCCAATCTGGGTTCGAGCGAGAGCTTTGCCCGCGAACTTGCTCAGAAATGTGAGTTTGGTGGCTTCGATGTAACCATGTCTGACATGGACAGCTATGTTGGAAAACTTCCAACCGAAGGCGCCGTTGCTATCGCCTGTGCGTCTTACAACGGAATGCCACCTGACAATGCAGCCAAGTTTGTCGACTGGCTTGACGCACTTGATCCGACATCATCCTCGCTCAAAGGTGTTTCATACTACATCCTCGGCTGTGGCAATTCGGACTGGGCGGCAACATTTCAGGACGTACCTCGAAGGATTGACGCCAAGCTTGAAACCAACGGAGCTCTCAGTATCATTCCAACCGAGGAATTGGACGCTCGAGGCGATGTCGATAGTCAGTTTCACAATTGGCTCGATTGTCTCTTGCCGAAAGTCGGAAGAGCATTTGAGCTCGACCTAGATGCCGAAGCGAACGCGGTAGCGGAGCCGCTTTACTCAGTTGCAATCACCGAAAGTGTCACCGCCAATCAGGTGGCTGATCAATTTGGTGCACGCGATCTTGAGGTTGTGAGTGTCTCAGAGCTTAAGAACCCCAACGCGCC
>JBCDKX010000267.1:0-3945 GCA_038746055.1 Pseudomonadota bacterium
CTTCGCGCGGGATTTCACCAAGCATAGCGTTTAAAAAGGTCGTCTTGCCTGTGCTCGTCCCGCCAGAAATCAGGATCGTGCGGCGATGCTTGATTGCGGCCCGTAAGAACTCGATGGGCTGTTTCTTTGAATCGGGCATGTCGACCGCTTGCTCACCGGTCAAAGGTCCCGCATCATAAGCATCAAGCGGCAGGTCAAGCCGCCGATGGCGACGGATCGCCATCACCCAATGCTTGCGGCTTGCAGGAGGGCCGCAGAATTGGATCCGTGCTCCTGCGTCATAGCCCTTTGCTGGCAAGGTTGCACCCAACAAGGGATGCTCGCGATTGATGCCCTGATGGCTCACTCGCGCTACCTGCTCAGCCAGACGTTGTACCAGACGGTCGTCAATTTCAGGAGTGACGACCCTTTGCATACCCGGATCGGATGCATCTTCGACCCACACTTCACCCGGCTGGTTGACGATAATTTCGGTCACCGTGTCGCGTTCAAGCCAGCGCTGGAAGGGCGCCAAATAAGCCTCCAGATAAACGCTGCGCTCAACCGCAATGGGCGCATCATCCGGCTCAGGTTCCGAGACAATGTGATGAATGTCAGCGGTCATTCACTAACCGTCGTAAAATCTAGATCGCGCGCCGTGAAAACGCGGATCGGCTCGCCCATGCGCACGCGGATAGTGGGGCTGATCTGACCATCTTGCTGAGCGGCAACAGAGGCTGCGCCCTGCCCTGCTCCGCCAAGGACTACGGAGGTCCCGCCCGAAGCAATCGCCCCCAGTCCTCCAACAACCGACAAGAGCATTGCTGAGCCAAAGCGGCGGAAGAAATGATTGTTCACATCGCCCTCAAGGCCCGTTGTCCCATCAAAACCGACAGCGGGCGAGGCAATATTCACTGATGCCCCATCGGGACGGATCAACCTCGTCCAGATCACATAGGCGCGCTTCTGCCCTTGCTGCACACCCGATTGGTACTGGCCGATCAGGCGCGATGAACGAGGTACGAGGACACGCGTCCCATCAAAGCTGCGTACATCCTGACTCACCACTGCGCGAACGTAGCCGGGTACATCAGTATTGATCGCAGTCTCAAGGATCGCAGGGATCATCGTGCCTTCTGTGACGGTGGTCGAGGGATTGGTCATAGCGCGTGCTTGAGCCGGTGCGCCGCCAACGCCACCTATTCTGCTGGCAAATGCAGCCGCCGAACCGCCCGCACCGTTTTCATTAATCGCTGCCGCGGCACTGGGTGCTGCAGCTGCCTCGGTCGCGCTCGCAGCCTGCCGGGCCGCGGCACTTGCGTCGAACACCAGCGAGGGACTTGCATAGGGGTTGGCTTGTGGTCCGGGAACGGGCGCATTTGCAAGGACTGGCGCAGGATCGGGCACAGGCCGCGCTTCAGTGGGAGTGACGGGTTTAGGTACCTCAACAGGTCCAGCAGGGGGAACAGGAGCAGGTGCCGGAGCTGTGGCAGCAGTGCCGACGCTCTCAGCTTCGGGCAGTTGCGCCGCATTCATCGCCCAGAATGTGGTCGCACCGAGCAGGCCAATAATTGCAACGCCTGCGGCGAGCCCAAGTCCCTCGGTCTTGGTTTTGCGATGCGCAACAGCAGAAAAGCCATTTCGACTGGCAAGGTCTATGACCTCTGCGCTAGCACCGTCGCGCGGGTCGTTATCGCCCCCGCCAACATCGCCGCCTGATTTGTTTGGAAGTCGCATTGCCAACCGCATCATGTGTTCTCCCGTTTAAGATCCGCGCGCAGCATCTGGGCTTACGCTGGCGCTGCGAGATGGTGCTGGCCCAAGATTGGTCAGCGTTGCCCGCTCTTTTCCTGATCGGAGGATGATCTGCGATGGAACCATGTCGACAACGACCGTTTCGCCCCGCACCGTGAAATTTACAGGTCCCTCATCGCCATCCTCATTGGTGGTGAGAATAGCCGGAATAGCTGTCCCTGCAGGCCAGCTGAGGAATAACGCTTCACCATCATCATAGGCGCGCGAGGGAAAAAGGTCACTCTCGCCCGCTGGTGCCCACTCGAAGTTAAGCCTTGCGGGGTCAACCACCGCATAAGGATCGCGCGCCGCCGCAAGCTCAATCTCATTGGCAGCTTCACGCTCAGCCTGCGCAGCTGCCGCAAGCCTTGCTTCTTCCGCCGCTCGCTCAAGCTCCGGGTAACGGAACTGGAGCACATAAAGGGGCGCGTTACGCGGGCTGGCTACAAGGTCGAACAGATATGTGCGCCTGCTTGTCACCACCGTCATATTGGTTCGCGCTGTCGTGGCGAGTGGTTTTACAAAGAGCAATGTCTGCGCCTGATTAGGCTGGACCTGCCAAGCGCTGCTGTCGCCGATGGCGACGTTTTGAATCGCCTCATCTGGGGCGAATTTGATGGTAGTCTGGACCTTTACCCTGCCGTTGATGGTGTAGACCTGGGCTTCATCAAAGACCTGCGTAACAAGCCGCGGATCCGAGGGAACGCCTGGCTCTGCCTCTTGCGCCCATGCGGGTGTCGTGAACGCAAGTAAGCCCGCGAAAAGGGTGAGCCGAAGCTTAGACTCACGGATCATGGAGATGTCTCCGATTTGGGTGGCACACTGCCAGAAGAGGCAGATCGAAAGCGATTACCTATTCCCCATGTGCGCGACGATGCAGCAGGGGATGTCGAGACGCTCTGACCATTGCCAGAGCTCGTCGCAAATACCTTTGTTTTGCGCACGGTGTGGGTGCCGGGCATACTCCCTACATCGTTTGCCGCGGGCCCATTTGGTACATTCACATCGATACGGCGCGGGCCAGCTGGAGCGAATGCCGCGGGCGCAGTTTGAACCGCCCGATTGGGTGCTGGCGAAAGACCGGCTGTGGGCAAAGTGCGATAGGCATCTGCATTTGGCGATACGACCAGATCAGGCTGTGCAAAGCCGAAGACCTGCCAGCCGCTCACCATTTTGGAACCGACATAAAGGACCATCAGCATCAGCATGCAGTGAACAAAGCCGACCAGGAAGAAAGCCATAGCCGCTTGTTGATCGATCACGCCGGGAGTTGCGACCAATGCTGAGAGGATCGGCACTGCCATCTCGAGCATAATTGAGCCGCCGACGACAGCGAACAGCGGCGCTAGCGCCAGCATCACGAGGCCCTTAAGCCAGCCCACGAACAGCCCGCGCGTGCCATTGAACAGCGCCAGCACGACAAATATTGGACCTACCGCAAGGAGAAGCGCGAGGCCAATGCGCGCCGTTACCAATAGCCCCACCGTGCCAATAAGCAGCAGCATCGCACCGATCCACATCATGCCGGGCGGTGAAAAGGCGCTGATATCTTCAATTCCGGTACTGGCCTCTTGAATAGCGAGGAAGACAATATCCAACTTGAGGGCGAAGGTTGCGGTCGCTGAACCATCGCTGTCAGTCAGCACGCCCGCCAGATAGTCCGGAGTTGCAACAAAGAGATTATAGAAGACGGTCGAAAATGCGGCAAAGCTGGTCGCGAAGGTCAGCACCAGGCCGATTGTGACCATCTTCGGAATCATACCCCGAATTGACAGGTTCGAGCGACCGAGCAGTAGAGAAATACCAAAGAAAGCGACATAGAGCGTAAGCACGCTCATCAGCACCAGCCCAAGCTGGCCTTCTGTCCCGAACAGGCGGTTAAATGCCTGCTCGCTGACCTCACTAGCGATACAATCGACGGCGGTCAGCGCTCCGGCGACGCCCGAGCCCATTTCCTCGGCAGCAAGATCGCAAGCGGTGGTCATTCCGCCGCTTGCCTAACCGGTGTCCCGTCTTCATTGATTTCGCCACAACCATCTGGCCATGCCATGTTCGTAAGCACTGGATACCACTCGCTGGGCGCATCACCTACTGCTTCGCGAAGCAGATCGAGGCGGCGTACGGCGGCCTCGCGACCTGACAGGATTGTCAGCACTTCAGGCGCACCGGACA
>JBCDKX010000268.1:0-3939 GCA_038746055.1 Pseudomonadota bacterium
AACCATCTGGCCATGCCATGTTCGTAAGCACTGGATACCACTCGCTGGGCGCATCACCTACTGCTTCGCGAAGCAGATCGAGGCGGCGTACGGCGGCCTCGCGACCTGACAGGATTGTCAGCACTTCAGGCGCACCGGACAAATCCAATCGCACCACCACCGAGGCATCGGGTTGGCGGACAAGGAAGCAGCGGGAATGGGCCGGGAGCGAGCGAATGAGCGCAAGCTCGTGCTCAGTAAGACCAAAGCCATCACAATAATCCTCGGGCCGGGCGCGGCTGTTGGGCATAAAGATCATGGTAGCGGTCTGTTCAACCAGAGCGGTTGAGATATGGCTGTCAAGCGCATCTTTGGCGCTTTGCGTAGCGAAACCTACCAAGGCATTGCGCTTCCGCAGAGTCTTTAGCCAATCCCGGATACGTGCTGCAAAAACCTCATCGTCCAAAGCCTTCCAACCCTCATCGATCAGAATCATCGTCGGTTCGCCATCCAGCCGCTCATCAATCCGGTGGAAGAGATACATCATAGTTGGCGTGCGCAACCGCGGGTTCTCAAGCAGCTGCGTCATGTCAAAGCCGAGCACACGTTGATCCAAGTCCAAAGCGTCGAACTCATTATCAAACAGCCACGAGTGCTCCCCGCTATCGGCTGAATTGGTCCCAATCCAGGCGCTCAAACGATCGGCCAGATCACCGGTTTCGGGACGACGCGCACCTGCAAGCAGTTCCCTGAAATGTCGCAAGCGGCGCAAGCTCGGATCATTGGCATAGGTCGCCTCAACCGCTGCGCTGATCGTAGCGAATTCCTCTGGCCCATCCGCCTCAAGCAGCACGCCCAGCCAGTCTCGCAGAAAGGCTTTGTTCGTAGGCGTATCGGGCAGTGAGAGCGGGTTAAACCCGGTAGGCTCACCCGGATTGATCCGATCATAGCGCCCGCCAATCCCACGGATAAAAAGCTCAGCGCCACGATCTTTATCGAACAGGATCGTGCGCGGCTTAAACTTCTGAGCTTGGCCAGCAAGGAAGTTCATCACAACCGTCTTACCCGAACCTGACGGACCGATGACCGAGAAGTTACCGAGATCGCCGTGGTGAAAGTTAAAGAAGAATGGGGTCGCGCTCGTTGTCTCCAGCAAAGTCACCGCATCGCCCCAGTGATTGCCTGCCGGCTGCCCAAGTGCAAAGCCGTGGAAGCTACCAAAGCTCGCCATATTCGCACTGGAAATCAAGGCACGGCGTACAACGTAATCCTCATTACCGGGGAATTGCGCCCAGAAGCTGGGTTCCAGATTGGTGTCTTCGCGCACAGCGATTGCGCCCGTATCTGCGAGCGCTGCTGCTGCAGCGGCGCAGGCATCGTCCAAACGATCAAGCGCACGCTCACGCACCAGCACAGTCAAATGGTGATCGCCAAAGCCAACCGCGCCATTACCCAGAGCATCGCGCGCAGCCATCATATCAGCACGCTCTGCAGCAGCCTCCTCATCGACTGAACGCGATCGGCGAAGCGCCAAATCAATTCGTTCGCGAGCTGTCGTGCGCTCATTGGGCGCGTAGCTCTCGGTCACGATCATTTCGTACGGCAAACGCAAGAGCGGATCGAGCAGGCCAGGAGACGTCGCCTCAGGATATTCCTTCAGGCCAAGGACAGCGGCGAACTCAGGCTGGCTAGATCCTTTCAACTCCATCGCATCAAGCCCAAAACTCGCCCTACGATAGGGGAGCATATGGCCTATATCGGTATCCTCTGCTGGACGACGCACCGGGCGCATCTCGCCATTGTAGAGCGCAGACAGCAGCTCGAGCATTTCCGAATTCGTGCCACCAGCGGAAGAGACGTAATTGCCCAGCACATTTGCGCCATAAGCAGACAGAGCCGTTGTCAAACCCGTGGCAGCAGCCTTGAGGCTACGAATATCTTTGGGATCGGCCTCCAACTCCTCTCGCGTCTGGCGCGAAAAGAATTTGGAAATCCGCTCGGGCAATCCTGTTTTGCCGCGCGCAGGGCGACGGATCAGGGTTACGAATTGGTCGTTGATGAAGAGCGATCCGCCCGCCAGTCGCTCTTTCCAACGGAGATCGATGTGGCGTGATAGTGGATCAGGAAATTCCGCATCAAGTTCCACCTCAACGCGCCGACGGATCACGTGGTGGTACAGCACAAAGCGCGCATCGAGCGTTGACCGCAGCACCACCTCGCGGGTCGCCGCATGAGCATTCAGCGCGTCAGAATCTTCGGTTTCAAAAAGGAGACCGGGCACCTGAATTGCGCTCATGACCGAACCATCGCGCAACAGCACGGTGCTTTCGTCAATCAGTCGCTCATAGGGCAGCCGATCGCCAGCTAGCGCCTCCTTCGCACTCCATGCAGCAGGTCCGATCCAATTTACCATTTGCGACTGGCCCTCCTCAAAAGGCCCCCATTCTCAGTTTATCAAGGCGCATAACTGTTGCAGCTCCAGCGTCTGAAATTCGGAACACGTGGGCATTTTGACACCTTGGTGATCCACAGATCAAAGATACGCGGCTCACGCAAAGAAGCAAAATAGCCGATGACATGCATGGTGATGGGCACCAGCAGGAACAGCAGCACCATCCAGAAGCTGGTCATCAGGTCGGCCAAAACCAGAAAAGCAATCGTCGTCACCATCATGTTGATGATAAAGAAATTCATAGTCACGCCTGCAAACATTTGCGGGCGAGTGAGTGTGCGATGCACTGGGTGACGGACAAGGTCGTTCAGGGCCTAAACTCCCGCTCCGCCTGCAATAGTTGCAACCAATCGCGGTGCGCCAAAGATAATGAAGACGCCGATTATAACGGTCGCACCATAGCGCCAATTCATCCTGCCAGTCAGCATCATGAAGCCCACCCCCGCCACGGCCATAACCGCCAAAGCTGTCGCTATCGGGCCAAGCAAAACGCCTTGCATCCACAGGAGCGCGCTAGTGATCGGATCGCCACTTTGGTTAGCGGCAGTCTGCGCTATGGCTGCGTTCGGACCCAAAAACAGCGCGAGAAAAGCGCCAAGATGAGCCGTTATACGAAGCGATGTCATGGTGGTTTTCATATCCCTTTGAACGTTTAGGCGTGATGCTTATTCCAAGCCGACATATCTTATCGTTGACCCGCTATCGACACAGGCTGAATGCTTGGCCGTGAATGGTTGGCAAGACGGCCGAGAATGGCGGCAACGTAGTGCTGCGTTTCACGAATTCTCGGGATGCCGCCTGCGCGCTCCACTCTGCCAGGTCCTGCGTTATAGGCCGCAAGCGCCTTTTCCAGGTCGCCGTCAAACCGGTCAAGCTGCTCACGCAGGTAGCGCGCCCCACCTTCAAGATTTTCCATCGGATCATCTGGGTTCACACCGAGATAACGGGCAGTACCTGGCATCAATTGCGCAAGACCCCGCGCGCCGGCAGGCGAAACCGCACGCTCACGCCACCGGCTTTCCTGCCACACCACTGCTTCAAGCAGCGCAGGACTTAGGTCATAACGCTGCGCCAGCTCGCCAATTTTAGTAGCATATTGCGGCGGAATATCAGCAGCGTGAGACTTTAGATTGGCAACAATTTGTTCCGGGACGATAAGCCCGCTGACATCCGGCGCGCTCTGCGAGGGACCAGCAATATTGGTCTGAGATGATGGCTGCACAGGTCCGCCCGCGACCCAACGAGCACCGCCAGGCCCCACTTCGAGCACATCTGCGTAAGCGGGACCGGCAAGCGAACCGCTTGCGGTCAATGCCATCAAGCCAGCGATCATTCTTCTTCTTCTCGCACTCACGAGAATCATTTGGAGCCCTCCACAGACACTGTCCTTTATGTAGCGTATAAGAAAGCTATGTGACAGCCCAGCTTTTAGCCATCGATAGTGCAACTAAGCGGGATAGAGCGCACAATCTTAGTGGCTGCACCCGTCAAATGACGATTAAGTTGAT
>JBCDKX010000269.1:0-3890 GCA_038746055.1 Pseudomonadota bacterium
AAGTGATAGGGCTGGGTGTTCATCGAGGAGGGTGAGCGCATGGCCATTGCCAGCACTTCTTCGAGGAGTTCTTGAGGGACGGGTTTATCGAGATAGCCTCTGATCGAACGCCGCCCGTGGACTACCTCTGCAAATGTCTGGGTTTCATTGCCGTACACGTATCTCTCCCGATTCCTGTTTGGCCGGAGAGCTAGCGCAGCTTAGGCCAAGCGCAAAGGACGCTACGGCAACGCCCTCTTCACGGCGTGAAGTAGGGCTTATCGCCAGCAATCGTGACCCGTTCCATGACGCGGCGGGCAGGGAAGTAATCCGAGACCGCGAGATGTTGGCACACACGGTTATCCCAGAACGCGATTGAGCCTGCTTGCCAGCGGAAACGGCATTGAATTTCGACGTCCCAAGCGGTCTTGTAGAGCTGATCGAGCACCCACGCGCTTTCGTCCTTGGAGAGCCCCTCAATATGGCTGGTGAAGCCATTGTTGACATAGACGACCCGCTCTCCTGTTTCAGGATGCGTACGGATCACTGGGTGGCGCATTGGTGGGAATTTGTCGTGCAGGTCTTCAGGCGCTTTATCGAGCCGTTTGGCGAACACTCGTGCAATGTCGTGCACCGCAGTGAGGCCTTCACAAAAGCGCTTCATCTGCTCACTCAGACGCTCATAGGCGAGGTGCATATTGGCGAACAAAGTGTCACCGCCGCATTCGGGCACTTCGCGCGCTATCAGAATGGAGCCCAGCGACGGCTTTTCGCGCCAAGTGACGTCAGAGTGCCAGTTGTTTTCCTGTCCCCGGCTCTTGGTACCGTGAGCAATGCGCAGGACCTCTGGGTTGGGTTGGTCCTTGGGTGTCGCAGGGTGCACTTCGAGATCTCCGAAGTGGCGGGCAAAGGTGATGTGCTGTTCCTGCGTTAGGTCCTGATCGCGAAAGAAGATCACGCCGTATTTGAGGAGTGCAGCGCGGATTTCGGGGATGCGAGAGGGAGTGTCGGCCTCGGCTAGGTCAATGCCATGAATTTCAGCGCCGATCGCTGGTGTCAATGGCTTGATATCCAGTGCGCCCGTATCGAGCTTTGCCCGGTCAAATGTTGTCGCCATGCGTGTCTCTCCCTTTCTCAAGCGGGAGTGTGCCCTGCTGCTACGATTTGATCAAGCCACAGTCTTTAGGCCGCTTCGGCGAGCACCAGCTCCAACCGGTCCCAAATCTCGACAAGCGCCTCGGTTAGCTCGACCATCATCTCTTCCGAGTGCATTGGGCCAGGGGTAAAGCGCAGGCGCTCTGTTCCGCGCGGCACGGTAGGGAAATTGATGGGTTGAACGTAGACGCCATACTCGGCGAGCAGAATGTCGCTGATCTTCTTGGCGCGCACAGGGTCACCAACCATGAGCGGGACGATATGAGTGACTGAGTCCATCACTGGCAGGCCCGCTTCGGCAAACTTCAGTTTGAGCAGTGCGGCTGCCTGTTGCTGCGCATTACGCTCAACATTGGAATTCTTGAGGTGCTTGACCGATGCGAGCACACCGGCGACCAAAACGGGGGAGAGCGAAGTCGTAAAGATAAAGCCGGGCGCATAAGAGCGGATGCAGTCGATCACACGCTTGTCTGCGGCGATATAGCCGCCCATCACGCCGAACGCCTTGCCTAGCGTTCCTTCGATAATATCGATCCGGTGCGCAGCATTATCGCGCTCCGAGATGCCGCCGCCATGCTCGCCATACATGCCCACCGCATGCACCTCGTCGATGTAGGTGAGGGCGTTGTACTTCTCAGCCAAGTCACAAATTGCATGAATGGGGGCAACGTCGCCGTCCATCGAATAGACGCTTTCAAAGGCGATTAACTTGGGCGTGTCGGGGTCTTCGGCTGCCAGGAGCTCTTGGAGATGGCGAATATCATTGTGGCGGAACACGCGCTTTTCGCAGCCCGAATTGCGGATGCCGGCGATCATGCTTGCGTGGTTCAATTCGTCGGAGAAAATGACGCAGCCGGGAAGCAGCTTTGCCAGCGTCGAAAGGGTTGCGTCGTTGGAGACATAGCCGCTGGTAAACAGCAGTGCGCCTTCTTTACCGTGCAGTTCAGCCAACTCCTGCTCAAGCTCAACATGCAAATGCGTGTTGCCGCCAATATTGCGCGTGCCGCCAGAGCCGGCGCCCACATCGTGCAGCGCATCTTCCATCGCGCCGATCACAACATCGTGTTGACCCATGCACAAATAGTCATTTGAGCACCACACGGTGATTGGCTTGGGCCCATTGTGACTGTGGAAGCAGCGCGCATTGGGGTAGGAACCCTTGTTGCGCAAGATATCGATGAAGACGCGGTACCGGCCTTCCTCGTGAAGCCGATCAATCGCCTGGTCAAAAATCTGATTGTAGTTCATCTTACTTGACTTTTATCCCAGCGGACGCTGCGTCTCGCATTCTGGTGCTTTGCTGACCCTTTATCGGGCTCTTGACGTCCAAATTCATACTCAACATGGCCATACAACCCCCTTATGGCCCAAATCTTTCCGAAACCCTATGTAGCAGGCGCCGCGCGGATGAAAACCGCGATCTTTGCAAGTGAGTTGCAGTTGCCAGCACTAAAATCGTTCAATCTGATCGATTCCATAGGTTGAAAGAATAGGTCTTAGCTCTTCTAAAGCACTTGGCTCGCCAGTGGTGATCGCGCGATCAGGGCCTCCTCGCTGAAAAGTTTCGTCTTTCAGGAGATGGGCGATTCTGTGCGCAATGCCAGCAGCACCATCAATGTATCGAATATCAGGTGACCAACCGAGATCAAAAACGGCGACGTCTTTCAAGTCTTCGCGAATGAGTGGGAAATGCGTGCAGCCCAGGATCACATGGTCAATGCCCATGGTGTGATCGTTCTCAGTGAGGGCCTCAAGTGCCCGCGCCAGCACTTTCCGGTTCGGTTTTTGCCCGCGCAGTTTCCGCTCTGCCTCTCCCACAAGTTCAGGTGCAGCATGGCGCAAGAGTGTCTTTTGACTGGCAAATTCACGCTCAAGCTCATCTACATACCTCTGACGAATTGTGCCCGCTGTACCAAGCAATCCGATAATGCCGGTGCGAGTGCTCTCTGCTGCTGGTTTAATTGCAGGCACAGTTCCAACAACCGGGATTTCGAGCACATCGCGCACCATACCAAGGGCAATAGTGCTTGCTGTGTTGCAGGCGATGCAGGCAAGCCGAGGACTATAGCGCTCGGTCATCCGCCCAAGCAATCCAGCGACACGCGCCGCCACCTGCGCCTCGGTCTTTTCACCATATGGGAGGCCGGCATAATCGCAGGCATAGATCACCGGTGCATCAGGCAGAGCCTCGCGCACTTCTCCAAGCACGCTGAGCCCGCCCACGCCGGTATCGAACAGGAGAATAGGGGAGGACGGCTCCAAAAATTGAACTCCATGTGCCCTAAGTTTCTCGAAAGGGCAGTGTTTCTTTCATTCGAGAATCCGCTAAAAGAATGAAGAGGCTTCTACAAGCTTAGCAGACATGGGATTTTCGATTTGGAACCAGTTCTTGCCGCCTTCTTCGGATATTTATGTGGCTCAATTCCTTTCGGCCTGCTGCTTACCAAAGCTGCTGGAACGGGGGATATTCGCGAGATTGGTTCAGGCAATATCGGTGCAACCAATGTCCTGCGTACCGGGAACAAGGGACTGGCGGTCGGAACTCTGCTGCTCGATTTGCTCAAAGGCTTTTTGCCGGTTTTTTTGGCGCCTATCCTCGCCATTGCATTTCACGATGACCTTGGTGTTCAGACCAACATATCGGCAGATCCCGATGTGCTGAAAGCCTTTGCAGCAGGCGGGGCAGTGATCGGCCATTGCTACCCGGTTTGGCTCGGGTTCAAAGGTGGGAAGGGCGTTGCCACCAATGCTGGGGT
>JBCDKX010000270.1:0-3870 GCA_038746055.1 Pseudomonadota bacterium
CAAGTTCCGGCAGCACCAGACCCACAGCGCGTGCGGCACCGGTGGTGGTCGGGATCATGTTTTGCGCTCCGCCGCGCGCGCGGCGCAAATCAGAGTGCATTTGATCAAGCATACGTTGATCGTTGGTGTAGGAGTGGATCGTGGTCATAAAACCGCGCTCGATCCCCACCGTATCGTTCAACACTTTGGCAACCGGCGAGAGACAGTTGGTGGTGCAGCTGGCGTTGGAGACGATCACATCTTGAGCAGTCAGAATGTCGTGGTTTACACCGTAAACTACGGTCGCGCTAACGCCCTTGGCGGGGGCAGAGATCAGTACGCGCTTGGCTCCTGCAGCCAAATGCGGGCGACAGGCTTCGTCACTTTGGAAGAAGCCGGTGCATTCGAGCACAATGTCCACGCCTTGCTCGCCGTGCGGGAGGTTTGCTGGGTCGCGCTCCTGTGTGACCGCAATGCGCTGGCCATTCACAATGATCGCGCCGTCTGCGACTTCTACCGTTCCGGGAAAACGCCCGTGGGTAGAGTCGTATTGGAACAGCAGCGCGTTTGACTTGGTGTCGGCCAGATCGTTGATCGAAACCAGCTCCAGATCATCGTCATTGCGCTCCAGAATAGCGCGCGCGACGAGCCGACCGATGCGGCCAAAACCGTTAATTGCAACCTTAGTCGTCATTTCGAGAATTTCCTACTTAACTACTCAATTTATTGAGGATTTTTGGAACAATTGCCTCTGCCGTAAGGCCAAATTTCGCAAAAAGATCGCCCGCTGGGGCTGAGGCACCGAAGCGATCGATGCCAATGTTGAGGCCATCCAAACCGGTGTAGCGCTCCCAGCCTTGCGTGACACCCGCTTCAATTGACACAAGCAATGCATCGGTCGGCAACAGGTCGGACTTGTAGGTCGCGTCCTGGCGGTCGAACAGCTCAGTGCAAGGCATGGAGACAACATCAGTGCCAATACCCTGCTCTTCGAGAGCCGCCGCGCAATCGACCGCGAGTGCAACTTCGCTACCAGAAGCAACCAACACAATCTTCCGATCATCCTTCGCCGCTTGCAGGCGGTAACCACCCTTGGCACAGCGATTGTCGGCGCCCGTCCAGTTTTCATCGCCTTGGCCCCGGAGTTGCGGCAAGCCCTGGCGGGTCAGCGCCAGCACTGACGGCGTTTCAGTTGATTTCACGGCCAATGCCCAGCATTCGGCAGTCTCAATTGTATCACAAGGCCGGAATGTCAGCAGGTTCGGCACAAGCCGCAGGCTCATCACCTGCTCGACCGGCTGATGGGTTGGGCCATCTTCGCCAAGGCCAATGCTATCATGGGTCATGACATAGATTGCTGGCACCTGCTGAAGCGCGGAGAGGCGGATTGCATTGCGGCAGTAGTCCGAAAAGATCAGGAAGGTTCCGCCATAAGGGGTCAAACCGCCATGCAGCGCCATACCATTCATCGCCGCTGCCATGCCGAACTCGCGAATGCCGTAATAGACATAGCGGCCTGAGTAATCCCCATGCGTGAAAGGCGCGGTTGAGGGGGTTTTGGTGTTGTTCGAACCCGTGAGGTCAGCGCTGCCACCGATCAGCTGCGGCAATTGCTCGGTAAGCGGGCCTAGAGCCATTTCCGAAGCTTTGCGGGTTGCAACCTTCTTAGGCTCGGCCGCCAGGCCGCGAATGTAATCTTGCAGAGCCTCATCCACACCTGCCGCTGGTCCTGCCATCTGTTCTTCGAAAGCTTGCTTATTAGCAGATGCTGCAAGTCGAGCATCCCATGCGGCGCTAGCTTCAGCGCCTTTGGCACCAATCGCGCGCCAGCCCGCTTCAATATCGGCGGGGATCACAAAAGGCTCCGCCGCCCATCCCAATTCTTCCCGCGCAGCCTGAACCTCTTCGGAGCCAAGGGCAGCGCCGTGGGTCGCGCTGGTACCCTGTTTATTAGGAGCTCCCTTGCCGATCACGGTGGTGCAGGCGATCAAAGATGGACGCGGGTCCGCCTTAGCCGCTTCAAGCGCCGCATCCACCGCAGCGAAGTCATGACCATCGCAGCTCACCACATGCCACCCCGTCGCTTCATAACGCGCATGGATATTCTCGCTGGTCGACATATCGGTGCCGCCGTCAATGGTGATCGCATTGTCGTCCCACAGCACATTGAGCCGACCCAGCTGGAGGTGGCCTGCGAGACCAATCGCTTCGTGGTTAATACCCTCCATCAGGCAGCCATCGCCAGCGATCACCCAAGTGCGGTGATCAACCAGATCATCGCCGAACTTCGCGTTCAAATGCCGCTCAGCCATCGCCATTCCGACAGCCATGGCCAACCCTTGCCCAAGTGGCCCTGTGGTGCATTCAACACCATCAAGCAGAAAGTTCTCCGGGTGGCCTGCACATGGACTACCGAGCTGACGGAAGTTGGCGATCTCCTCCATCGTCGGGCGCGCATAGCCCGACAGATTGAGCAACGAATAGATCAGCATTGATCCATGCCCGGCACTCAGCACAAACCGATCGCGATCGGCCCAATCAGGCCGCGCTGCGTCAAACTTCATATGTCGGTCGAGTAGCACAGTTGCCACATCGGCCATCCCCATAGGCATGCCCGGGTGGCCGGAATTGGCTGCCTGAACCGCATCCATCGACAAAGCGCGGATGGCATTAGCCAAAGGCTGAAGGCGAGCTGGATCGATTGTCATTGCGCTGAAGGCTTCCTGCTTGCACGCCAGAGAGGACACGTGGCTTGTTTGATCGCGAGTTCACAGCGGAATACAGGAGCGATTCGCCCCCTACTCCTGCCGCGAAATGCCATTGCCGAGCCACCTCGGCAGGTCAACACTTGGCAGTGCCTTGATGCCCAGACAGGTGAATTTGCCGCACAGTCGAGATCATTTATCAACAGGCGGGAGCAACGCTTTGCGAAGCGTTGTAAATTTGTTATTTCGCTGCCTATGAGTGCGGAACGGATCGATGAAGCGATGAGCCGGATAGGTGCCGCAATGGCGCGCATCGATGCAGCGCGGCTCGATCTCAAGTCTTCCGCAAGAAGCAATGACACGCCAGAGGCTTCAGCCGAGAATCCCGGGTCAGCAAGGGTTATGGCGCTCGTCAACGCCCATGAGAAACTCCGCGAGGAAGTCGCTGATACAATTGGTGAACTCGATACGCTGATCGAGGAACTAGCAAGTGAATAGCGTCAAGATTCAGGTCGGCCCACGCTCCTATCAGATTGCCTGCGACCCTGCTGATGAAGAAAAAGTGCGCAAATTTGGCGCGCTCATTGATGAAAATTACGCCAAACTTGGCAATTCGCGTGCCGCTCAAGAGGCCGACAATATGGTCTTTGCGGCCTTGTTTCTGGCCGACGAGCTGGATGAGGCGCGTAAGGAAACAAGTGGTGCCCGCACCAAACTCGCTGAAACAAACGTGGAGCTTGAACGCGCCAAAGCCGATATGGCAAACGCCGTCAGCAAAGCAAAGTCTGACCTCGAACAAGAAATTGAAAAAGCAAGCAAGGGCAAAGGTGAACTCCATGCCGAGATTGAGACCTTGCGCAAAGCGGAAGAGCATGCGCGCAATGAAAACGCCAAGCTGAAGGCGGAAATTGCCGCCATGAAAGAGGAGGCGCGTCACCAGCATGACCTCTTCGGAAGCCCTGAAGACAATGTCGCTCACACCAAGGCGCTGGCAGAGAAGCTAGAGGCACTGGCAGCCCGTGCAGAGGCCACTGCAAGCGAGCTCGAAGGGTTGTCTTGAAGGCCTGGCCAAGGCGCCCTAAATAGCCGCATGGCGGGGCTGCCCGGCACGAGCCAACGAATATCCCTGAGGCTATAAGCAATCCTAGGGAGCTGTCCCTGCTTTGAATTACGGGTTCGTCCCGGG
>JBCDKX010000271.1:0-3857 GCA_038746055.1 Pseudomonadota bacterium
CGTCGGGCGCGGCTGGAACCAGGAAAAATGGGGTCTTGGTCGCTTTCCGACCGCCGTTGAGCTTGATTCAGTTGTATCCGACCGCCCCGTTTGGCTCGAACGCGCTGATAATCAAGCGAATTGGGCAAATAGTCTGGCAATGGAGCGTGCCGGTGTAACTGCCGAAACGCGGAGTCCCGAAGGTGGACGAATTATACGCGATGCCAGCGGCAATCCGACAGGCGTCTTTGTCGACAATGCGAAACCGCTCGTTGGCAATAGTGTACCACCCCCTCGCCCGGAAGATCGCGACGCAGCATTTGCCATGGCGCAACAACGTTTGCTCGCCAATGGTATTACTGCAGTTGCAGATATGGGCACGCCGGTGGTGGACTGGATGACTTTTCGTAGAGCCGCTGACCGCGGCGAATTGAACATCCGTATCATGTCCTACGCCAGCAGTCCGGAGGCCATGGAACTGATCGGTGGGCCCGGCCCCACTCCTTGGCTTTACCAGGACAGACTGCGACTGAATGGGCTCAAACTGTATGTTGATGGGGCGCTGGGTTCGCGCGGGGCGACTTTGAAAGAGCCCTATCATGATGAGCCCACCACCAGAGGCATTGCAATCACCTCCCCAGCGCAATTGCGCAACCGGATGAGCCGCGCGGCGCTCGACAATTTCCAAACCGCCGTTCATGCGATCGGCGATGCTGCGAATGCAGATGTGTTGATGGCGATCGCAGAACTTTCCCAAAGCTATAAGGGTGATCGGCGCTGGCGCATCGAACATGCACAGATCGTTGACCCCACAGACCTGCCGCGCTTTGGCGACTACGGCACAATCGCATCGATGCAACCGCTCCATCAAACGAGCGATATGCATATGGCTGAGACACGGCTTGGCGAAGATCGATTGGGTGGCGCCTACGCTTGGCGCAGTATCATCAACGTCGGCGGGCGCATTGCCTTCGGATCCGATGCTCCGGTGGAGCCGGCCGATGCTTTTGCCGGAATAGCGGTCGCAATCAGCCGAACTGATGAGAATGGTGAGCCCTTTGGCGGCTGGCGGGCTCATGAAGCTGTGAGCCGGGAGCAAGCCTTTGCAGCCTTCACTGCAAATGCCGCCTTTGCAGGCTTTGCCGATGGCCGGTTTGGGCGTTTGGTACCAGGAGAGCGCGCGGATTTCTTGTTAGTGGATCGCGACCCACTCCTTGCTTCGCCAACGCAAATTCGGGAGACCGAAATCCGCGAAGTCTATCTGGCCGGAAAACGCGTTTTCGCCAAGTAAGACGAGCTTACTCTGCGGGCTGTTCGCTGTCTTCTTTCGGCTCATCACTGGTCGCTTCACTCGCGCCTTCCACCGCTTTTTTGCGCATGGTTCGCTCTTGTAGCCGCATCAGCAGAAGCGAGCCTTCAAATAGCAGCAGCAAGGGCACAGCCAAGATGATCAGAGTACCCGGATCAGGCGGGGTCACGATCGCTGCGACAACGAAAATTGCGACGATGACATAGCGTCTTGCGACCACCAATTGCTCGCGCGTCACAATCCCTGCTCGGTTGAGCAACATCAGCAAAACGGGCAGCAAAAAAGTCAGCCCAAAAGCGAGGATAAATTGCATGACAAGGCTGAGATAATCGCCGGCGGTAGGTAACGCCTGAATATCGAGTCCACCTGCTTCTCCTCCAAAACCAAGGAAGAACAGAAAGGCGATCGGCATGACCACAAAGTAGGCTAAGGCCGCCCCGCCGAGAAACAGGACAGGTGTGGCGATCAGAAACGGCAGGAACGCTTTCTTTTCCTGCGCATAGAGACCCGGTGCGACGAAAGCCCAAAGCTGATTGGCGATAATGGGGAAGCTAACCATAAAGCCTGCGAAGAGGCCGATTTTGAGCTCCACGAAGAAGAGCTCTGGCAGTTTTGTAAAGATCAGCTGCCCTTCCCCATCAGGAAAGGCATCTTTCAGTGGTTGCACGAGAAAACCAAGGATCGGATCGGCAAAATAATAGCACACGCCAAAACCGATAAGGAGCGCAAAAAGCGCGCGCATCAGACGGCTGCGTAGCTCAATCAAATGATCCAGCAGCGGAGCGCGGGTTTCGTCGATATCCTTGATTTCAAACGCCATGACCGCCGCCTAGGGTTCTGGCTTGGCCGGTTTTTCCGGCGGCGCTGGCGTTGATGATTGAGGCTTGAGCGGCGCAGGACCAGGTTCAACGCTCTTGGGGGGCTCACTCACAGCGCTCTCAGCATCCGCTGTTGGTAGCGGACCCGTCATCTGCGGCTCAACATTCGCAGCTTCGACCTCAGTCGCAGAACGCTTCATGATCTCCTCGTTCTGCGCTTTCCACTTCTTCTCCATGTCTTCAAGCTCTGCTTCGCGGACCATGGCATCAATGCCGGTCCGGAAATGCGAGGAAACACGACGGACTTTGCCGATCCACCGCCCAGCGGTTCGCATCGCCATTGGCATATCCTTAGGCCCGATCACCAAGACCGCGACGATCAGGATTACCAAAAGCTCTGCGGCGCCGATATCAAACATTGGGCGAAGTCACTCTCAAAGGCGCAAGAACGACAAGCGTCAGCTAGGGGTTTCGCTCTTTTCGCCCGATTTTGTCTCACTGGCATCTTTGGCAGGCGCTTCAATCTGAGCCTTGGAAGACTCTTTTGACGCAGGCTCCTCGCTCATACCCTTTTTAAAGCTGGAGATGCCCTTGCCAAAGTCGCCCATCATTTCTGAAATGCGTCCGCGCCCGAACAGGATGAGGACCACAACTGCGACGATAAGGATCTGCCAAATTCCGGGTTGCATGCGAATTCTCTCTTAATTGCCCTTTGCTAAAAGGGTGGCTGTCGATCTCAATATAGGCGCTTGGACGCAATCGCGCCAGTGAGAGCGTAAATTCTCATCAGAGGCCGATGATTAGTCAGCCAGGCTCGCCAATCTGCGGAGCATCTGAGGCGGCCTCGCAATCTGATGTTTCGGGCAATCCTCGCTCCTCTGTAGAGACAGTCTGCTCCCCCTTTTCGGACATCGCTTCCTCAAGCGCGTCGTCTACCGGGTCGAGTAATCCAGAGGCACGAAGTTCATCGATACCCGGTAGATCGCGGCGCGATGACAGACCAAAATGGTCAAGAAAATCAGGTGTAGTGGCGTAGATGACCGGACGCCCAGGCACCTCGCGTCGACCTGCAAGCTTGATCCAGCCTGCCTCCATCAGCACATCAAGCGTTCCGGAACTGGTCTGCACGCCCCGGATCGATTCGATTTCGGCCCGGCTCACAGGCTCATGATAAGCAATGATCGCCAGCACCTCCGTGGCCGCACGACTGAGACGGCGGACCTGTTCTTTCTCACGCCGCAACAAATGAGCCATGTCGGCCGCTGTCTCAAAATGCCAGCGTTTGCCACGCTCGACCAATTGCACCCCACGATTTGCATAGTGTTCTGCGAGCGCGGTCAGTCCGTCGCGAACCAAAGCCTTGTCGCAATCACCCAAATGCGCAGAAAGCTGCTCGACACTCAACGGTTCTTCGGCTGCGAACAAGGTTGCCTCAAGGCCGCGCTGAACCTCATCGGGTTCATTTGTCGTTTCCGACATCATGCTTCCGCCTGCTGTTTAAGGCGCCGAATTCGCAAGGGTCCAAATGCCCCTTCCTGATCAAGTTCAGCCCGCCCCAATCGTGCCAGTTCAAGCGCCGCTACAAAGCTGGACGCCAGGACAGACTTACGCAGCTCTGGCTCTGCGTGTGTGGGGAGGAAGTCGCGAATATCCATCCAATCGAGCGTCACGCCAAGCATTGCTGATACTCGGTCGAGCGCGCTATCCAAGGTCATCACGGGGCGGTCTGATACATGATAAATGCGCGGCGC
>JBCDKX010000272.1:0-3853 GCA_038746055.1 Pseudomonadota bacterium
GAGAGCGCCGTCAGACACTGGCTGTGCTGGCGCGGTATGGCAAGCCGCTGTTTGGTGCAGCACTTCTGGTGGTGGGCCTGATGGTGGTGAGCGGGTTCGACAAGGTGATTGAGATCGCCCTGCTCGACGCACTTCCTCCTTCGGTGATCATCTTCACAACGTCCTTTTAGGAACACTGCGCCTTTACCAGTATCGCTCTTTTGCGGCATAAGCGGAAGCAGGATCACACTGGGAGGAGCAGTCAGATGAATGAGACTAGTGGGCCACGCATCACGGGATTGGGGGGCGTATTCTATGTCGCCAAGGATCCGGAGGCGACCCGTGCATGGTATCGCGAGAAGTTAGGTGTGGACGGCGAATATGGACCGCAATTTTCCTGGGCCGAAGAGCCCATGAAGAACCCCTATTCGCTAATCAGCCAATTCAAAGATGATGAATACATCAAGCCTGGCACTGGTGGCTTCATGATAAATCTGCGTGTCACCGATCTTGATGGATTTGTCGAGCTCCTGAAATCGCGCGATGTCGAAGTGCTTGATATGGCGGATGAAGGATACGGGAAATTCGCCTGGATCCTTGACCCCAACGGCGTGAAGATCGAGCTGTGGGAGCAGGTGATCGACGAGACGCCTTGAAGCGATGAGCAATTCCTTAGGCTCGCGTTAACCATTTACGGCTATACGTCGTTAGGTATGATTGCAGGACTTCGCCCTTTGGCACCGATCATCGCCGCTCTCTCGCTTGCGGGATGCGGGGGCGTCATCCCGGCGAGCGACACTCCGAATTCACCGAACTCTCGGGCAAGCGCGGCGCATAGTCACTCTGAACCTTATCGTAGCGCGCCTGCTCTGGCGCCGGAGACTTACACACGCCAGGCTCAACGACCTGTGATCGCTGCTGCACCACAGAACGTGGCACAACGCAGATCAGAAGCGACGTGTATCAGCGAACTTGGTGCCGGTGGCGCGCGCTTCAGTGCATTGCCCGATAGCTATGGCGCGCCAGGGTGCCACCGGCTGGGAACCGTACAGTTAACGTCGATCAAGGGTGATCAGGGCGCATTTGGGATCAGCAACCTGGGACCAGTGCAATGTGACGTTGCCAATGCCTTTAGCAATTGGGCGCGTTTTGGAGTGGACCGGGCCGCACAGCAGATTTTAGGCACCCGCCTGGCGAGGATTGAGACCATGGGCAGCTATGCGTGCCGCAATGTTGCCGGAACCAATAAGCGCTCAGCCCACTCACGCGCTGAGGCGATTGATGTCTCAGGCTTCGTTCTTACCGACGGACGTCGTATCAATCTCACCGAAGACTGGAGTGGCGGTACACCGGCCGAGCGCGAGTTTCTGCGCGTGGTCAAATCCTCTGCCTGCAAGCGCTTTGGTACCGTGCTGAGCCCAGACTATGACAGCGCTCATGCCGATCACTTCCATCTCGAAGGATCGATCCGCACATCCAATCGCAAGCTGTGCCGCTGATTGTCTGAAACGGTACACGGCCCCGGCATCTAGGGGAATGCCGAGGCCGTGCGGGTACCAAGGGCTTAGATGGCCTTTCACTCTTCGTAAGGGCGCCCTTCGCAGGATGGATGCTGGAGTTAGATCAGCAATTCATACGCTGACTTAATAGTTCACTTGGGGTTCGATTTGAGGCTCCAATTTAGCCTCAAGTTTGAGGCGGACGGCTTCGGCAGCGTGGCGGGCGCCCAGTTTGTGCATCATGTTGGCACGGTGAATTTCAACAGTGCGCGGGCTGATATCGAGCTCACGGGCGATAACCTTATTACTACTTCCCTGAGCGAGCCATTCGAGAACTTCGCGTTCGCGGACTGAAAGACTGGCAATCCGATCGCGTGCTTCGATCATCCGGCGACGAGCTGCACCGAAGACTTCAGCCTCTTTCGCGATGCGGGTAAGACAACGTTCGAACCGACCCGGATCAAGTGGAAGGGAAAGGTAATCAAGCGCCCCCGCTTTGATCGCCTCGACAATCCGGCCCGGTCGTGGATCTGATTCAACCGCGATCAAGGGCAACCAGATGCCCAATCGACTTAAGCGATCCAGGATTATCGACACTCCGCCCTGATCGGGCAGATCGCGGGCGACAATGATTCCTTCGCGCGGTGGGTGAATGGATAATTCCGAGATATCGCCATACACTTCTGAATGGTGGCCTAGGGAAAACCCTATGCGTGCCAATTCAGCGCGATGGCGACTATTGGAATCGATGAAATGGAGGGTGGCTTTGCGTGACATGACCAGTGTCGTGCGCCGCTCAAAATTTTAATTCACCCAGCACTCAACCCGATATGGAGAATTACCATGAGGGCTTTTGCGCAAAATGCTGAATCCACATAGTTAAATATGTCCAATATCGAGCAATCGCTGAGCGATTTTTACAGATTATCCAGCGAACAGTCGCATCGACTTAGGGCGACTCGAGCGAATAACTCGGGAGCGATTCGAAGGCGGATTTAAGCGCATCCCCCCAGTTTGAAGAGATCGTATCGAAATAGGGATCGTCCTGCGTGATGCGGCGCTCGTGCGTTGGACCAAAATCGTCTTTTCCGATCACCAAAAGGTCCAGTGGTAGGCCAACCGAAAGGTTCGCCTTGAGGGTTGAATCAAAGGAGACCATCAACAGCTTGACGGCGTTCTCAATACTCATATCAGCTTCGTAACCACGGATGAGAATTGGGCGACCGTACTTCGTCTCACCGATCTGGAAAAAAGGTGTGTCCGAACTTGCTTCGATAAAATTACCCTCAGGATAGATCATGAACAGGCGCGGCTCCATGCCAGCGATCTGGCCGGCGAGAATAATCGAAGCGGTAAAACGCGATGTGGTGTTGTTGGCCTCCTGCACCTCGCTGATCGTCTGCCGCAACAACCGACCGATTTCAGTTGCGACTGTGAACATTGTGGGCCCTGAAAGCAGCGTCGTCTCACGCTCATCAGGCTCTTTGGTCCGCTCTTCGAGCTTACTCACAACCGCCTGAGTGGTCGCCAGATTGCCAGCGGTCATCACCGCGATCATCCGTTCGCCCGGTACTTGCCAGGAAAACATCTTGCGAAAGACCGAGATGTTGTCGACGCCCGAATTGGTGCGGGTATCGCTCATCAAGACGAGCCCCTTATCGAGCACCATGCCAACGCAGTAGGTCATTATCTTGTCGTCCTTACTGGCTCTGCTGTTGGACTTCGACGTCCACTGTCAATACCTGTTCTGTTGAGCCAAATGTGATCCCTGTGACGGGCGCTGCATCGCGGTAATCGCGGCCTGTTGCAACCCGAACATAGCGCGGATCTGGGCTTATCCCGTTTGAAACATCAAAGCCAACCCAGCCCAGCCCTTCGATGTGCGCCTCCGCCCAAGCGTGGCTCGCCTCCTGCTCTATTCGGTCGTTCATCATCAGATAGCCTGAAACATAGCGCGCCGGAACATCGTGCATGCGAGCTGCACCGATAAAGATATGCGTGTGATCCTGACACACTCCCTCGCCAGCTGACACCGCTTCTTCCGCTGGTGTCGCAGCACCGGTCGCACCTTTGGCGTAAGCAACGCTGGAGGCGATATGCGCAGAAAGATCGTGGAGGAACTCAAGCCCGGCCCGCTTTGGGCGCCCGACATCACGCACGAGCGAGCGCATTTGCGGACCGGGCTTTGTGAGCTCGGTTTGGCCGATAAAACTCCATAGCGGCAAGTGACCAGAGTGTCGGCCAATTACCCCGGCGCTGTCTTGCGTCTCAACCTTCCCTCGACAGGTAACCGTGACCTCACTTGACCCCGGTTCGACCGCAATAAGCGTGACGGTGTTATAGTTCTGGTCCTCATATTGAAGCTCGGGATGCGC
>JBCDKX010000273.1:0-3853 GCA_038746055.1 Pseudomonadota bacterium
GTTCCATCTGTTCAAACCGGCCCTCTTGACATCAAGGAGCTCAAAGAGGCCGGCCAGCGAGCCGGAGCAACCAGCCCCGATGACTTCGAGGAGCGCTCTTCAATCCTTGAATTCGAGGGCGGGTACAGCCGCCAGGAGGCGGAGCGGCTGGCGCTGATCGAGTGCGGCATGGTGGAAGGGGGCAAAGATGCCTAAGCGATCATGGAAGTAACGCGAACCGAGCTACCGGCCATTCGTTGATGTTCGCGATCTGGCGACTGGCGCTGTGGTCAGGGTCGGGTTCAGCGGGCAACATAAGTTCACTCCAACACTGACATAATCGCAAAAATGACTTAAAGCGAAGAGGGCGGACATTCAGGCGCGGTAACCAGGTGGCAGCTTTGTCCGCATGCCGGTGATCGGCTTCTCTTGCAACAAATAGCCGCCCCCCGCCCAATTGAGCCGATGCCGCTTCTGGCCCAATGCGGAAACTCCTGCGACCTGGTGCGAATGGTAGCTTCGAGCCCATTTTTCCGGATGCTGCGTGGTAGATGAAGGTCAGCTTTTCACACCGAGACTTGGGAGCCAGTTGCAAATTCATAGGATCGAGCAACGATCTGTTTTACTGCCGTCAACTCCCTTTCATCCCGAGGCGAGAAGATCATCACAAGACCGGCGGGCCATTGTCCTTGCGTCACCAAGTAGTGGTCTTCTCCCCAGCCTGTTCGTTTGACTTCCGCCACATCTTCGACCGGCAAAACCAGGTGCATGCTGCCATTGTCCGGCTTTGGGTGGATATGGGCGAATTCGCGTCCGATCATAAAGGCGGCTTGGTTGCCGTGCACGTCATCGCGCAAGATCAACGCTCGCGATCCAGGAACGGATATTCCGCTGTTTTCGTTGTTGATGTCCGGAAGCGCAAAGCACCAGGCATGGAGTTCCTCAACGATATCGTCGGGCCCATGTTGGGTCAGTTGTGAATGGGGGAGTTGCCCAAGTGTTTTGGGCGCTGGCCCAGTGCGTGTCGGCAAGCTGAGTGAGGTTTGCATTGTCCGCTCCATGCTGTTGCTTGAGCCGAAGATATGCGTGTATCCTGGCAAAGAGAATCCCAATATTTGCAAGCAGTCTTTGCATGAAAGCACAGAGGTCTCGTGCGGACCAGAACTTGGAATGGGCTGACATGCCCTACCTTTTGTCGGTTTGTGAGGCAGGCAGCCTTGCGGGTGCCGCGCGGATGCTTGGCGTAAACCATTCAACGGTTTTCCGCCGTATCGAGGCGGTGGAGGCGCGACTGGGTGTTCGCTTGTTTGAGCGCCTCGCCCGCGGGTATGTGATGACCCCGGCAGGAGAGCGGTTCTATGAGCGTGCGATCCTGCTATGCGGAGGCATGGACGAGATTGAGCGTGACCTGCGCGGTCAGGATTTACGCCTGGAGGGACCGCTGGCGGTCACAACGACGGATTCTCTGCTGCATTGCCTTGCCCCTGTTTTTGCAAAGTTCCAGCAAGCACACCCGGACGTCGAGCTACGGCTGCTGTCAGATGTGCAGGCATTGGACTTAATGCAAAGAGACGCAGATATCGCACTGAGACCGACGAATATGCCTCCCGAACATTGGGTTGGCCGGGAATTGTCGGCGCTATCCTTTGCTACCTATGCGCATCGTGATTATTGGCGCGTCATCCGAGACGCACACACCGAAACCTATCACTGGATCATGCTCGGTGATGATCTGAACCAATCGCCGATGAGCAAGATCACCCTGCGATGCAAGCATGAGCAGGCCAAATCGACAGTGCTCAATACGATGATGAGCGTGTTTGATATGGTCAACGCCGGGTTCGGCATTGCAGCCATGCCCTGTTATCTGGGAGAGAAACACCCATCCCTCATGCGCGTTCATGACCCAGACGACAGCGCGAATTGGCACCTATGGCTATTGGCCCATCCGGATGTGCGACGCAGTGCGCGGGTGAATGCGTTCTACGACTTCGCGACGAAGCACATCACGGATGAGGTGTTGGGCGCACCGTAAAGCTAAGGTGCCATCTGTGCCATTTTGCAAATCTGGCTTGCGGTCTTTGGCAATTCTCCGCGCGCCCTCGCAACCCACCTTCTTGGCAGCGTTCAAGAAGGAGGACCTCAATGTCTATCACACGGATAGCAATCGTGCTGAGCCTCGGCCTGTTTGCCAGCACTGCAACTGCCTTGGAAATCGAAACCAAAACACTGGATGAGCTCTATGCAGACGCCCTTGCCGACGGCGGCGAATTCGTCTTGCGCGCAGGCGGTGATGAGCCAACGCAAATTAACTACTATTTGGACCGTTTCAAAGAACGGTTCCCGGACCTGAACGTGACGCACAGTGTGGATGTCAGCATCAACCACGCGCCCCGTTTCGACAATGCGCGCGCTGCCGGTGGCGAAGAGAACATCCCGGATGTCATCCAGTTCCAGACCCTGCATGATTTCAACTATTACATGGAGCGCGGGCTTCTGGATGCCTACAAGCCTGCAAACTGGGACAAGGTGTATCCCGATCACAAAGACCCACATGGTCGCTGGACTGGTCTTTATGGCGTGACGTTCAGCAACTACGTGAACCTCGATATGGTGGATTCTGAAAACCCGCCTCGGGATGCCCTGGACTATCTGAGCCCAAGTCTCAAGGGGCGGATCATTTTGACCTATCCCCATGATGACGATGCCGTGCTCTACCAGTTTTGGAACCTCAAAGAGGCGTATGGCTGGGATTATCTCGAAAAGCTGGTGGCACAGGAGCCCGTTTGGACACGCGGCACCGCAATGCCGTACCACGCCGTCAATAATGGTTGGTACGCCGCAAGCTTCACAACCTTCTGGGCATTTGAGAACTTCCCGGGTCTCAACACCGAATTCATGCTGCCAGAAGAAGATTACTTCCTAACCTGGTTCCAATCCGCGGGCATTCCCACGCAAGCCAAGAACAAAGCCGCAGCGAAACTCTATCTGAATTGGATGCTAAGCGGAGAGATGCAGGGCACCTGGCTCCAGTTCCCTGTGCGGATGGATATCGAAGCACCTGGCGACTACGGGTCAGTTCTCCGCCACAACACTTCACCAGGGGACTTTCACCGCTGGATGCTCAAGCGCGGCCTCGTTGAGCGGTTCCGGGCACAAATGCGCCAACTGATCGGTCCAGCGCTTGGTCCTGAGGCGGTTGACCTAGATTATTCCGTAAAGCCAGGGTGACTGTATCTAATGCGTGGGGCTGGCAAATGGCCCCACTCATTCATTCCGGACATTGCTTAGTGAAGTCGGAATGACGGGTTTGTCCGCTTAGCTGCCGTAGACCCCATGGCAAATTTAGGGGTGAATTGGAGCAGCACTAAGCGCAAGTAAGCGGCTAGACCGCTGGTCTCTGAGCCCAATCAATCTGAATGGCGGACACATCATCCGCCATTGAAATGGCGTTATACAATAATATCAATGACCTCTAGCGCCCCAATCTTCCAGACAACAACACAACCCACAATTCGCTCGAAATATGGGGGGTGGTTCTGATATACGGAATAAGGCGCGCTGATCACTTCAATTGACAGATACCGGGGTATTCCATGCCAAATGGTTCAGCGCGCAAGCGTCGTCGCCGCATCAAGCTCCGCCTCCGACAGTCTCCAACAATCGACCAAGCCGCGATCGAGCGGGCCAAAACTCTAACCATCGTCACCGAAGACCGGCTGGCCAAGGGCGATATCGTCGTGACCGACCTACCAGTTGTTGGGAAGGTTCCGCACGTCCAATCACCTTGGGCGATCGATAGGCTGCGGCAGTCAGGCGCCCTCAGCCCTGCGCAGCATGAGACAGCAACCCGGCTTAAGGCGCTGCGCGATGA
>JBCDKX010000274.1:0-3840 GCA_038746055.1 Pseudomonadota bacterium
CTGATCGAGGCGAGGGTGGCGACCCCGCACAGGGCGACCAGCCCAAAGCTCCAGTCGAAGGCGACGATACACACAGCGGTGCATGCAGCAATCAAAGCCCAGCCGACCCGTCGGTATAACCGGCTTTGCTGGTCAGGCAGGGTTTGGCCAAAGACCGATCGCTGGTGTTTGTTCATCGCAAGGCTCAGGCCAGCGAAGCCTGACAGCGCCAAAGCGATTGCGACTATCCAGCTCATTCTGCGGGCTCAGCAATGACCCCATCATCCACGCTCGGCTTGGGTGGAGTTTTCTTGCGGACCCGTTTGGGCTTTTCAACTGGCTTTTTCGCCGTGTGATAGGTTGCCAGTGCCAGTCCCACGGCAATCGCGATGAAGCCAATATCAACGCCCGCTGCGAACCAGTCGGTCTCAGTTCCTGCAAGGCCAAGCGAATTGCCAAGATGGATGTTTGAGGTAAGCGCGTTCAGGATCGGAAGAGTTGCAAAGGCAATGGTTGCAAGACTCAACTGCTCGATCCAGCCGTTGCGCGGCGGTCGCGCAAGACTGTGAACACACATCACCAACCAGGCGATGAACAGGATGTCGACCTCAAAGTCAGCGCGCCCTTCCATACCAAGTGGAATAAGCCGATTAGCGTAGAAATAGGCCGCAATGGCAACAGGCAGTCCAGCGATAATGCCGATATTCAACCGCTCGATAATGATCAGATTGCGTTCCGCCCGTTCGCCAGCTTTTAGTTTTTGCCGCCGCTTGCTGGTCCACAGCACCAGTCCGGTCGCGATCATGCCAGCACCCATCAGGCCGGAGATGAAATAGAGCAGGCGCAGAGCTGGCCCGGCGAACAGGCCCTCGTGCAATCCCTCCAGCACATTCATTGTGGTAAGCCCCGCGCCGGTATAGCGTGTCTGCACCTTGATCATTTCGCCCGTTGCTGCGTTGAACTCGACCGAAGGGGCGGCGCGAATGACGCTGTCCTCGAAGGAGCCGCGCAAGGTGATCCGACCTGCCTCATCATTGGGAAACGTCACATTGACCGAATGGATCGGTTCGTTCGGTAATTGCGCTTCATAATCCGCAATCAGGTTAGCGAGCGGTACCATCGGCGCTGATACGCCGGTCCGTTCCTGTGCTTGGTCAATGCCGAAAATCTCTTCTGAGATCACCTGCTCAGTGTTTTCGTCATAGCCGTAATGACCAATGAAAATCGGCAGGAAGAACAGGGTCGTCACAAACACTATACCGGAAAAGGTAATCATGAACTGGAACGGCAGCGTCATCACGCTGATCACATTGTGAGAATCGAGCCAGGATCGCTGTCCCTTCCCAAGCCGCAGAGTGAAGAAATCGGCGAAGATCTTCTTATGCGTGATGATTCCGGAGATGATCGCTGCAAGCATAAAAGATGCCGCAAACCCTGCAAACAGCTCACCCAATTGGCGCGGGATGTAGTGGAATGCCCAGTGCATTTGATAGAGCGTTTGCCCACCGCCGGTATCGCGCGCCTCTGGCACATCAGAGCCATCGGGTAGTTTTGAATAGCTATCGTTCTGAAGCTCTCCTTCCGTGTCAGTGGAGCGAATGAAGATATTCAAGAATGAGGAGCTGCGCGCGGCCGGCGAATTGATGAAATAGGAATCTGCGTCAGGATCGGTTGCCACCGCAAAGTCCAATCCGGCCTGTAACGATGCAATCGTGTCATCTGTCTGTGCAGCCGCCGGTAACTCCGGCTTCATCCACCGATCAATCTCAACATCGTAATAGCCAGCTGAGCCGGTGATAAACATGAAGTAGAGCACCCAGCCGAGTAACAACCCGGTCCAGGTGTGCATCCATGACATGGACTGGCGAAGCGTCTGCATCAGGTGAACACCAAGAGATTAAGCGCAATGATTGGAGCGCTGATGAGGACAGCGATGCCGTATCCTTTGAGTGCCTTCTTCCAGCTCTCAACCGCAAACGCATAAATGAAGGCGCCCGCATAGAAGAACGCCGCCAGGACCAGGCTGAACAAAGTGGCCTCACTGCGTGGGATTGGCATTACCGTGGTGAATGCCGTCGCGGTCAGCACAGCCACAATATAGCCGGGCAGGACGGCGATGAAGAGCCGTCCCCACGGCCTGGGCTTGCTGTTGCCAGCTTTCTTATTTGCCTTCGCAATTGCACGGTTAGGCGCGGTGTCGGTCATCATTGGGTAGATCTTTTGAAGAGGGAACGTGAGCCTACCATTCTAATAGTGAGAGTCAAAAGCACTAATTCAGGGCTGCGCTGTAAGTTCCCACGAACTCTTGAACTTATTGCCTGAGTGCATTTCAAATGTGGCCTCAATCCGTTCCGCTTTTGCGAGCGCATCTGCGTCAAATGACAAGAACACAGGCTGTATCACGGGCCGCATACTGAAACGCTTTTCAATGGCGTCTTCCGGGTCTCCCAGAGATTTATCGCCTGTGACAAGCCGGACTGACATGGTATTGAGATTGGGGCGTTCACCGACTGCACCAATCATGAAGCGCGCTGATCCTGCAAACGCTCCGGCAGGCGTGGTCGCCAGGAACAGCTCACTCGAAACCGGCCCGGCAGATCGTAACCCGAGCGATTGTTCGGGCACATCCGCAAATGGCCGTTGCAAGACCGTTGCGTGTACGGCGCTCCCCCCAGCAGCCAATAGCAAGAGCGCATAAAAGCCATTCAGCAAGGTCAAGCGCGGCTTGTCTGGACGGCGCAGCCGACGATAGAATAGCCACGCTCCAAGCAAAGCTAGCCCTCCAAGCCATAATCCCACTATGAACCATGCGGGTGCAAACAGGTCGATCCCACTAAAGAATGGTAGTTTGGTGGCTGCGTAAGTGATTGATCCTGCAACACCTGCAAGTATGAGCAGCGGCAGGCAGGCGAGCTGCATCCGGGTCGCTCCGCGCGACTTCAACCGGCGCCATGTCAGCCATACACCGCTGATCGAAAGCCCGGTCATAAACAGCCCAAAGACAAACCAGATGAGTTTGACCGCGAGCCCGCCAAAATTACCAAAGTGCAAGGGATCGGCGATTTGGTTGAGCCATTGGACCCACCCAAGATCGCGGTCGCGAGCGACCTTGATCACCTCAAGCGACACCGGGTCCAGATAAACCCGGTTGGCACGCTCACGCACGATGGGATTGCCCACGGTGCCATTGACCATTGTTGCCTGTCGCCCAACGACGCCGCCAAAAGTCACACTGCTGATCTGTAAGTCGGGATAGGCGGTCTGAGCTGCCTTGATAATGTCAGATACACTGCGATCAGGCAGCACATCACCCATCTGAACAGCACGTTCTTCGGTGTATCCAGGCTGCTCAGGCTCGAAGTCGGTGCCGAGAAACTCCGCATAATACCACAGGCCTGTGGTAATCATCAGCGCAAAAAACCAGATGCTCCAAAGTCCCGCAGCCTTATGCGCATCACCAATCGCTGTCCGCGCACCTTTTGAGAAACGGATCCGGGTCATCAGCGTGCGCCAATTGCGCGAGGTTTTCAGCCCGGTGTAGAGCGAGATTGAGAGGATTATCGCCATTGAGCTGACAATCGTCAGGCCAATCGGCGCAGGCAAAAACAGATAGCGGTGGAGTTGTCTGAAGAAGTACTTGATATTAAAAATGCCGCCCTCGCCAGTCACCTCGCCGCGCCATTGATCAACGAATATGGCCTTGCCAACACCGTCTGGATCAAACACCGACACTGGATAGGCGAAATAGTCTCCTTCGGATGCTCCTAAGCCCAAAATTGTGTGGTCCGGGTAAGTCTCTTTGACCGCATCGACCATGACCTGCATGGAGACTTGCTCGCCATCTGGCACCACCCTCATCGC
>JBCDKX010000275.1:0-3810 GCA_038746055.1 Pseudomonadota bacterium
GGAAGCCCATCCTCTACCATGGCAAAATGTGCGGCATCGCCCGGGAACCTGACAATACTGCGCTTTTGCGGCTCATGTCACGGCTTGGTGGAGGACGGACCTTGCGCCAGATCCCCATGCCAAGAGTAGTTGTAAAAACTCGCCCCCAAATCAGGGTTTCAGTGTCGCACTTGGGCGAAGAAATCGCCTCGTTTGGACCAAGAGAAGAGGAGCAAGGAAAGGACGACGTTACTCGCCTGTAACCTCAGCAACCGCACCGATGAATTTGTCGATATTGTCCATGGTGAGGCCAGCAATATTGATGCGGCCAGAGCCCGCCATATAGATGCCGTGTTCCTCGCGCAGCTGGACTACCTGCCCTTTAGTGACGGGCAGGGTTGAGAAAAGGCCATTTTGTGTTGCGAGCGGTGCGAGATCTATACTTCCTGTCCGACCCGCTTCACCGAGATACTGACGCACCTGACGCATGCGGGCACGCATTTGACCAAGTTCATCAAGCCATTGCTCGGTAAGCTTTGGATCGCGCAGGATCACCCGCACTGCTGCTGCGCCATGATCAGGCGGCATGGACCAGCTTGCACGTGCCAGCGCGTTGGCATTGGAGAAGGCCTTATCAAGCGTTGCAGCTCCTTCCGCACCACTTTGCGCAAGGATGTAGAATGCGCCCACTCGGTCACGATACATGCCGAAGTTCTTATCGCAGGAATAGGCGATAAACGCTTCGGGTACCTTGGCCAGGACACTGCGCAAACCGGCTGCGTCCTCCTCCAGGCCGAAGCCAAGGCCTTGGTAAGCGGTGTCGATAATCGGGAAGGTTCCGCTGGCAACAAGAGCGTCGCCAATAGCTTCCCACTGATCAGGAGAGTAATCAATGCCGGTCGGATTGTGACAGCAGCCGTGGATCAGGACAGCCTCGCCCGGCCCCGCACCATTAATCGCGGCAAGTACCGCATCAAGATTGGCGGTGCCATCGGCATTGGCATGATCGAACGCCTCCCACTCAAGTTCGACGTCATTGATGATCTGCGCGTGGTTAGGCCAGCTGGGTGTGCCCATGTGCAGCTTTGCTATGCCCATCTGCTTGGCCAGCGCAATCGCCAGACGCACGGCGCCAGTGCCGCCCGGTGTCTGCATCCCGTCAAGTCGTCCGCCCATCGTGGCGTCCGAACCAAAAATGTACGGCATCAGCGCATGAACAAAGCCCATGTCACCTTCTGGCCCGAGGTAGGACTTGCTGTCCTGATTATCGACCAGCCATTGTTCGGCACCCTTGATCGCGCCAAAAACGGGTGTGTCTCCTTGCCCTGTGCGATAGACGCCAACGCCAAGGTCAATCTTGTCGGACCGGCTATCAGCAGCGTAGAGTTTGATCAGCGCGAGCAGCGCGTCAGGCGATTGTTCTTCGAGTCGGTCGAGCATGGAAACGCCTCTTACGCACCGGAGGCAAAGCTGCAACCACCTTTGCGCTCTGGCTCAACCAGGCGTAGCGAAATCGGCTCAGTTTGTGGACCGCCATCGCGCTTAAAATGGCAACCAGCGGTGCTTTTTGGAGAAGCGCATATAACCTGCGTTTACCCCAAGCCGAAGGCCTGCACCCATGCGGATTGGGATCAGCACAACATCGCCGCGGCGCATATAGGAGGCGTGCAATCCGCCAACCAGATAGGCCTGCCCCTCCCCTGCGGGATAACGCTTAAAGATGTCTTCGCTATCGAACAGGTTGTAGACGAGGACAAATGTGTTGCCTGCATTTGCACCGGCATCGAAACCGATCGAGGGCCCGGTCCAGTAAACTTTGCGTTCCCCTTCTATTTTATGATGCAACGTGCCCGAACCATAGCGCGCGCCAACAACAAAAGCGCCGCCGGCTTCGCGCCCGACAATGTAACCATTGGGCTCGCCCTGTTTGCGCAGCAAGTCTTCGATCAATCCGGCGAGGCCCTGAGCGCCCTTGCCAAACAGACCTTCAGCGGCGCCGATCAGATCATCTTCGCCATAGGTGCCCGATTGCTCGGCCGCGTTGGCAACCGTCTCGCCATCGGTGGGATCACTCCATTGCGGAACCGGCTCGCCCGCAGCAGTCTGACTTGCATCATCCCATCCGTGCGCTTGCTCGGCAGTCGGGCTGTTTTCGAAGTTGGAGAACTCATCAGAAAAACCGGGTTGCGCTGGCTGGCTGATCGCAGGAGTATTAGTACCAATTGGTGATTCAAGCGGAGGCGCAGTCCGAAAGTTGGGATCGGCCAGATCGGCATCAATTGCGCCAACATCGGCAATCTGAGTGGCGACCTCGCTAGTGCGGGGGGCCGGCACTTCGCTCGGCGCGCTCGTCTCGAAAGCCACATCTGGATCAAATGTCTCCAGCTCTTGTGCGTCAGCGGGCGTTGTAAAGCCCGCGAGACCCAGGCTGAGTGCTCCCATAAGTGCGGCGGCGCGAGGCATATGCAGCTTTCCTGCGGCAGTAAAAATGGACTTCAGCATCTCAATCACCTCTCGCATTTTGCGCTCACTAAGCGCTGGCGACATTGTCCCCCGCGAGAGCAGAGTCGCTCTCGCGCGCAGCAGCAATGCCGCGTCGGTCAAGCGAATCGAAAACGCGACGAGCCGAGTCTAGGCGGCCGGTCTTAATGCTCATCGAACGGGGCTGCACCGACGTTCCTCAGAGGTACGCGCCTTACATCATTGCAAAATGGCCGCAGTTCATGCGCATTGGCCTCTTGTCGCCTCTGAATGGTGCGACTATAGACCCTGCGCTTACAGCCAATACGCAAGCAGATGCGTCAGCGGAGACGTGGGTGAGTGGCTGAAACCAGTTCCCTGCTAAGGAACCATACCTACTACGGGTATCGAGGGTTCGAATCCCTCCGTCTCCGCCACTTTCCTCTTTCGCCCAGTACTTTACCCTGTCAGTGCTATGCCGCGCCCACTGCTGTGGGCGCGGCATAGCACTGACCGCATGAAGTATTGAGGGGGTGAGGAAAATGGCGGTGCTGTCAGTCCGACGCGAACTCGTCTACAGTAAGCAGATTCAGCCCCTACCCCGCGCGCTCTTCATGCCATGAGCTTTTGCCATTCAGCCAATGCGGCTGAACGGTTTGCTTTGTAGGTTTGTCTGTCAGTGAGATGGCGGTCTGAGTTGAAATGGTTGTACACATTCGCATGCACTGATGCGAATTTCTGAAGCGTCTTCATTTGTCGGAAGCGGAGCATGACGCGTTCTTTTCGACGAAGCGGCAGATGGGAATTTTCAACCCGATTGTTCTTCCATCTCCCCATTTGCCGGCGATCTTCGATACCAAGATCAGTCATGGCTGCGGGGTAAGATCGAAGGCCATCAGTCACGATCTCCACCGGGCTACCGTGGCGCTTCAGTGCCTTCTTGAAGAACCGCAGAGCCGCTGATTTGTCCCGCTTCTTGGTAACATAGCTTTCCAACATCTCACCTTCATGATCAACCGCACGCCAAAGGTAGTGCGTCTCTCCATTGATCTTCACGAAGACCTCATCGACGTGCCAGCGCCAGTTTGTGTAGCCTTTCATTCGGCTGATCCGCTGACGCTTGATGTCGGCAGCGAACATGGGACCGAACCTGTTCCACCACAGCCGAACCGTCTCGTGGCAGATGTCGATACCGCGCTCAAACAGCAGATCCTCGACGTTCCGCAGCGAAAGCGGATACCGCACATACAGCATCACAACCATGCGGATGACCTCAGGCGATGAATGAAAGTAGCGAAACGGTTTCTCAGGCTTGCTCATCCACCACGGCTAGCAAGCTCGCCAATCGGTCGGCATCCTTTTGACAGCGCC
>JBCDKX010000276.1:0-3786 GCA_038746055.1 Pseudomonadota bacterium
GCTGCTCAGAGGGTACGTCTTGTGCCTTATTGACGATCACCACATCGGCAAACTCAATCTGCTCGACCAGCAGTGCCACCAGACTGCGATCATCGCCCTCGCCCGCGGTCTCACCGCGGTGCTCCAGCAGATCATCGCTGGAATAGTCCGCAAGCAGGTTCACCGCATCGACCACCGTGACCATAGTGTCGATCTCCGCGACGTCGCCAAGGCTTTCTCCCGCCTCATCACGAAAGGAGAAGGTGGCAGCAACCGGCAATGGCTCCGAAATCCCGGTGCTTTCAATCACAAGGTAGTCAAACCGGCCTTCCTCCGCGAGCATGCGGACCTCTTTCAAAAGATCATCGCGCAGCGTGCAGCAAATGCAGCCATTGGTCATTTCCACCAGCTGTTCCTCCGACCGCGACAGCGATGCCTCACCCCCGCGCACCAGGTCGGCATCAATATTCACCTCGGACATATCGTTGACAATCACCGCCACTTTCTTGCCCTCACGATTGGTGAGAATGTGATTAAGCAAAGTCGTTTTGCCAGCCCCCAAAAAGCCGGAAAGAACGGTGACAGGGAGCTTTGGCCCTTCAAAATGGGTGACAAGGCGATTCATGCTGGGTCTCCGGGTCGCGCGTGATCGATTTAGTAGATGATACATTATATCATAGAGACTGTGATCGATTGCAAGACCGATCTATTCGAACTAGCAACCAGTCCAGCCAGTCCCCTTGGGAATCACGCATAAGGACACTTTCATGAAATCCGCCAAACTGCTTTCGCTCGGCCTGCTTTTGAGCAGCGCGCTTGCCACGCCCGCATTCGCCAAAGAGGGGATGTTTACGCCGGCACAGCTGCCCGACATTGCTGATCAGTTGCAAGATGCGGGGCTCGAGCTTGACCCTGCTAACCTCACCGATCTGACCGGTTTTCCGATGGGCGCGGTGGTATCGCTTGGCGGGTGCTCGGCGAGCTTTGTCTCGCCAGAGGGTCTGGTCGTCACCAACCATCACTGCGCGCGCGGGTCGGTCCAATTCAACTCAACGGCAGAGAACAATTATCTCGAAAACGGTTTTCTGGCGCGCGCAAAAAGCGACGAGCTTCCTGCAGCTCCAGGAAGTCGCATCTATGTGACCACAGAGCTGACCGATGTAACTGAGCGCGTGCGCGAGGGTACCTTGGAAATGTCTCCGGTTGACCGCTATGCTGCGATTGAGCAGCGCCGCAAGGACATCACTGCAGAGTGCGAGGCAGAACCCGGTTTCCGTTGCTTGGTCGCCAGCTTTTATAGCGGTGCGGAATACACTTTGATCAAGCGTCTTGAAGTGCGCGATGTACGCCTCGTTTATGCGCCTGCCGACGCAATCGGGAAATATGGCGGCGATATCGACAACTGGCAGTGGCCCCGCCACACGGGCGATTTTGCCTTTTACCGTGCCTATGTCGCGCCCGATGGCTCGGCAGCAGATTTTGATGAAGCAAACGTCCCTTACTCACCTGAGCATCACCTCAAGGTCAATGCAGCCGGGCTGGATGATGGCGATTTTGTGATGGTCGCTGGCTATCCGGGCTCAACCAATCGCTACACACTGCTGGCAGAGGTCGAGAACACCTTTGGCTGGACCTATCCCACCTTCCAAGGACTGCTCACCGATTGGATCGCCACAATTGAAACAGCAGCACCCGAGGGCTCAGATGCGCGGGTAAAATATGAGAGCCGTCTCGCCGGTCTCAACAATTTTGAGAAAAATCTGCGCGGCCAGATCGACGGTGCACGCCGGGTAGGCTTGGTGGGCCGCCGAGCGGCTCGCGAAGCGGGCTTAGCCAAGTGGATAGCGGCCGACGAAACACGTGCTGACTATGCCCCCGCGATCGAAGCTCTGACGGAACTCAGCCAAGAAAGCGCGACTGCTGCGCGCACCAACTTCTGGTACAATAACGCTACACGCCCAGCCTTGCTCTCCGCAGCGCAGCGGCTTTATCGCCTGTCCAAAGAACGTGAGCTTCCTGATCCCGAACGTGAGCCCGGTTATCAGGAGCGCGACATGACATTCTTCCGGCAGGGACTGCAAGCGCTCGACCGGCGGTTTGATGCAAGCGTTGATCAGGCAGAATGGGTGCTCTTTCTGTCGGGCTATCTTGGGCAGCCAGTGGAAGAGCGCGTAGCGGTCCTTGACGAGGCGCTCGGCCTGACTGCCGAGACAACGGCGGGTGACCTGCCTACCCTGCTCAGCCCTTTTTATGAGAGTACCAACCTTGGCGATGGCGAAACCCGCCTCGCCATGATGGAAGCCGATGCTGCGACAATCGAAGCGAGCGAAGACCCATTTGTGAAGCTTGCAGTCGCTCTTTATGACTACGAACGTGGACTAGAAGATGCGAGTGAGGAGCGCGGTGGGCGCGCGCTGGCTTTGCGCCCTGCTTATATGGAAGCGATTACCGCATGGCAGCGCGAGGAAGGTGGCCTCCCCTACCCCGATGCCAACTCGACTCTGCGTATCACCTTTGGCAACGTCATGGGTGGCTCACCCTTTGACGGCATGGCCTATCTCCCCTTCACCACGCTTGAAGGGATTACCCAGAAAGATACCGGCGAAGAGCCCTTCAACTCCCCGCAAAGCCAGCTCGATGCCATCGCAGCCAAGGACTACGGCGGCTATGACCTTGCCTCAATCGGATCGGTACCCGTGAACTTTATGTCTGATCTCGATGTAACCGGCGGCAACAGCGGCTCAGCCACATTGAACGCGCAAGGCGAGCTGGTTGGCCTGCTGTTTGACGGCACGTTTGAGAGCGTCAACTCTGACTGGGACTTCGATCCCCGCACAACCCGTTCGATCCATGTCGATTCACGCTACATGCTGTGGGTGATGGAAAAGATCGACGGTGCGCAAGGCCTGATCGAGGAAATGGATGTGGTTCGTTAATCACCGCAGGTTATGATCTTGACCGGAACGCGGTTGCACCTTAGGGGCTGCGCTCCGACCAGTTGCAAGACTGGGATAGGAACTCTGGTTGGGGCGATTAGCTCAGTTGGTAGAGCATCTCGTTTACACCGAGAGGGTCGGCAGTTCGAGCCTGTCATCGCCCACCAGTTTTCCAAGTCATCAAACAGTATAGACCGCAACCTTATTCTGGACTGCGGCCGAAGGTCGGGCATGCGGGGTCTTATGCTTCGACTGGCTCAGCTTTCACTTTGCGCAGGACCTTGGAATCCTCGTCACTTTCGACCTTGCGAAACCGATAAGCGGCGAAACCCTTCATCGGAGGCGGTAAGTGAATGCCGGCAAGCGTAAGCGTCCCTTCGGGATCAAAGACCAGCTCCTCTTTTCAGGACCGATAATATCGAGTGTTCGAGTGACTGATGCCGGTTACGCGATACGTTTGACCTTCGCGCAGCAGATGATCGACAGGCACAATCGGAGGGATAGGTCCCTTCTTCGTCTTCGCATCAATGCAAATCACCAAATCGCCGACACTAATCATAGCCGCGCCTCCAGCGACGACTTTAGACCCTGTGGGTTAATGAATTCGGATCAGCTCGAAAGCGCCTCGCGCACTTGAGCTATCGCCTCTTCGCTATCCCACTCATAGCCGCCGGCCACGCGCAAGAGTTCTTTGCCCTCGGCATCGAACAGCACGGTCACTGGCAATAGTCCCCCGTCGCTAAACGCGACTGCGAGGTCATTCTGCGGATCAAGCCATTGTTCAAGATACTGAAAATCTCGCTGAGCGAAGAATGGCACCACCACATCGGCTCCGCGGTTGTCTTGTGAGATGGTGAGCACCTTCACCTCC
>JBCDKX010000277.1:0-3776 GCA_038746055.1 Pseudomonadota bacterium
GCAGGTCGTCCGGCGCCGCGGTGTCGGGTGAGCGCTGCAGAAACGCGGCGAAATCCTTGATCGCCCGGATGTGAGCTTTCTGTGCCTTCTCGCCCAGACCCCTGATGCGCATGTCCGTTCGCCATCGGCCTCGGACCGGTGGCGGCTATCGATGGCTCACCATCCGCGCGCGAAGCGGCGTCGCTCTCTCCTCCGTCATGGGAACCTCCTGTCTGACGATGGAAAAGACCCCAATCGTCAAACAGGCGGCCCTCTCAGCGAAGTCAGGCGGTAAGATCAGCGCGCAACGCCAACCAAAGGCGCCCCTGCCGCGCGAGCCGCTTCGTCCTGGTCCCGCATCGCTACGATATTGAGCACAGTGATGCTGCGGGTGACGTGAATGGCAACTTCTGGGCACGCAACCGCGAGAGCTATACCCCAAGCGGATGTCCGCAGTGGGCCGCGACTGATCGTCAAGCCGTGCCCGCCGGACGCCAGTTCGCCGCATCGCGGCATGTCCGGATCGAGCCCAAGTTCCATATGCTGCGGAGCGGACGGATGTCAGCTTTTCACACTGACACTTGTAAGCCAGTTGCAAATTCGTAAGAGCGAGCGACGATCTGTTTTACTGCTACCAATTCGCCTTCGTCGCGAGGCGAGAAAATCATGACCAGACCGTTGCTCCACTGTCCTTGTGTCACTAGGTAATGTTCTTCGCCCCAGCCAGCCTTTTTGACCTCAGCCACATCCTCGACCGGCAAGACGAGGTGCATGCTGCCGTTGTCGGGTTTAGGGTGGATATGGGCAAACTCACGTCCAATCATAAAAGCAGCTTGGTTTCCTGGCACACCATCGCGCAAGATCATGGCACGCGATCCAGGAACGGATATCCCGCTGTCTTCGTTGTTGATGTGTGGAAGCGAAAAGCACCAGGAATGCAGTGCCTCAACGATATCGTCCGGTCCATGTTGTGTCAGTTGGGAATGAGGGAGTTGGCCGAGTGTCTTGGGCGCTGGTCCTAGACGTTTCGGGAGGCTGAGTAAGCTTTGCATTTTCCACTCCATACAGTTGCTAGGGGCATATGTATGCGTGTATTTCGGCAAAGGAATTTCGAGAATCTGCAAGCGAGCTTTGCATGAAAGCACAGAGGTCTCGAGCGGACCAAAACCTAGAATGGGCGGACATGCCCTACCTTTTGTCGGTGTGTGAGGCAGGCAGCCTAGCAGGCGCTGCAAGGATGCTTGGAGTAAATCACTCAACGGTTTTCCGACGTATCGAGGCTGTCGAAGTGCGTTTGGGCGTTCGCCTGTTCCAACGCCTCGCACGTGGATACGTTATGACCACAGCGGGAGAACGGTTCTACGAGCGTGCCATTTTGCTTTGCAAAGGGATGGACGAAGTTGAGCGGGAGCTGGGCGGGCAGGACTTGCGATTAGAAGGCCCACTAACGGTCACCACGACAGACTCGCTGCTGCACTGTCTTGCCCCTGTCTTTGCGCAGTTCCAGCAAGCACACCCAGATGTCGAGCTGCGGCTGCTATCAGATGTGCAGGCCTTGGATTTGATGCAAAGAGATGCGGATATCGCGCTTAGGCCAACAAATTCGCCTCCTGAACGCTGGATTGGGCGGGACTTATCCAGTTTGTCTTTTGCCACCTACGCACATCGTGACTATTGGCAGGCTGTCCAAGTTGAAGACCCCGAGAGCTATCGCTGGATAGTGCTGGGGGACGATTTGAACCAATCCCCTATGAGCAAGATTACCCTGCGCTGCAAACATGAACGGGCCAAGTCCACTGTGCTTAATACGATGATGAGCGTGTTTGACATGGTGAATGCTGGTTTCGGCATGGCCGCTATGCCGTGCTATCTCGGTGAGAAGCATAAGGACTTTGTACGCGTGCATGACCTGGATGAGAGCGCCGGCTGGCACCTATGGCTTTTGGCTCACCCTGATGTGCGGCGCAGTGCTCGGGTAAACGCGTTTTACGACTTTGCCTCAAAGCACATCACAGATGCGGTTTTGGGCAAATCGTAAAAGCCGCGTTGCTGTCTGTGCCATTTTGCAAATCTGGCTTGCGAGCTTTGGCAATTCTCTGTGCCTGTCTGAAACCCACCTTCTTGGCGGCACTCAAGAAGGAGGACATCAATGTCTATTGTCAGGACAGCAATGGTGCTGAGCCTCGGCCTGTTCGCCGGTACAGCACAGGCTTTAGAAGTCGAAACCAAAACACTCGATGAGCTCTATGCAGAAGCCCTTGTGGAAGGCGGAGAACTTGTCTTACGCGCGGGCGGCGATGAGCCAACGCAAATAGATTATTACCTGGACCGCTTCAAAGAACGGTTCCCAGACCTCAAGGTGACGCACAGCGTAGATGTCAGCATCAACCACGCGCCTCGGTTTGACAACGCACGCGCCGCTGGGGGCGAAGAGAACATCCCGGACGTCATCCAGTTCCAGACCCTGCATGATTTCAATTACTATATGGAGCGTGGGCTTCTGGAGGCTTACAAACCTGCAAACTGGGACAGGGTGTACCCGGATCACAAAGACCCGCATGGTCGCTGGACTGGGCTCTATGGCGTGACGTTCAGCAACTACGTCAATTTGGATATGGTAGATCCTGAAAACCCGCCCCGTGACGCCTTGGACTATCTGGACCCGAGCCTAAAAGGTCGGATCATTCTCACCTATCCACATGATGATGACGCGGTGCTTTACCAGTTTTGGAATCTCAAAGAAGCCTATGGCTGGGAATATCTTGAAAAACTGGTAGCGCAGGAGCCCACTTGGACGCGCGGCACGGCAATGCCTTATCACGCTGTCAACAATGGTTGGTATGCCGCAAGCTTCACCACCTTCTGGGCCTTTGAGAACTTCCCCGGGCTCAACACCGAATTCATGTTCCCGGAAGAGGACTACTTCCTGACCTGGTACCAGACGGCGGGCATTCCCACACAAGCGAAGAACAAGGCAGCGGCGAAACTCTACCTGAACTGGATGCTTTCCGAGGAGTTCCAGGGGACATGGCTGCAGTTTCCTGTGCGGATCGATATCGAAGCGCCGGGAAACTATGGATCGGTCCTGCAACACAACACGTCGCCGGGGGACTTCCACCGTTGGATGCTAAAGCGCCCGATGGTTGAACGGTTCCGCGATCAGATGCGCCAATTAATCGGACCCGCAACGGGACCAGAGGCAATTGACCTAGACTACACCGTCAAACCAGGGTGATCTTTGAAAGAAGAGTGGGGCTAAAATACAGCCCCCACATCCATTCCGGACATTGCTTGCGGAAATCGGAATGGCGGCTTTGGTCCAAAGTGTGAGTTGATCAGCTAGTGGATTGATTCCGACGTTGGGAACCCTCGGTTTCGGGAGGCGATGATGGCGTCCGGATCGGCGCGCCATGTGAAGGGTTTGGCCTCGGCGGCGTTGTGCTCGGCGATGAAGCGGTTGATCGCGGCCTGGAGGTCGACGACCGAGTGGAACACGCCGTGCTTCAGTCTTCGGCGTGTCAGCTGGACGCCCGCAAGAGCGTCTAGGCACCCCCGAAGATTTCACAGTTGGAGATCCGCAAGAACCGTGAGTTGAGACTGGTGCTGCGCGTGGCGGCGAGTTGATCGGCGCGGATCTGGTGCGCTGCAATGGATCGTGGCCGGTTTCGGTGGTGTCAGTCGGACCCATCCCATGGCGCGCCGGCGCTCGTGGAAGATCAGGCGGTCGAAGTTGTAGGCGATGTTGGCGAGGGTGAGTTTCGCTTCGGCCCGAGCCAGTCCGATCGTGCGGATGAAGA
>JBCDKX010000278.1:0-3747 GCA_038746055.1 Pseudomonadota bacterium
AACCGCTGTAGGAAAGCCTGCTAGCGGCCTCACACTCACCGCACGGGCGGATAGGTCCGCGCGCTGCCGTGATCCACGCTGATCGTCTCCTGCATCACGAATGCCCCGCGCTCACCATCCCATTGCCAGACATTGATGAAGTGCGCCCCGCCCGTCATCACCCAGGTGGGCCCACCCGGATCGCCCACGCCATAAGCGCCCGGCGGGCGTTGGCGCAGTTCATGAAAAGTGTGTTCGCCCCGGTGCAGCATGCCCCAATTGCCCAAAGGCGTGATCTGATCGGTACCCGGCACCAGCTGACGACGGTTGCTATAGCCTGCATTGCGGCCGCCTGCGCCGCGCGCATCGCAGCCATCAGCGATGATCGCAGTAAAGGCCTCAGCGTCGCTCGCCACCAGGCCGCCCTGATCATGCACCATTCGAAAATCATCGGTGATCCGCGCGCGCACCTCATCCGCATCGCACCCTTCAAAGGCATACCAGAACAGCTCGGCATCGCGGCGCGCAATGCGTTCTTGTGCCTCGGCAAGGTCAGGCATTGGCGCGGCAACGGGCGTTTGGGCCAGTCCCAGCAATATGACAGCCAGCATAAGGTTTCCCCTCTCAAGTGTATTGCCCATATAATACACAGGGCCATAAACACCGCAAGGGATGGTGCTTTGAATGCACTAGTCATTCGAGCTGCGAATGGTTAGCAAATACGCATGGGGCAGATCAGAAAAGTGGACGTACCCGCAGGGAGCTTACTGGCGCAATTCGGGCCAGCGGGGGCCTATCGCGATTGCTTTTGTCAGGAGATCGACGGGCCGGCGACGCTCGAGCAATTTGTTGAGCATTTCTATTCGAGCTGGGCGTTTACGCCGGAACGGATTGCGCTTGCGGTAATCGATCGCGGCGCATCGACCGAGGATGCAAGGCGGCTGGCCTATGGCGAGACCGATATTTTCGCGATGTGGAAAGTGGTCGAGCGGCGCCAGCATGAGCTGCTGCTGCAGGATTTCCGCGGCGCGACCGCGACATGGCTGTCAGTGCAGCCCGGTGAGGTGACGTTCCCCGATGGTGATGATGCGGATGATCCGCAGGGCCGGATGGTGCGGCAAACCCACACGCGCCTGCTGTTTGGCAGCTGGGTCGGGAGGCCGGAACGCCGTGTGGTAAAGGCGCTTATGCCATTCCACCGGTGGTATTCGCGGATGTTGTTGGCCGGGGTTTGAGCCATTTTGCATGCGTGACGGTTGGCGTGCGTTACAGCCCCTGATCAAGAGCAAAGTCGCCCATTTCCAGCATTGATTTTGCGGCTATGTCCAAATGTCTTGCCGCATTGAGCGCCTCGGCGATCCCACGAATATCGCCTATCGCATCCAGCCACGGAACGAGTCGTTGATAAACCAGTCGATTGGCTTCATCGCTGGGGTCGGTTCCTAGCATTTCGTGCGCGCGTCGCAGCGCGCGATACCATTCGGTATCTAGCCATTCCGCAAACTCCCGCGCCTTGGCGACCGTTTCTGGATCGTCGAGATTGTCAAGAATGTCCCGCAACCGCTCAAGCGAGTTCTCGGGCAAATCGGGCGGGTTTCCGAGGATTTCTGCCCCTGCCCTCGCCGCATCAGCGCGTTTTTGGCGCGCTTGGGACCGCAGCACATAAGAGGTGTGCCAATAGGACTGCGATGGACTGGTCACGATGTTTCTCCCCTTTGCATTGCGGTGAGAGTAGCTTGGACACAGCCGATAAGATTGGCGGAAAGCGTCAACTGCGCGGAGCGGGTTGGCAGCTGGGTGGGGAGTGTAGCGGCTGGTTTATCAAACGGTCTAGTGCACCTTCTTCTCCCCTCCCGCTTGCGGGCGGGGAGAAGAAGGTGGGCAATATCTCGCCATGCCTAACTGGCACCCCAGAAACACCAGACGCGCGCGCACCCTACGCCGCCAAGCCACACCCGCTGAACGCGCGCTATGGGAGCACCTCTCCCGCAGCCAGCAAGGCGCTAAGTTCAGCCGCCAAATGCCGGTCGGGCCGTACTATGCCGACTTCCTTTGTCGAGAGCTCAAGCTGGTGATCGAACTCGACGGTCACAGCCATGATGTGGCGCCTGAGCGGGATAGGTCACGTGATGAGTGGATGCGGAGCGAAGGCTACATCGTACTGCGTTTCACCAACGACGAAGTGCACGAGAACATCGAAGGCGTGGTCACCGCGATCCGTGTGAAAATCGAAGAGATGCGAGCTCAATAAGAAGCCCTCCCGCCTGCGGGAGGGTCGGAATACTTAGCAGCGTGCTGCTTAGTCGCACGGGGTGGGCCGTTCCTATCCCAGCGGACACTAACTCGTCACCCCTCCCGCCTGCGGGAGGGGCAGCGAAGCTTAGCGACCCCGGACTTGATCCGGGGGAGCTTAGCTGCAGCGGGGTGGGCACCCGCTACCGTGCGCACTTTCCCGAGGTCTCCGACCAAGCCAAGCCCACCCCTAACCCCTCCCGCAAGCGGGAGGGGGCTGAGCAGGCCCTGATCGCATCCTTCTTAACTCTCAGCTATTCTTTGAAGGGGCCGTTTCAAACAAGTCTGAAATCGGTTTCCCCTTTACGACCGCATCGGCAAAGGCAAACAAGAACACAACGCCAAGAGTTATGACAAATGAGAAGCTTATCAATAGTATAACGCCAACTACGAGTGGAAATGTATCAAAGAAATCAGAAACTTCATACCAGAATTCCGAGACTTCGCGCTTTATCCTGAAATCGACTCGGCGTCCGGAAAAAGTAACTTTGGGAAACTCCGTTTCCCTGAAGAGCGCCTGCTCAGAATTCCATTCTTCCGACCAGATAAGAACATCCAGAGCTTCACCAGGATTCAAATCGGGCAGCTCATAAAAGCTACCCCGCCTTTGTTTGGTCATTCGGCGGAAGCCGTCGCCCTGCCGAACCTGGATCGCGAACACGTCCTTTGCATCGATCCTGATTTTCTCAGCGGCAACCGAGCCATTATTCGTTACCTCATAGTGGTAAAGCGTCGAGTAGCCTGTCGAGTTTACCCCAACCCAAGTAGCGGCCTCCAATCCCTTTAGGGCATCTTTGCAATTTGCAGCAGCCACCAACTGTTCATCTGAAATTTCCTTGGCAGCAAGTTCGCTCCAAGAAATTTCACTTACGTTTGCAACGGTGTTTTGAGAGCATAGTGCTCTCAATTCCTCTTTAAGGAGTAGCGAGGAAGAGCCTCCAGAGCGCAATGTCTCGCCCAAGTAGACTGGTGTTTGAAAGTCGTTTGCCCGCGCAACAACCTCAAGCGAGGTCGAGCGCTCAGGCCAGAAAAACTGGCCCACGCTAATTGTAGAAGCTATGAAACCAACGAACGCGAAGAAGAGCAGAGCAATGTTCTTTGCTTTGTTTTTGCCCTCTTCGAGATCACTCATTCAGCCCTCACTCCGCAGCTTCAAACATATCCGGCCCAGCGTCTTCCGCCACCTCTTCCTCATTCGCTGCTTTCGCCTTTTGGCGATTGTCAAAGCTTGACCATACGTCGTTCCAGTCGCCCTTGGTCGCGCCCTTCGAATACTCCGTCGCGCGGGTTTCGAAGAAGTTGGCGTGCTCGACCCCGTTCAGCAGCGGTGACAGCCAGGGCAGTGGATGATCTTCGATGAGGTAGATCGGCTGCAGGCCGAGCTGACCCAGACGCCAGTCGGCGATGTAGCGGATGTACTTCTTGATGTCCTTCGCCGTCATGCCCTCAACCGGGCCCAGCTCGAACGCCAGATCG
>JBCDKX010000279.1:0-3689 GCA_038746055.1 Pseudomonadota bacterium
ATCAAGACTGACGACAGGCGAGAAATTCGGCTGGTCACTCATGGTTTGTCTTTTCTGGTCTTGGCTCGGGGTCCCGATATGTTCAGCCATTTTTGTAGCGATGAAGCTACCATACAGTTTGTTCTAACCCCTTCGCAGTTTTAGCCAATCCCTATGCGTGCTTTCAACCAGCATCCACGCCCCGAACACAGAAAGTCCCTTGTCCGGCTCACCTGTTCTACCGAGTGAATAGATTTGTCCGTAGAACCAGAATTGCACTGCAAAGGTCGCCGCTGCACGCAGCATTTTTATGCCAGTGAGGAAGTTCAGGAAGGACGGGAAAAGTGAAAGCTCGTCTTCATATCGAGGCAGAGCGCTTGCTCCTTCAAGCAGGCTCTTAGGCCCGTCAGGGTCGGCACACAGCGGCCTGCCAAGCCCAATCAGATCCGCAGCATCAGTCTCGATCGCCTGTTCCATCGCCGCCTTGCTGCGAAAGCCGCCAGTCACCATCAGTGGCACTTTGCATGCTTCCTTCATCGCCTTGGCAAAATCGACGAAGTAAGCCTCGCGCGCGACGGTTGAGCTCGCAACAGCTGGGTTTTCAGCGGGTTCCAGGCCCTCAACACCAAGCAATTTTGGCTGCTCATAAGTGCCACCTGAAATCTCGATCAGATCGACGCCGAGTTCCTCAAGCCAGCCGACAACGGTCACGCTCTCCACGAACGCAAAGCCGCCTTTCTGGAAGTCGGCGCTGTTGAGTTTGACCGATATTGGAAATTCAGGTCCCACTGCTGTGCGTGATTGGCGGATCACGTCCGTGAGCAGCCGCGCACGGTTCTCAAGGCTTCCGCCCCATTTATCGCTGCGCTGATTGGTACGGGGCGAAAGGAATTGTGAAATCAGATACCCATGTGCGCCGTGGATTTGCACACCGGTGAAACCGACTTCTTTGCAAGTTTTTACCGCACGCACAAAGCCGTCGATGATGGCTTCGATCTCATCTTCCTCCAGAGCGACCGGTTCACCAAACTGGCCGCCAGGAATGCCGAGTTTTACAGCGGAGGGTGCTTTGGGACGGGGGTTCACCATCTTGAAGCACTGGCGTCCGGCATGGCTGATCTGCGCCCAGAAATGATTGCCATTCGCCGTACCGGCTGCGGTCCATGCATGGAACTTTGCACGTTCTGCCTCGGTCAGCTCGCGGTCGATAATGACATTACCAGGGCGTTCCAGATGGTCGGCATCGATCTGAATATTACCCGAAAGCAGCATCCCTGAGCCGCCTTGTGCCCAGATCTCATAAAGCCGGGTAAGTTCCGGCGTGGGTAGCCCTTGTGGATCGGCTAGCCCTTCAGTCATTGCCGCTTTTGCAAGCCGATTGGGCAGTACTGCGCCGCAGGGCAGTGTGAGTTCGCTCGCCAAAGTCATCAGTCTACTTCTCTCCGTTTGGCTATATCCTAACAAATAAGTTCCATATTGAAACCCAATTTTCATATGCTTGCAATTGGCTTTTCGCCGCGCCATTTCATCGCCCATGACCAACGCGCCTTCGAAACCTAAGATCTCGCCAATGAAAGCGGCGATAATTCCAGTGACACCGCTGCAACAGAATTGCTCGCTGATTTGGTGCACGGCGACCATGAAAGGTGCCGTAGTTGATCCGGGCGGAGATCTTGATCGGATCAAGGCTGGGATTGCGCAGACCAATGCGACATTCGAGAAAATTCTCCTTACCCATGGTCATATCGACCACTGTGGTGAGGCAAAGGTGCTGGCCGATGAGCTCGGCATACCGATTGAGGGTCCGCAGGAGCTTGATCGCTTCTGGCTAGAGCGGCTGGAAGAAGATGGCGCGCGCTATGGCATTCGCGGGGTCAATTTTGAGCCCGACCGCTGGCTTGAGCACAATGACACGGTGAGTGTTGGCGAATTGGAATTGCAGGTTTTTCACTGCCCCGGACATGCGCCAGGCCATGTGGTGTTCTTTCATGAACCAAGCCGTTTTGCGCTGGTCGGTGATGTGCTCTTTCAAGGTTCAATCGGACGTACCGATCTGCCGATGTGCAACCATCAGGATTTGATCGATTCGATCACCACGCACCTTTGGCCTTTGGGGGACGATATCACCTTCATACCCGGCCACGGCCCGGTGAGCACCTTTGGGCAGGAGCGCCGGACCAATGCGTTTGTATCAGATTATGCGTTGAGCTGAGCTGCTTCGACGGCGCCACAACGCTGGTCTCACATCACGCCCGCCGCAATCAGCGCGGCCACCACACCAAGGCCAAACAGCGTCAGCATAGAGACAATTGTGCCGACCATCCGGCCTTTGGAGAGCGATCCGCCATCCATGCCAAAGGCATGAGCAATGCGGGCAATAACAAACAGGCCTGCTATCCAAGCAAGCCATGGGTCGCCGCGGCCGGATAGCTCGATTGCCGCAATCAAGATGAGTACAAAGGGTGCGTTTTCGACGAAATTAGCCTGCGCTCGCATACGGCGCACCAGCGGTTCGCTATCTTCATCGCCGACAAAGATCTTTTCGGACTGTCGCACAGCGCCAATGCGAAACATCAGCCATACATTAAGGATTGCAGCGGCGCCAGCCGTTGCCAATGTCACAGGAAGCAGTTCCATCAAGCGATCCCCTCAAACTTGAAGTTAGTTTTTATCAGCAACCGAATTAGAGCAAATGCAATACTCTGGCAACGCCTCTCAGGTCAGGACCGATAAGGCATCGCTTGCAAGATAAGAAAATTTCGCTATATCGCGCGCTTTCCGCCAATTGAGGCTCGGACGCAGCGTGAGGGTGTTAGACCTTGTGCGCACAGCGGCCTTGTCCTAGAGGCGTCACCAAGAATTATGAGGCGCAGTTGAGTGTCTCACAACGCATTGTATTTAAGGAAATGGCTGAGCCATGGCTGTCCCTAAGAGAAAAGTTTCGCCGCACCGTCGTGGCAATCGCCGTGCACATGATTCGCTGACGGCTGATCCGTCGCATGAGTGCCCAACCTGCGGCGAGCTTAAGCGTCCACACGCTGTGTGCCACAATTGTGGTTATTACAACGGCCGCCCGGTTCTGACCGGCAAAGCCGCTTGGCCAGCTAACAGCTAATCGAAGACGGATTTTTGCGTATGACTTTACCGCGTATCGCCGTTGATGCGATGGGCGGTGACGAAGGTGTGCGCGTCATGGTCGAGGGTGCCGCTCTGGCGCGCCGCGAGCATGAGAGCTTTCAATTCCTGCTCGTCGGTGACCAATCCCGGATTGAGCGCGCGCTTGAGAGCCATCCGGGCATGGCTGGCGCTTCTGAAATTCTCCACTGCGACGATGTGATCAGCGGGGACGAACTGCCGTCCCGAGCTATCCGACGCGCCAAGAGCACCAGCATGGGCCTTGCTGTTAATGCGGTCAAAGACGGCGCGGCTGGCGCAGCGGTGAGCGCGGGCAACACTGGCGCACTCATGGCGATGAGCAAGATCGCTCTGCGAACGCTTCCCGGTATTGACCGACCCGCTCTGGCAGCGCTTATGCCGACGCTTGAGCCGCATGATGTCGTTATGCTCGATCTCGGGGCCAACACTGACGCTGATGCGCGCAATCTGGTGCAATTTGCCGTGATGGGCGCGGCATATTCTCGCATCGTCAATGGGTTTGAGTGTCCGACTGTGCGCCTGCTCAATATCGGGACCGAAGAGATCAAAGGGAC
>JBCDKX010000280.1:0-3689 GCA_038746055.1 Pseudomonadota bacterium
CACGACGACCTGAGGGTCATGAGCCTTACCGCGCAGCGCTTCGACAATGGTGCGCTCCACTTCAGCCGGCTGCTTGCCAACAACCGGTATCGCGCCAACAAAGGGCACGGTTATAAGCCCATCCTCGTTAACCATCTGCTGGGGGATCGTGGCGTTCTGAGCGACTTGAGGCGCCAATAGCGGCTGCGCAGCGTCCGCCATTTGGAGGGGCGAAGCGGTCACACCAAACAGCACAGCGGGCGGTGCTTCCCAGATAACGATGTCAATCACATCGCCTCGGTCAATTGCTAGCGGGGGGATGCCGGGATCATCAAACACCTCCGAAAAGCGGGAGGACCGGCTGTATTGCGCTAGTTGGCTGGCGACTGTGCCGTCGATGTCGACGATCTGGATCCCGGTTTCGCTGTAGCTTGTTTCGCTGATGTCGCGCACTGTGCCTGTCGAGGGACCACTCGCGCCGAGGGTAGAGCAACCGGACAGGATTAGTGCAATTATGGCCACCGCTAACGCTGTAATCCACTTGCCTGTTAGAGCGTCAAAAGGATTGTTCAAATTGGAGGATGTCATAACGGTCGTCCTGTCGGCCATCGACTCAAAGCAAGCGCTCATATAGACTTTCCAGCCGTTCGCGATACCTATCGGGCGAAAACAGTTTCACTCTCTCAAGACCCCGCTTAGCGAAATCAGCGCGCTTATCTTCATCGCTGTCCATCACTCGCAAAGCTTGAGCAATTTCTTGTGCGTTGTAGGGGTCTACGGTCAATGCGGCATCGCCGACAACTTCGGGCAGAGACGCAGTGTTTGATGTGATCACCGGCGTGCCCAAGGTCATCGCTTCAAGCGCAGGCAAGCCGAAGCCTTCGTAGAGCGAAGGGAAAAGAGCCGCGCGGGCGCCGCGTATCAAGTGGATCAGCATCGTCTGCGGCGCGTAGCTGAGCTGAATGATGCGCTTACTACCTTCCATATTGTGGTCTCGGATCAGCCGGAGTTGCTCTTCCGCTTTCCAGGCCTGCGCACCAACAATAACCAACGGGGAGTCAATCCCGCTCGCCAGGTATCCTTCAACCAGACGATAAATGTTCTTTTTTGGCTCAATCGAGCCCCAGAAGAGATAGAAGCCTTTGTATGGGATCCCTAATCCATCCTCGATAATCTTGGCGACTTCGATTTCGTCGAACGCGGTGGCGGCTTGGGGCAGTTGCACCGATTGATACGTGTTGGTGATGCGGCTCTCTTCCACGCCCAGCAACTCTATAATGTCGCGCTTTGAAGTCTCCGAAACGGTCACAATGTGATCGGCCTGTCGCGCGATCCGCCGCATCAGTTTTAGATAATAACGCTTATCATCCAATGTTGTGTAGGGCAGTTTTAAAGGCACGAGGTCGTGCATCGCGTATATGTTGGCTGCTCCCTTGACGGCGATGGGTAGCGGATAGGTCCAATGCGCCAAATCGATCGATTGCGGCATCGCGACCCGGGTCATGCCGCGTCCGATGCGAAAGCCAATGGCCGAGCGATTGAACAGGTCATGGCTGTTGTAAATCTTGCTGAATTTGGGGAGCCTCTCGGAAAAGCTGTCCTTAACCACGGCTCCGGTTAACCGGAGCTCGTTTGGTCGCACTGTGAGGGGTGTCCGCAGGGCTTTGCCAATCGCGTCGATTATTCGGCCAAGCTTTTTCCTGGGCTTGTCGATAGGATCGAAGAAGGCGATTTCGCGGAGCAAATCCTCGTCGGCATCCGAAATGGACTGTCCATAAAGCACCGACACATCGTGGCCTGAATTCATAAGCTCAAAGCTCAGGTTGCGCGCATAAGTCGCAATTCCCGTGCCTTTGGCCATGCCCAGGTTGTATCCGTCAATCAGGATGGAAGCCACGCCAGCCGCCTTATGCCGACGATGAGAGATTATACATTTGCAACCACCAACCAATCGTCATGTTTTTGAGCGGTTTCGACCATTTCAGGCGTGAATTTTTGGATTTTATTATAAAAATCGAGGTGCTTAAGGGCACCATTCTCACCTAGACGTTTGGCAATATCATCATAACCATATCCACGCCCGAAGTTCACCTCGCATACGATAATAGGCTTGAAACGAGCTATGAGCGGCGCAAGCTGGTCGAGAACAGCAATCTCGGCTCCCTCTACATCAATTTTGATAAAGTCGACGCGCTCAAGGCCAAGCGCATCAAGCGTTCCGGTCTTAACCTCGGATATCTCGCCAAGCTGACGCAATCTTTCAATATTTTCCCTTGGTCCAATAAAACGCCCATTCTTGGGCTCACCGTTTGGCACGAAGAACGGTAACGTTACAGCTTCCTCCTGACTGCCCAGGGCAATATTGCATAGCTCGCTGCGGGCATCGAAGCCATTGACCCGCATGCTGTCCGTCAAAAGTGAGAAAATAGCCGGATTGGGTTCGACCGCGACTACCCGCCCACCTGGTCCAACAAGATCAGCGGAAAGCACAGAGTAATAACCAAGGTTTGCACCAACATCGATCACTGTATCGCCAGGTCTGACGTGGTCCGCAAAAAACTTAGTAAGCCAGAATTCCCAAAAGCCGTCGAAAATAAGGTGGGGTGCGAGACCAACATCATCGCCCGGAACAAAGAGTTTGAACTGTCCTAGAATCTGGCACAACAACTTATTAGAGCCAAGATACTGACTTCTTGTGTTTTGGGTAAAATACTCTTCCGCTTTTAGGCGATTAAGCATAGTAAGCACCCGTACGACTTTGCTGTGGTGAAGAATTTTTCTCATCTTTTAAGCAGTAATTTAATTTATGTTACCCAATTGCGCAAAACCGGCTTGTGCCCGATCGAATTCCAATGCGAATTTAATTGAAGAATTATAGAACAATGGCTGCGGCGATCCCAACCGTTGCAGCCATGGTGTGGCTTTGCACCTTATTGACCTATGATCTCACCTGCCAGTCGTCTTCTGCAAAACCAACCCGAAAAAAAGTCATAGACCACTCGGCAAACTGGAGCTTTCGATGTGGATTGCTTGCGTAGGAGAGTGGTACCTAAATGTCCTTATCTACACGCGGATCGTCCACATTGAATTTCAGTTCAATTCGATGCCCTTTCGCTCGCATCCCAACCTTGACCTTGTCATGTACGGAAAGGGAGCGAAGAATGTATAGAAACTCCCAAAATTTGCTATGCGTTGCAGATTGAAGGTGAGTTTTCTTGTACCATGCATCGACGATGGGGTCTTCCATCTTGGCCCGATTGCAAGCTTGGGAAACCGGCCAGGAAAGTGCGGGAGCGCGGCAACCTTTCGCAAAGCAAGAATGCCTTTGAAAAGGTTTAGAAGCTCAAGAGATGGGGATCTCATTTTGTCCTCTGCTCTTTGAGGGCAGCCTGAGCATTGTCCCATCCCAAAAACCCTTCTGCGTCGGTTATCACCGACCATGCATTGTCTGGTCCTGTAATACGCTCTGCCACTTTACTTGGTGTTTTCCCTTCGCTCGCAGGGCATGCAATGGCTGCTAGATTGGATGCCCAGCGTTTGACTGACAATGGGGTTTCACCAATATTGATGGCGTCACCGCTAAGGGCATGCGTCTGTCCATTTTGCCAATGCACTAGCCAGTCGGCTTGGGCAACTTCGAACCGATGATCCTTAATCATAGCCGCTAGAAGCGTGTCGCAGTCCGGACATCCGCGTAGCAAATCTAGGGC
>JBCDKX010000281.1:0-3689 GCA_038746055.1 Pseudomonadota bacterium
GCTCGGCTTTATCCAATATCTTGCGCCAACGATCGTCTTTCTGCTGGGGCTATTTGTGTTCGGTCAACAACTCCGCACGGTCCAGCTGGCAAGCTTCCTGCTGATCTGGACTGCGATTGCGATTTTTGTCGCAGATGCCTGGTGGAGGAGCCGAAGAGTGAAGACAGTTCGTACAACCTAGCCAACAAATCTCCAACCGATGGTCTGACCCCCATGCCAGGGAACGATTGTCGAACCTGCAAGCTCCAGTTCTTCTGGCACCTCAACCTGAGCACGCTCCAAAGTCACCTCATCCTCATTGACCGGCAGGCCGTAAAATGCCGGACCATTTAGCGAAGCGAAGGCCTCAAAGTGCGCAAGCGCATCTTCCTCATCGAAGACGGTGAGATAGCTCTCGAGCGCATAAGGCGCGCCGAAAATACCCGCACATCCGCAGGCGCTTTCCTTGTCACCCCTGAAGTGCGGTGCGCTGTCTGTACCAAGGAAAAACTTCGCATTCCCAGAGGTTGCCGCCTTGCGTAGCTTCAAGCGATGCTCCTCGCGCTTGGCCACGGGCAGGCAATAATTATGCGGTTGGATACCGCCCACCAGCATCGCATTCCGGTTGATATGGAGGTGCTGAGGCGTGATTGTCGCACCGACATTCTCGCCCGCGCCGAGCACAAAATCGACCGCATTGCTGGTGGTGATATGCTCAAGAACAATTTTAAGCTTGGGGAAATTTGCAACGATATCTGTTAGATAACGCTCAATAAACACTGCCTCGCGATCGAAGATGTCGATCTCAGGCTCAGTCACTTCGCCGTGAATGCAGAAGACAATGCCCGCTTCCTGCATGCGTTCAAGCACCGGATAAATGCCAGGAACATCCGTTACTCCGGAGGCCGAATTTGTGGTCGCATTGGCAGGATAAAGCTTGGCAGCTGTAAACACACCCACCTCAGCGCCGCGTGCCAGATCATCGGCATCAGTGTCATCAGTGAGATAGCAAGTCATCAGTGGGGTGAAGTCTACGCCTGCGGGTACGGCAGCCAAGATCCGTTCACGATACGCCGCAGCCATTTCTGTGGTCGTGATCGGCGGCGTTAGATTGGGCATGACAATCGCTCGGGCACACTGGCGCGCGGTGTAAGGCACGACCCCGCGCAAGACCTCTCCATCGCGAAAGTGAAGGTGCCAATCGTCGGGGCGGCGGATAGTAATGCTGTCGGTCATGTGGGAGCCGCATAACCAAGCGGGCAAGGGGTTTCCACCCCTCAATCATCGCCCTATTGGCAAGGCCCATGACCACAATCGGATTTCTTGCCTGCGAGACCACGCTTCCTGGTTCAAGAGCCCGGCGCAAAGATGCGTTCGAGCATGACAATATGATCGATGCGATCACTCCCGCTTTTGCTGCCAATGGCTGGAAATTGCGAGTGATTGACTGGGAGGCGCGTCTGGATGAGTTCGATGGAGTCGATCTTCTTATGCTCGGAAGCGCATGGAACTATGCAGACAGGGCGAGAGAGTTTCTCGCCAAGCTTGAAGAGCTCGAAGCAAACGGTGTGACAGTCTGCAATTCGACCGAAATCGTGCGCTGGAACATCACCAAGACTTACTTGCGCGAGCTGGCCACACGCGGCGCTCGCACAATCCCGACGCTGTGGCTCGATATGGTGGACGCCGCTGCCGCCAATCACGCGATGGAGCAATTTGATTGCGATAAGCTCGTGGTAAAACGCCAGGTGGGTGCAGGTGCGGAAGGTCAGCACCTCCTTGAACGAGATGCCGTGCCAGCGGATTTGACCTTCGACCATCCTGCTATGGTCCAGCCCTACCTTCCGTCTATCGCCCAAAAAGGCGAGCTGAGCTTCCTTTTCTTTGGCGGCGACTACAGCCACTGTGTACGCAAACTGCCCGCTTCGGGCGATTATCGCATCCAGACCCTCTACGGCGGTACCGAAGTCACGCACGAGCCAAACGCGCAGGAAGCAAAGCAAGCCAGCGCAATTATCGAAGCACTGCCATTCCCCGCCCCGCTTTATGCTCGCATTGATATGCTCGAAGGCGACGACGGGACGCTTATGGTTATGGAAGCCGAGCTGATCGAACCCTATCTCTACCCCGAACAAGGGCCAGAGATGGGCAGGAACCTTGCACAGGCGATTACAACGAGGCTGGAACTATGAGCGCTACCCTACTGAAAACTCGCGCGCTTATCCGTCTTCACGCCGAAGAGCCTAGCGAAGATGTGCGCGACTTTTTGCAAGGCCTCGTCACCAATGATGTAAGCGATGAGCTTCCTGCTTACGCTGCGCTTTTGTCCGCGCAGGGTAAAGCCATGTTCGACTTCTTCGTGTGGGCGGACGACGAAGACCTGCTACTAGATTGCGAGGCAGCGGTGGCCGATGACCTTGCCAAACGCCTCTCCCTCTACCGGCTGCGCCGGAAGATTTCGATTGGACGTGATGAAAACCTGTCCCTGCATTGGTCAATTGAGCCAAGAGATGCTGCCAAGACCGATCCGCGCTTATCAGACCTGGGCCACCGCTGGTTATCAAGAGACCAGGCGGGTGATGCCGCGGATGAGACATATCTCGCCCATCGCCTCTCACTCGGCGTGCCGGAGGGACATGGCGAGCTTGGAGATATCCTTTGGCTCGAGACCAATGCCATTGAACTATCGGGCGTAAGCTTCGAAAAAGGCTGCTATATTGGGCAAGAGAACACCGCTCGGATGAATTGGCGCTCTAAAGTCAATCGGCGTCTTGTAGTGGTGCCGCTGGAGCAATCAGATGAGAAGCGTCGCAAAGCTGCCTACCCAGAATTGGGATTGGCCGTTGACCATCTGAAAGTGAAAGACCTCGACCCACGCGCTTTGCCCAAATGGCAGGCCGCCGGAATCACCGAATAACCTTCTCGCTATAATTTTCGGCCATTGAAGCTTCGAGGTTGGCTACGGCCCGCTTGCGTGCCGTGTCGCGTGGAAGGCCCAGCGATTTCGCCAAAGCCGCGCCGATTAGCGCGTCCCCCAAAGCCAGAAGAACAAGACTCAGCGTGTTCTTGTGGACATGGAGCGGATCATCGTGGATCTCCGCCTCTTCTGGAGCGATTTCATCGACCAACTCATGAATTGTTCCGATAATTGGGTTGAGCGCATCCTCATTGCCTGTGAGCAACATCCAAGACGTCAGCGCGCCTGCGCCCTCCCGGTCAAAGGCGTCAAAGGCGAGATCAACGACCTCACGCGCAGAGCCCAGCCCTGCCCGGCTTGCTCGGACCGCCTCAATAATTGTCTCACACACGGTCTTTGCCAAGTGCTCAGCGAGCGCCTTTTGCAGGCCAGATGCCGAGCCAAAATGGTGCAAGAGATTCGCATGCGTCCGCCCAATGCGCGAAGCCACCGCCTTAAGTGTTACGGATTGAGGTCCGGTTTCAATCAGCAGCGCACGCGCCGCCTCCAAAGCCGATTTGCGCGACTCTTCAGGGCTTAGTCGTTTACGAGCAGTCATCGCAGGGGGTGGTAGGGGAATTGCTCGGCACGCTCAAGACGCGAACGGAGCAATCTGGTCTTATGCGGCCTGGCTGTCTCCTTCGGCCTGAGATGCTGATAGATTGATCGCATATTCAGCGGTCATGGCTGCTTTACCGCGACCGCAAGAGTGGCGCTCAATCACCCTCCAGGTTGGTTCGAAACCGAGCTTCAC
>JBCDKX010000282.1:0-3680 GCA_038746055.1 Pseudomonadota bacterium
CTGCATTGCGCGATCTGCTCTTGGTTGTCGCAGTGCTTGTGATCGTAAAGCAGTCCGTGCTCCCAATCTCTCAGCTTTATGCAGGTCCTGCCTCAACTGTGAGTGCCATGATCGTTGGCACCGTCTTATTGCGCCGCAGGGGATTGGCTTGGAGTGACCTTGGCCTTCGCTGGCCGGAAAGCTGGTCAAAGACGCTTGGGCTCACGCTCCTCACAATGGCCTTCTTCCTAGTGTGCACCCAGCTTATGGTTTTGGTCGCTGACCTCTTCTTCGAGGATATCGGGACAAGCGATCGTTTCTCCCATATCGAAGGCAATCTGCCAGCCTATTTGCTGATCATGGTGCTTGTATGGACGCATGGCTCCTTCTTCGAAGAGCTGTTATTCCGCGCGTTCATCATCAATCACACAAGCGAGGCTCTTGGCGGCGGGCTTCGTTCAAACATTCTTGCTTTGATCATCTCGTCAGCCTTCTTCGGCTATCGCCACGCTTACTATCAAGGGTGGCATGGCGCGCTTGTCACGGGCGCTGGAGGCTTTGCCTTCGGTGTTCTTTACTTGTGGTTCGGACGGCGCAATATCATGCCGCTGATCTTTGCCCACGGCGCCTTCAATACGCTGGGACAGACGTTCCGCTATTTCGGCATTGAGGACTAGTGGCGGGCTCCAAAGTGCTGAAATGTCGCAGTTTGGCGCGAACTGGCAAAACTATGGCGGGGGCTGGCAATAGCCTCTCCTCCCTTTGCTCTACTCCTGATTGCAAGACATCAATCGGAGAAAACAACATGACCCAACCCGCTCTTTTGGAAATAGCAACTGAGACCACGAACGCGGCCAAAAGCCGCCACTCCGGCCCAATTGCAGGCAAACACTTATCGATCAGAACAGGCTTTAAGGCCATCAGCTTTAAGCATGCGATGTTTGATGGCATGATGGACCCGCTGGTGATGGTCGATCATTACCTGATGGGCGAACCCACCTTTGGCGCTCACCCACATGCTGGCATGTCCGCAGTCACAGTGCTGTTCGAAGACAGCTGTGGGGTCTTTAGCAATCGCGATTCACTCGGCAACGATATCGATCTGAAAGCCGGTGATCTTTATTGGCTCAAAGCTGGAAGCGGAGCGGTGCACAATGAAAAGCCGATGCACGGCGCATTGGCTCACGGGCTTCAGATGTTTGTGAATCTGCCCGCGCATATGAAACATGACAATCCCGAGGCGCTTCACGTCAAAGCGAGCGAAATGCCGGTGATTGAAAGAGATGGCGCCAAAGTGCGCCTTGTGCTGGGCGAGAGCAACGGTGTGACGGGGGCTATTTCTCCTGCGCTACCGATGACGATCCTCGATGCGAAGGTCGATGAAGGTGGCCGTTTCGAGCACAATGTTGCTCCTGGTCACTCCCAATGGATCCTTGCAGTCGATTATCCTATCCAAGTGTCTGTCGGCGCTCTGGCTGTGACAATTCCTGCCGGTGAAGCAATGGCCATACGTGGTATACGAGAACCTGTCATTCTGACTTTGTGCGCCCACACTGATTGCCATGCCGTGATCGTAACAGGCCAGCCGATAGAAGAACCCTTTGTTCAGCGCGGCCCATTTGTGATGAGCACTGAGGCTGAGATTGGGGAAGTTGAATCAGCTTATCGCTCAGGGCGCTTGGGAAAACTCAGCGGCTAGCGAAGAATCGGTTGCGAGTATCTGAGCTAGCCGAGCATCACGCTCGCGTCCTTCGTTGGCCGGCGACCGACGTCCGAAACTGGGTCGCAAGCGGAAGGTCTGCTTTTGGACGAAAACCGTGAATCTGTCCTTTCTGCTCGGTGGCTTGTGGAGTAGCCTCTAACTCTATGACCAAAGCGACACTTGCAGCCCTTCAAATTGGCTCCGATCCAAAAGGTAAGACCGAAACGCTCGCCAAAATCCTCGCACGCGAAGAGGAGTTTAAAGCTGCCTCTCCAGACATCCTCGTAATGCCTGAGGCGCTTCTGGGCGGGTATCCCAAGGGCTCGGACTTTGGCACGCGGCTGGGATACCGTCTGCCGGAGGGGCGCGAGGACTTTGCGCGCTATTACGGTAACGCGGTTGATCTCGACGGAGCGGAAATCACCGAGCTGAGTGATCTTTCCAAGCGGCTGGGCACGATCATCGTGCTCGGCGTGATCGAGCGGGGCGGCAATTCGCTCTATTGCACGGCGCTTTTTATCACGCCAGACGAGGGTCTGGTTGCCAAACATCGCAAGCTCATGCCTACAGGGGCAGAGCGGCTCATCTGGGGGCTGGGCGATGGTTCGACAATGCCGGTGATCGACAGTGACTTCGGACGGATTGGCGCGGCGATCTGCTGGGAAAACCATATGCCGCTGTTTCGCTCTGCCATGTATGCCAAGGGGGTCGATATCTGGTGCGCGCCCACTGTGGACCACCGTGATGTGTGGCAAGCATCCATGCGCCACATCGCGCATGAGGGTCGCTGTTTCCTCGCCAGCGCATGCCAATTTCAGCCCAGCCCTGAAACGCTTGGTGTGAAGGCCGATGGGTGGGATCAGCAGCGCGATCTTATCAACGGAGGCAGTTTAATCGTTGGACCGCTGGGCGATGTATTGGCTGGACCCGCCGAAGCTGGAGAGGGCTTGATTACGGCCGAAATTGACCGCGAGGAGCTAACCCGTGCACGCTATGACTTTGATGTGGTCGGCCACTATTCCCGGCCCGATATCTTTGAATTGCGTGTCGATGAGACTCCCCGTGCAGGTGTGCAATTCATCGACATGGGTGAAAAGGGCAAACTGGAGGTTTGATTTTGAGTTGCTGTAGTGTATTAATACGATAAATCACCAAAGGGGGGTTTATGAAATCGCTTAAGCTGCTCATATTGGTCGCAGGGTTGTTCGCAACTCCGGCCATGGCTCAAGAAGAAGCAAGATTGGAGCTAACCGAAGACCCGGCCATCGAGGTCATGATCCTCGGCGTATACCACTTCGCCAACCCCGGCCTCGACGTGGTCAACATGGAAGTTGATGATGTCCTTGCCCCGCGTCGCCAGCGCGAGATTCAGGACCTTGTCGATGCGCTCGCCGAATGGCGGCCGACGAAGATTGCCCTTGAGGACATGGCGCAAGCACCTGCCTTGGTCCTGACCGATTATGAGCGGACCGAGGAATTGCTAGCGACGGATCGCAGCGAAACTGTGCAGGTCGGATATCGTCTTGCCCGTCAACTCGGGCATGAGAAGGTTTACGGCTATGATGAGCGAGCCACCGATGGTGAACCCGACTATTTTCCAATGGGAAAGGTGCAGGCATTCGCTCAGGAAAACGGCGGTACCGAACTGCTCGGCGCGTTGTTTGCGGAGGTTCAGGCGGTCACAGCGGAGGAACAGGCAAATCTGCCAAATCAGACAATCGCTCAATCCCTGCGCACTCACAATGACGCAGTGCGCATCAATGCCTTTCACGACAAGGTGTATTACTCGCTGCTCAAGATCGGCAATGGCGACGATCAACCGGGAGCGGAGCTCAACGCCTTCTGGTACATGCGCAATGCAAAAATGTTCGCCAAGGTGGACATGATCGCTGAGCCAGGCGACCGGGTGCTGCTTATCGCTGGGAGCGGCCACGCAACGTGGCTTCGGCACTTTGTCGAACGTATGCCGGGCTATAAACTGATCGAAGCGCTGCCTTAC
>JBCDKX010000283.1:0-3669 GCA_038746055.1 Pseudomonadota bacterium
CTGCCAAATGCGAATAGGCAAAGAGCGTGATGTCTGCGAGGGTCAGAGCCTCACCGCATAAGAAAGGTCTTTCTGCCAGTTCTTTATCCATCAGCTCCAACGCGGCCTGACCCGCTGCTTGCTTTCCCGGAAGCATTGCGCGCTGTTCATCTGAGAGATTTTCCTCCCCCACAAACCGCAACCAAAACCGCAGGGTCGCTACATTGGGCTCGTGCTGATATTGCTCGAAGAACATCCAGCGTAGCATATCAGCCTGGGCAAACCGGTCATCAGGGATCAGGTCTGAGCCTGAGGCGAGATACCAGCAGGCTGCATTGCTTTCTGGCAAGAAGCGCGCATCCTCTCCTCCACCAATCTGCAAAACCGGAATACGACCGTTTGAATTGACCCCCTTCAGAAATTCTGGTGTTCGCGTTTCGCCTTTTAGGATGTCATACTGCTTTGTCTTAAGCGGCAGACCCAAAAGAGCAGCCACCAGCTTGATCTTATAGCAATTACCGCTCTTAGGGTCCTCATGAAGGATCAGAGGCTCAGCCACCGGCAACCTCCAACATAATTTTGCCGATATGCGCCGACGATTCCATGCGCGAATGAGCCGCTGCCGCTTCCACCAATGAAAAGGTCTGGTCCATTACAGGCGCAAGCTCTCCGGATGTAAAAAGCGGCCAAGCATTTTGCGAAATTTCATCCGCTAGTGCAGCTTTAAAAGCATCCGAACGCGGGCGCAGGGTTGATCCGGTAAGCGTCAATCGGCGCATCATCACCTGCGGGATAAACAGCTCTGCCTTTGTTCCGCCGAGCACGGCGATGGTCACATGCCGACCATCTTCAGCCAAACACTCCAAATTGCGCGGAAAATAGTCGCCTGAAACCATATCGAGGACGATATTGACGCCCTTTCCGCCGGTGTGAGCTTTAACTACCTCGACGAAATCCGCTTCGCGGTAGTTGATAGCGAGGTCTGCCCCGAGCTGAAGCGCCGCTTCGCATTTGGCCTCATCACCGCAGGTTGTGATAACCGCCATATCAAATGCTTTGGCTAGCATGATTGCCATGGTGCCAATTCCACTCGTTCCGCCGTGGACTAACAAAGTCTCCCCATCACGCGCCATTCCGCGCTCGAACACATTGTGCCATACTGTGAAAAGCGTCTCAGGCAGAGCGGCTGCCTGTTTGAGGTCCATTTCCTCCGCAACGCTCAGGCAATGCTGCCAGGGTGCGGTACAATACTCAGCATAACCACCGCCAGGTGTGAGCGCCGCAACCGCCGCGCCCAGCATCTCACGCGGGACTTCACTGCCGGCCGCTACAATTTCTCCTGAAACTTCGAGCCCAATGATCGGCGATGCACCTGGAGGTGCAGGATAATGACCTGCGCGCTGAATGCAGTCTGGACGATTGACACCAGCATAAGCGACCTTGATCAGCACATCGGAGGGTCCCGGCTGAGGCACTGCCACCTCTTCGATATGCAGCACATCGGGCCCGCCGGGCTTCGCGAAGCCAATCGCTTGCATCACTTCTGGTGTAGTCGCCCCGACCATCTGCTATTCCCCGAACGCCGTATTTCTGCCCTAGCATAAACGAGTTTGAGCCAATTTCATGGCACAAATACGCCACTTGCAATCGAACCGCGCAAATACCCAGCTTCAGCATTGACAGCAACCCAGTGAGCGAGTGATCATCGCCAACAATGGAAGACGAAGACTTACCACGGGCAAAAGGCGACGCCGCAAGTCGTCTCGCGACGGAAGACTTAGCGCCCTACAGCCAAGATGAGCTGGCCGAGCGCGTGGCACTTCTCGAAGCAGAAATCATCCGTGTTCAAGCACATAGCGACAAGGCGGCAAACCACCGTGCGGCGGCGGATGCACTCTTTAAGAGTTCTGGATCATGATTGGGCAGAATCAAAAACCACTTTGGAGTCGTATTTACACAGGAACGCCCCATATTGCTTTAATCCCGCGGCTACCTGCCGCGCCTCTCACCCCGATAGGGACCTTTCATGCCTAGCTTTGCCCAGAATTTAGAACGCACGCTCCACAACGCGCTCGCTCATGCGTCCGAGCGTCGCCACGAATATGCGACCTTGGAGCACTTGCTGCTCGCGCTTATTGACGATGAAGATGGTGCCGCTGTCATGGGCGCCTGCGGGGTTGATTTGGCTGAGCTTGGCGAGGTGGTGAAGCAATATCTTGATCAGGAATACCAGTCGCTCAAAACCGAGGAAGACGCCGATCCTCAGCCTACTGCCGGTTTTCAGCGCGTAATCCAGCGCGCGATTTTGCACGTACAATCCTCAGGCAAAGATACAGTTACAGGGGCGAATGTGCTTGTCGCACTCTTCTCTGAGCGCGACTCCTATGCAGTCTATTTCCTCCAGCAGCAGGATATGAGCCGTCTCGACGCGGTTAGCTACATCAGCCACGGCATTGGCAAAGGTGGTCGCCAGATCGAGGCCAAGAGTTCAGCCGGTGCCGAAGACAGTCAGCCAAACGACGCGGAAACGTCCAAGGAAAATAGCAATAAAAAGGAAACCGCGCTCGATCAGTTTACGGTCAATCTCAACGCAAAGGCTGAGGCAGGCAAGGTCGATCCGCTGATTGGCCGTGGCCCGGAAGTCGACCGCACGGTTCAGATCCTGTGCCGTCGTTCAAAGAACAATCCGCTTTATGTCGGTGATCCAGGCGTTGGTAAGACGGCTATCGCAGAAGGATTGGCGCGCAAGATCGTCGAAGGCGATGTGCCTGAAGTGCTTGCTCCAGCGGTGATCTACTCGCTCGATATGGGCGCATTGCTGGCAGGTACGCGCTATCGTGGCGACTTTGAGGAGCGTTTGAAGCAGGTTGTCACCGAGCTTGAGGGCATGCCGGAAGCAATCCTCTTTATCGATGAAATTCACACGGTTATCGGTGCAGGTGCGACCAGCGGCGGGGCGATGGATGCCTCTAACTTGCTCAAACCCGCACTGTCTGGCGGAACAATACGCTGCATCGGCTCGACCACTTACAAGGAATTCCGCAATCACTTCGAGAAAGACCGGGCGCTGCTGCGTCGGTTCCAGAAGATTGACGTGAACGAGCCGACGATTGAGGATACGATCAAGATCCTCAAAGGGCTGCGCACCGCATTCGAAGACCATCACTCGGTCAAATACACGCCTGATGCGCTCAAAACAGCCGTCGAGCTTTCCGCACGCTATATCAATGATCGCAAGCTCCCGGACAAGGCGATCGACGTGATTGATGAAGTCGGCGCGATGCAGATGCTGGTGCCGCCCAGCCGCCGCAAGAAAAAGATCACCGCCCGCGAAATCGAAGCGGTGATCGCAACTATGGCGCGCATCCCGCCAAAGTCTGTCTCCAAGGACGATAAGAAAGCGCTCGAGAAACTCGACCGCGATCTCAAGCATGTCGTGTTCGGCCAGGATGAGGCGATCACGCGTTTGGCAACCGCAATGAAGCTGTCGCGTGCCGGTCTGCGCGATCCCGACAAGCCCATTGGCTCCTTCCTGTTCTCCGGCCCGACCGGAGTCGGTAAAACCGAAGTCGCCCGCCAACTCTCCAGTATTATGGGGATCGAGCTGAAGCGCTTCGATATGTCTGAATATATGGAGCGTCACTCGGTCAGCCGACTGATCGGCGCCCCTCCGGGCTATGTTGGCTATGA
>JBCDKX010000284.1:0-3556 GCA_038746055.1 Pseudomonadota bacterium
GACCCCAGCAGGTGAGAAGCGTCAGATGGAATGGGACTCGCCTTGGGGCCCCGGTGCGCCCGGCTGGCACCTCGAATGCTCGGTGATGGGCGAGAAGCTCTTAGGCTTTCCGTTCGATATTCACACCGGCGGGATCGACCATCGCGAAATTCACCACCCCAATGAAATCGCTCAGAACCAGGCGTTTTGTGGCTGCGGTGGGCTGTCCGAAGCGCAGAATTCAGGTGCGCGAATTTGGATGCACAACAATTTCCTCGTCGAGCGTTCGGGTAAGATGTCCAAGTCGAGCGGCGAATTCCTGCGGCTGCAATTGCTGATCGATAAGGGCTTCCATCCGCTCGCTTACCGGATGATGTGCTTGCAGGCGCATTACCGTTCAGAGCTGGAGTTTTCGTGGGAGGGGCTTGAGGCGGCGCTTACGCGGTTGAAGCGCATGGTGATGGCAGCCGAGCGACTGAAAGATGCGGAAAGCCAGCCGGTTGCCGAGCATCCCAAGTTCGCAGCATCGCTGGCTAAGTTCGAGGAGGCGATTGCCGATGATCTCGGCACGCCAGTAGCGCTCACCGCGCTCGAAGAGGCACTTGCAGTTAAGAAGGTCGCGCCCGAGATTAAGCGTTCGGTCATCGAATATATGGATGCAGTCTTAGGGCTGAAGCTATTTGAACTTAGCCGCAACGACCTCCGCATCCGTCCCGCTTCAGCCGAGATTAGCAAGGCTGAAATCGAAGACGCGCTCGCCCGCCGCAAGACCGCGCGCGCAGAGAAGGACTTCGCGACCTCCGATGCCCTGCGCAATGAGCTGACCGCTAAGGGCGTAGAAGTGATGGACGGTGATCCGCTTGGCTGGGATTGGAAGCTGGCTTGATCCGTCATTGCGAGGAGCGTAGCGACGCGGCAATCCAGAGTGTATCGCGAGCCGCTCTGGATTGCGTTGCTCCGCTCGCAATGACGACAAAGGAAGCGATATGATCAAACTCGCAGCCTCCGGCCTCATCCGACCGCTTTTAGAACCGCAACTGCCTGCAGACCTCGAGGTGAGCTGGTTCTTGACCCATGAGGAAGCGCTGGAGGCGGTCAAGGGCGCGGAAATCGGCTGGTTCGATATGAATGAGAAGGAGGCGATGGCGAAGGCGCTGATCGCTGCAACCGATCTCAAATGGCTCAATTCGATTTACGCCGGTCTCGATTTCCTGCCGATGGATGTGCTGATCGAGCGCGGGATCACTGTCACTAATGGCGTAGGGATCAATGCGCTCACCATCGCTGAATACACCATTATGGGCATGCTCAACATCGCCAAAGGCTACCGCGAAGTCATGCGCGCAGCCGACCGGCGAGAGTGGTTATTCGATAGCCCCGGCAAGCGCGAATTGGCGGGATCAAAGGCGTTGCTTTTAGGCTACGGCGCGATTGGCAAGCTTATCAAGCCGCGCCTTGAGGCGTTTGACTTAGCGGTATCAGTCGTACGCCGCTCCGGTGGTGAAGGCGTGCTCACACCCGATCAATGGCGCGCAAAGCTAGGTGAGTTTGATTGGGTGATCCTCGCTGTGCCGTCCACCCCTGAAACCGAAAACATGATAAGTGCTGCCGAACTAAGCGCGATGAAGCCCGATGCTGTATTGGTGAATATTGCGCGCGGCGAAGTGGTGGATCAGCCTGCTTTGGTAGACGCGCTCAAGTCCAAGTCGATTGGCGGCGCATTCCTTGATGTGACCACACCCGAGCCCCTGCCGGAGGACCACGAGCTATGGACGCTCGACAATACGCACATCTCAATGCACCTGTCTGGTCGCGCGCAGGATAAGATGTTTGTTCGCAGCGCGACTCGCTTTCTCGACAATCTCAAGAAGTACCGCGCAGGCGAGCCCATCGCGCCGATCTTTGATCCCAAGCTTGGCTATTGAGCTTGCAAGATGTGCATCTTGCACTTGGATTCTCGCGGATTCGTGCAATAGTCGCCGATATGCAGGGGCCATCAAGCATCTGCGGGTGAATGCGGAATCTTGAGCGTTGGCGTAACCGACAAGTTTTGCTGGGCGAACATTGGGTCAGTGATCAACCCGCACCACACCATTGCTTGATGGGTGCAATATTGGGGGGGAGGACAAACATGACTGATACGAAAAAAGCGTCTGACGTTTTCATTGAATGTCTGGAAGCGGAGGGCTGTGAGTACATTTTCGGCGTTCCAGGTGAAGAGAATTTGGACTTACTCGACTCACTTGGGCGGTCCAACAAGATCAAGTTGATCCTCACTCGGCATGAGCAAGGTGCTGGCTTTATGGCTGCAACCTATGGCCGCCATACCGGCAAGACCGGTGTATGTGTGGCGACCCTTGGGCCTGGCGCAACAAACTTTGTGACCTCGGCCGCCTACGCTCAGCTTGGCGGCATGCCGGTGTTGATGATCACTGGGCAAAAGCCGATTAAGAAATCAAAACAGGGCCGGTTCCAGATCGTCGATATCGTCTCTCTGATGGAACCGGTGACCAAGTACTCGATCCAAATTGCAGCTGGTGACAATATCCCCAGCCGAGTGCGCGAAGCCTATCGCTTGGCGGAAGAGGAAAAGCCGGGCGCAACGCTAATCGAACTTCCCGAGGACATTGCCGAAGAGCCCACAACTGACTGGAAGCCGCTTCCGAAAAGCGTTGCGCGGCGTCCTTCGGCTGAGGCCAAGGCGGTACGTGCTGCGGTCAAAGCGATCGAGGCGGCAGAGAGCCCGATCATCGTCATCGGTGCCGGTGCAAACCGCAAGCTCGCCGGACGTATGCTCGAGCAATTGGTTGAGAAGACCGGTATTCCTTTCCTCACCACGCAAATGGGTAAGGGCGTTATCGATGAACGTCATCCCAAATTTGTCGGCTGCGCAGCGCTGTCGGCGGGCGACTTTGTGCATCGCGCGGTCGAGGCTTCGGACTGCATCATCAATGTTGGCCACGATGTGATCGAAAAGCCACCCTTCTTTATGAAGGACAATGGCGTCACAGTGATCCATGTGTCGACTAAGACGGCTGAGGTCGATCCGGTTTACTTCCCGCAGATTGAGGTGATCGGCGATATCGGCAATGCGATTTGGCAGATTAAAGAAGATATCTCGCCCAATCGCGATTGGAACTTTGATAAGATTCTTGGCTATCATCAGGCGGAGCTGGATCACACCAATGGTTTGGCGGCGGACACACGCTTCCCTATTTTCCCGCCGCATCTAGTGAGCCAAGTGCGTGAATCGATGCCGCGCGATGGCATCATTTGCCTCGATAACGGTGTCTATAAGATCTGGTTTGCGCGCGGATACACGGCGTACCTGCCAAACACCGTACTGCTTGATAATGCACTGGCTACGATGGGCGCAGGCCTACCGTCGGCGATGATGAGCGCCATGCTTTACCCTGAGCGCAAGGTGATGGCCATTTGCGGTGATGGCGGCTTTATGATGAACAGCCAGGAGATGGAGACTGCGGTGCGCCTCGGCCTCAATCTCACCGTGCTGATCCTGCGCGATGATGCGTATGGCATGATCCGCTGGAAGCAGGCGAATATGGGTTTTGATGAC
>JBCDKX010000285.1:0-3543 GCA_038746055.1 Pseudomonadota bacterium
AGCGAGGATATGAAGGTCATGCGGCCTTCGCTGATCCCGGGCCTGCTGCTGGCGGCCAAGCGCAATGCTGATCGGGGTGGAGATGCATCGCGCGTGTTCGAACTCGGGCGTCGCTATTTCCGGGGCAAGGATGGTACCAGTGATGAGCGGGCCACCTTAGGCGTAGTACTTGCGGGCGAAAAGCAGCCGCGGAGCTGGGCCAATAGTAAGGCGACCAGCTTTGATGCTTATGATTCTAAAGCTGTCGCTCTAACCTTGCTTGAAGCAGCCAGTGTTCCAACTGCTCGGCTGATGGTGATGGGCGAGGCAGGTGAGCAATTCCATCCTGGCCAATCAGCCACTTTGCGGCTTGGACCCAAGAATGTGCTCGCACGCTTTGGGATGCTGCACCCCGCCACGCTCAAGGCGTTCGATATGGATGGTTCCGTGGCGGCGGTTGAATTGTTCCTTGATGCTATCCCAGTTAAGAAAGCGAGTAAGGGTCCTGTGAGTTTCGCCCGGCCGAGTTTCACTCCGCCTGCACTACAAGCCGTAACGCGCGACTTTGCGTTCTTGGTACCGGCTGACTTGGCGGCTGAGGACCTACTCAAAGCTGTGCGTGGGTCAGATAAAATCAACATTACCGCAGCGCGCGTGTTCGACGTTTTTACCGGCGAAGGCGTGCCTGAGGGTCGGAAGTCGCTCGCCATCGAAGTGACGCTGCAACCGCACGACAAGAGCTTTAAGGACAAAGACCTCAAAGCGATTGCCGATACAGTTGTGGCGGCAGCGGCCAAGTTGGGGGCGGAATTGCGCGGCTAAGCCTGCTCACCGATACGCTCATGTCCAATCGCCGTACTTTTGCGATCATTTCGCACCCTGACGCAGGTAAAACGACGCTGACCGAGAAGCTCCTCTTGCAAGGCGGGGCTATCCATTTAGCGGGCGAGGTGAAGGCGCGCGGAGATCAGCGCCGGGCGCGCTCGGACTGGATGAAGATCGAGCAGCAGCGCGGGATTTCGGTTACTTCGAGCGTGATGACGTTTGAGCGGGATGGCGTGACTTTCAACTTGCTCGACACGCCGGGCCACGAGGATTTTTCCGAAGACACCTATCGCACGTTAACTGCCGTCGACAGCGCCGTGATGGTGATTGATGCGGCGAAGGGGATTGAGCCGCAGACGCGCAAGCTCTTCGAAGTGTGCCGCCTGCGCAGCGTGCCGATCATCACCTTCGTCAATAAGGTCGACCGCGAGGGGCGCGATCCATTCGAAACCTTGGATGAAGTCGCCGACATGCTCGCCTTGGATGTCAGCCCGCAAAGCTGGCCGATCGGCATGGGTGGTCAGTTTGAAGGCATCCTCGATTTTGCGAGCGGTGAGATCAGCCGTCCGGAAGGCCCTTCGAGAGAGTTTCTGGGGACGCGTGACAGCAATCTCGCGATCCCGGAAGAATTTGCCGAAGAGGCTGAACTTGCCCAAGTCGGTTACCCCGAGTTTGACTTGGAAGCCTATCGCAGCGGTGACCTCACACCGGTCTACTTCGGTTCAGCGCTTAAGAATTTCGGTGTGACGGAGCTGATCGAAGCCATCGCGCGGATCGCGCCCCCACCGCGCGCGCAGCCTGCGGGTGACGAGCAGATTGCGCCGGATCACGGTGAGGTCACCGGGTTCATCTTCAAAGTACAGGCCAATATGGACCCCAATCACCGCGACCGGATCGCCTTTATGCGGCAGGTCTCGGGTACCTTTAAGCGGGGCATGAAGCTGACGCCCTCGGGTCTCGGCAAGCCGCTTGCGATCCACTCCCCCATCCTGTTTTTTGCGCAAGATCGCGAGATCGCCGATACTGCCGAGGCGGGCGATATTATCGGTATTCCCAACCATGGGACTTTGCGGGTGGGCGATACTTTGTCGGAGAAAAACCAGCTGCGCTTTACCGGCCTGCCGAATTTCGCGCCTGAAATTCTGCGCCGGGTGCAATTGAAGGACCCGACCAAAACCAAGCAGCTCAGGAAGGCGCTCGACGATCTCTCCGAAGAGGGCGTGATCCAGGTGTTCTATCCGGAGATCGGTGCGCAGCATATTGTCGGCGTCGTGGGGCAGCTGCAATTGGATGTGCTGATTTCGCGGCTTTCGGCGGAATATAAGGTGGAGGCCGCGCTCGAAGCCTCGCCCTTTGCAACCGCTCGCTGGTTGAAAGGCGATGATAAAGCGCTCAGTGAGTTTGAGGGCTTTAACCGCGCCAATCTCGCGCGCGATCGGGACGGTGATCTGGTGTTCATGGCCAAGTCGCCCTGGGATGTGAATTATCAGATCGAAAAGAACCCCGACCTCACTTTTTCTGCCACCAAAGAAAGGTAGCTTGCGGGAGCTTCAGGTTCGCGGCAATGGGAGCAGCATGACGCATTCAGGCCCCACTTCACAAAGCTTCATCTCCCAGCGCCTCAAACTCAACTACGTCGATTGGGGCAACCAAGACGCGCCGCCGCTGGTGCTGGTGCATGGTGGGCGCGACCATGCGCGCAGCTGGGATTGGACGGCTGAGGAGCTTGCCAAGGATTATCACGTTGTTGCCATGGATCACCGTGGACATGGCGACAGCGATTGGGTTTCGGACGGCAATTACACGTCTAACGATATGGTCTATGACTTGGCGCAGCTCGTGCATCAGCTTGGCCGCGGCCCGGTGCGCATTGTCTCGCACTCTATGGGTGGCAATGTAGCGCTGCGCTACACGGGCATGTTCCCCGATATGGTGACCAAGCTTGTGGCGATTGAGGGCCTCGGTCCCTCGCCCGAGTGGAAAGCGAAGCAGCGCCAAACAGCCTATCCTGAACGCATGCGCGAATGGATCGAGAAGAAGCGCAAGGCAGCCGGGCGCATCCCACGTAAATATGACAGCATCGAAGCGGCTTTTGCCCGGATGATCGAGGAAAACTCCTATCTCACCGAGGCACAGGCCCGCCACCTCACTATTCACGGCGTCAATCGCAACGAGGATGGCACCTACAGCTGGAAGTTCGACCCGCATCTCAACGTTTGGCAGATCGAAGATGTTGCGGATGAGTTTATGGAGGCAGTATGGGGCGCGATCACATGCTCAACGCTGCTGCTCTATGGCGCGAATAGCTGGGCCTCTAATCCTGAGAAAGACGGGCGTCTGACACATTTCAGCACGGCGAAGGTGATCGAATTCGAGAATGCGGGTCACTGGCTTCATCATGATCAGTTTGATAGGTTTATGGGCGTGCTGCGCGACTTTCTCTAACTTAACGGAGCTACAGAAATGGCCGAGTTCTTTGACACATTGGATGAGAAGCACGTGGCTATGATTGAGGCGCAGCCAGTCTTTTTCGTCGCTACCGCTGCCGTCGATGGACGCATAAACCTGAGCCCCAAGGGCTATGACGCCTTTCGGGTTCTATCGCCTACGCAAGTTGCATACCTGGACCTGGGTGGGTCGGGGAATGAGACCCATGCTCATGTGATGGCAGATCAGCCAGACAAGGGCCGGATCACGCTGATGTTCTGCAATTTCCAGCAGCCTGCCCTGATTTTGCGC
>JBCDKX010000286.1:0-3542 GCA_038746055.1 Pseudomonadota bacterium
AAGTCCCAGAGGTGATTGGCGTGCGCCCAGCGACGCGGTTGCCGAAGTTTGGCTGGAGGAACTGCGCAACGCCCTGCCAGAGGGTACCATTCCCAAATAGCAAACACCGGGAAGCCAATTGGCCTCCCGATGTCCGTGCGACCCTCAAATTGGGGGGATGAGGATCGGCTTATCTGCGATCTAATGAAAAGCGGCCTGGGCCAAAGGCGGCAACGAAGAACATACCACCAGCGAGTGACAGGTTTTTGAGGAAGCTTGTCATCTGGCTCTGGTCGGTAAAGTCAGCATGGAAGAACACAGCTGCAGCTATGCTGAATAAGCCAAGTGCAGCAGCGGCATAACGGGCCTTGAAGCCGACAGCGAGCATCACGCCACCGATGATTTCAATGGCAAGCGTCGCATAGTAGATCGGCTCTGCGAGAGGCAGACCGACACTAGCAATGTACCCGATGGTACCTTCTGCGGCGCCGAGCTTGTTTATGCCAGCGAGGATGAAGAGGCTAGCAATAAGAAGCCGTCCAATGAGGGCGGCGATATCTTGTGAGCCGTTGCTCGCGATGGTGGTTGAGGCGCCGGATGGTAATGTATCGGTGAGAGTGTTCATAATGTAGGGCCTTTTAATCTTGGGAGGGGTAGGTGACAGGGAGCCAGTTAGGCGGTTACTTCGGCTATTTTTGCATGGGCTGCAGCGATTTTGGCTTCCGCATCTTCGCCCATAATGCCGTCTGCGGCGATCACTTCTACGTCGTGGATGCCGAGAAAACTGAGGAAGAATTTGAGCCAGGGCGACATGAAGTCGAAGTCTGCGCCGACTGGCGTTCCACCAGAGGCGATGGTGATATAGGCCTTCTTGCCTTCGAGCAGGCCCTGCGGGCCGTTGGACGTGTATTGGAAGGTGGTCCCGGCTCGTGCGACCAGATCGGCCCAGGCTTTGAGGCTGGCTGGAACACCGAAATTGTAGATCGGTGAACTGATCACAATGGTTTCGGCAGACCGTAGTTCAGCGATGAGCGTATCAGCAATCGCCGCAAGTTCGGCCTGTTTAGAGGTGCGTTCACCTGCTGCGGTAAGCCCCGCGTTGAAGCGGTCCCAGCTTTGGTAGGGAATATCATTGGCGGCGAGGTCACGATGGGTGACGCTTGCGCCGGACTTAGCTGAAAGTCCCGTGACAAGCGCTTTGCCAAGCGCGTTAGAGGTGCTTTCGTCGCCACGAATACTGGCGGTGATATGGAGGATATTGGACATTGGTTAGCTCCTGTTCGTCATAGAATGAGAGGGGCGGGGTCGGCCGGATGGAAAGGGACGGACCGGCCCGGATTTGTGATTTACGCCGCGTCGACGAGGACGACTTCGCTATCTTCAAGGGCGGTGACAGTAACGCTTTCAGCACCCGTGATAGCCACACCATCGCGTGCCTTTGCCTCGACAGACTCCACCTGAACCTTGCCCTGAGCGGGCACCAGGTAGAGATGACGTGACGCGTTAGCGACAGTGTAAGTAACGCTTTCGCCGGCGTTGATTGTGGCTCCCAGAACCCGCGCTTGGCTGCGGATGGGAAGAGCGTCATTATCGTTGTCCGAGCCACTGGCGAGGGTTACGAAAGCTCCGGCTCTGTCGCTTTTTGGGAAGGCTTGAGCACCCCAGCTAGGCTCACCGCCGCGTTCGTCTGGGATAATCCATATCTGAAAAATCTGGGTGTCTTCGTCCTCGCGATTGTACTCAGAGTGCTGAATGCCTGTGCCAGCGCTCATCACTTGGACATCGCCAGCCTCGGTGCGGCCTTCGTTCCCTTGATTGTCAACATGTGTGATCGCACCCTTGCGAACATAGGTGATGATTTCCATGTCAGAGTGTGGATGGGTGGGGAACCCTGTACCTGGCGCAATGGTGTCATCATTCCAGACTCGCAAAGAACCCCAGTTGACCCGTGCTGGATCATGATAGCTGGCAAAAGAGAAGTGATGGTGGGCATCCAGCCAGCCATGGCTTGCCCCGCCTAGGCTTTCAAATGGACGCAGTTCAATGATTGGATCGGTCATGGATTCTACTCCTGTTTGCGGCTCGAACCGGTTCCCCACGGGTTGGGTTCTTGCTTGGTTGGCTATGGAGATAGATCATCTCGGATGAACATATAAGTGAGATAAAACTTGTCAAAATGTTCGGAATATTTGAACATCTGGTGATGAGGTGGTTGCGATGCGCTTAGGGGAACCCAGTCTGGATCATCTGCGAATATTCCTGGCTGTGGTCGAGGAAGGTAGCTTCGGTGGCGCGGCGCGGCGCATGAAGCGCGCAGTGTCCGCGGTAAGCTATGGCATTTCACAGTTGGAGAAGCAGCTCGCGGTTTCGCTATTCGAGCGTGAGGGCTCACGCAAACCTGTGCTGACCAAAGCGGGCGAGGGCTTGCTTGCCGAAGCGCGCCATGTGGCCGATGGTGTCGACAATTTGCTCGCCAAGACCCGCTCGCTTCACGCGGGGCTGGAAAGCGAAGTCGCACTGGTGATTGACGTTATGGTGCCAGGCGAAGTCACTGCACAAGTGCTTACCTTGTTCCGTGAGCGCTATCCCACGATAGCGCTGCGCCTCCGGGTCGAAGGGCTTGGCGCGGTAGCAGAGTGCCTTTTAGATGAAGGTGCTCAACTCGCTATTGCTGGACCGATTGGAGGTGAAGATCCGCAGATTGAACGCCAAGCGATCGGTGGGGTCGATCTGATCCCAGTGGCGGCTCCCTCACACCCTCTGGCTGTCGCATCAGTTCCCCCGGGCGAAAGTCGTAAGCATCTACAATTGGTTTTGAGCGATCGCTCGACCCGCACCGAAGGCCGCGAGTTTTCTGTGCTTAGCCCACTCACATGGAGGCTCGGTGATCTCGGCGCGAAGCATTCGCTGCTCAAGCAAGGGTTAGGCTGGGGCAATATGCCGCGCGCAATGGTGGCTGACGAGCTGGCAAACCGGCAGCTTGTCGAGCTTGACCTGCCAGAAAGACCGGGCGATCGCTACACGCTGTTCGCACTATGGCGGCGTGATACGCGGCTTGGACCGGCCACGAGCTGGTTGATCGATACGTTCAAAGAGGCTTTGGTCGACTAGTTTGTTGGTCGAAACGATCGCAGCCATGTTTCGGCAGCAGAGGGCGTGTCAAAGAACTCGGCCTCAATACCGTTGGTGATCCGTCGGTATTGCATCTTGACCAAAGACGAATCTGCGACAACCGCAAACCGCTCCATGCCATTTTTCTGCGCCAGCAATAGACTCTCACGGATTGCTTCAGCTGTTGCCCGGTCTTGCGGCACAAATCCGCGCAAATCGCCAAGCGCGCTGAAGCGGGTGCGCGAATGCCAGAAGGGTCGTGCGGCCGCTCTAAGCTCGTGCAGAAACGCCTGCATCGCCTCGCACGTCCAGAACCCGCTGATTGCAAAATGCAATTCGGCCTTCGCCTCATTGGCAGAAATCACATGAACTGGCGAGAGCGTCGACATGGCGCCAAGGTTTAGCAAGAGAGGGCAAATATCTGGTTAAGTTTATGCGCCGCTACCCTCATG
>JBCDKX010000287.1:0-3504 GCA_038746055.1 Pseudomonadota bacterium
AGACCGTGGTCAAGCCAGTCTTGTTCGGTGAGTCTTGCCATGTCCAACCATACACAAATGTATTGACGGTTGCGAGCCAAGACCTAAAACATACATCACTGTATGTTTTAGGAGTCGTGTGGTGCATGATGGACTGCTTTACGCCGCCGGGTCGCTGGGGATCGTGATCTCGCTCATCCACGGATATCTTGGCGAGAAACTGGTGGTTGGGCCTAGCAAGGCACCAACCTTGCGCGCCAAGAGGGTTATGCGCGCGATTATGTTTCTAAGCGCGCTCTATTGGTTTGCGGCTGGCGCGCTTTTGTTGGCAACGCCTGATTTCCTTGCCCCATCTCAGCGCGCGCTGGCGGTCATTGTGGCTGCGTTCCTGTTCGCCACCGGCAGTTTGAGCAATCTTTGGGCGACGCGAGGCGGGCATATAGGCTGGGCGCTGTTGGCTTTTGCGACCGGGCTGGCCGTGGCGGGCGCATAACCGGCTGGCGCAAGAAGAGCAGCTTTTCGCGCGGCGGTGTGTTAGGGAGCGCCCCGAAAGGTAGCGAAGATGTTGATCGATAAAGACTTTGGGCCCGCGACCGTGGGCTCATCCAGCGATGAGTCAGCCCAACCTCGCAAGACCGCCATCGTGATTGGCTCTGGCATTGGCGGCTTGTCTTGCGCGATGCGCTTGCAGAGCCTTGGTTTTGACAGCCAGATCGTTGAGGCGCTCGATGCGCCGGGTGGGCGCGCTTATGTCCGGCGCGCTGATGGCTTTACCTTCGATATGGGGCCGACCGTGCTGACGGTGCCGCATTTCATCGAAGAGCTTTTCAGCCTTGAACGTGACAACGCCAAACTCGATGAGCCCGACTTTCCGCCCCATGTTCTGGGCGACGACGTGCGAGTGCGCAGCGGCGTTTCGGGCGGCCCCAACACGAGCAGGTATGTGGACATCATCCCGATCCTGCCGTTCTATCGGATTTACTTCGATGACGGCACCTTCTTCGATTACGACGGCGATCCGATAAACACGCGCGAGCAGATCAAGCGGTTGGCGCCCGAAGATCTGGAAGGGTACGAGAAGTTCCACGAGCACGCCAGGGCGATCTTTGAACGCGGCTTTCTGGAACTGGGCTACACCTACTTTGAAAGCATCGGTTCGATGATGCGCGTGCTGCCCGATCTTTTGAAACTGGGCGCGGTCCGCTCTTTGTTCGGCTTGGTAAGCAAATATTTCAAGTCGGATAAGATGCGCCAAGTGTTCAGTTTTGAACCGCTGCTCGTTGGTGGCAACCCGCTTAAAGTCCCGGCGATCTATGCCATGATCCATTTTGTCGAGAAGACCTGGGGCATCCATTACGCAAAAGGCGGCACGGGAGCGCTGGTGACTGCGATGGTGCGCAAATATGAGGAGCTGGGAGGACGGTTGCATCTCAACGCCGAAGTGGCCAGGATCAATGTGGCAAAGTCTGACGGCAAACGCGTCGCCACCGGGGTAACGCTAAAGGACGGCCGGACGCTGGACGCCGATATCGTTGTCTCCAACGCCGACTACGCCACCACCTATCTGAAGCTGATCGACAAGACGCATCGCAAGATCAATCGCGACCGCGTGATCAATTTCCGCAAGCAATCCATGTCGCTTATGGTCATCTATTTCGGTTTTGAGAAACGCGACGATGATCCTGAGCTGCGCCATCACAATATAATCCTCGGGCCGCGCTATGAAGCGCTCTTGAAAGAGATTTTCGATGACAAGGTGATGAGCCCCGATTTCTCGCAATATCTCCATATTCCGACGCTCACCGATCCCAGCATGGCGCCAGAGGGGCATCACGCCGCCTACACGTTGATACCGGTGCCGAACAATCAGTCCGGGATCGACTGGGCGGTTGAGGGTGAGCGGCTATGTGATCGCGTCCTGACTTTTCTGAGCGAGCGCCAATACATACCGGACCTCAAAGCGCGGCTGAAGCATCTGAGCTTTGTGACACCCGACTACTTTGAGGGCACTTTGCGCAGCCACGAGGGCAACGGGTTCGGTATGGAGCCCGTCCTGACCCAGACGGCGTTCTTCCGTCCGCACAACAAATCCGAGGATGTGGGCAATCTTTATCTGGTCGGGCAGGGCACCCAACCCGGCGGCGGCACACCATCCGTTATGATGTCGGCCAAGATGACCGCGCGCGCGATTGCGAGGGATCTCGCGGTGGGAGCCTTCTGACTGCAGCGATTCCGACGGCAAAAAGGCCAGTCGTTCCGACGAAGTATTGCCCTCACAACAGTGCGGATTCGCGTAGCGGCGCAGCGTCCATGATCGGGCTCGCGCTTCCACAGCTGGTTGCGATGATCGAAGCTAAGTGTTGCGGCAATATCCTGAGCGGCACCCCAAGTGTCCGAGCGAAGCTCTTTGGGTTCGCTTACACTTTGCGTGCCCTGATCCATTCGGCTACGTCGCGGATTGTGTTTGCGGCGGCAACATACAAACCGGCCTTTCGATGCAAGAATCTATGTTAGGTGACAAATGATGGCCGGGTTTACGCTGACTCTTAAAGGATGATCGACGAGATCCGGGTTGGTCGAATTTCTCCATATCGCGTGAGATATGAGCGATCGACGATCCTGCCCGACTTATGAAAGAAATGGCACCATCATGGAGCGAGTCAGTCTTTTCCTTGGCGGGGCACGGTCGGGCAAGAGCCGCCTGGCGCTTGCCTTTGCGGAAGCGTTGCCCGGCCCGCACATTTTCATCGCTACGGCGCAGGCCTTTGACAGTGAGATGAAGGACCGGATCGATCAGCACCGGCAGGAGCGTGATGATCGGTGGCGCACAATTGAGGCTCCGCTTGAATTGGCCTCGGCTGTAGAAGAGGCTGGCTCTTCAAGCGTGCTTATCGATTGCTGCACACTTTGGCTTTCCAATGTCATGCTCGCAGAGCGTGATGTTGGAGATGAGGTGGAAAAACTGCTTGCGACCATCCAATCCTCATCCGCTCAAATTGTGCTCGTAAGCAATGAGGTTGGTTCGGGAATTGTCCCTGGTAACAAGCTTGGCCGAGATTTTCGGGATGAGCAGGGGCGGCTCAATCAACAGCTCGCTGCGATGAGCGACCGAGTGGAATTGGTCGTGGCGGGCCTTCCTTTGCAGATCAAAGGCTGAGCGCTTCTGACAATCGGATCAGTGCGTTAGAATGGGGCATTCCAATCCGAAGACTTTGATTATCATCGGAAAAGCGCCGCACGGCTATGCCCCTACTCGCGAGTGTCTCCCACACTTCCTTCGCATCATGGACGCGCACGAATCGAAACAGGTTGGTTCCGCCCATTTCCTCGAACCCGAACTGCGCCAGAAGATTTAACAAATCCCGGCAAGCCGCGCTGAGCCTTGCCCGCGTTGCGTTCTGCCACTCCAGATCCGCATAAGCCTGGGCACCTACCAAAAGCGCCGGTCCCGAGACGTCCCATCCTCCGAGTCTATCGCTTAGTCTAGATAAGATCTCGGTTGGACCGAGCACCGCGCCCAATCGA
>JBCDKX010000288.1:0-3449 GCA_038746055.1 Pseudomonadota bacterium
TCTACGGGGCCGGGGCCGGTACTCAACCGCGATCTGGAGTTTTTGACAAGCAACAAAGACCCGCGTTTTGCGACACCCACTCCCGAAATGCTTGAAAGTGTGACGCCAGAGGGTTTCCGCAAGGTTTGGGAGCCCTTACTGGCACAGGGTGATATCGAGGTGCTCGTCTTTGGTGAGTTCGATCAAGATGCAATTATTGAGAAACTGCGCCTGACGTTCGGTGCCTTGCCAGCGCGCGCTCCAATCGCGCCAGCAGTGGCAGCGCGCATACCGACGTTTCCGGTGCCAGATGCGAAACCTGCTGTACTGACCCATCGCGGCGATGCTGATCAGGCAGCGGCAGCGATTGTATGGCCCAGCGGTGCGGGCATAGCCCGCATCCGTGAGTCGCGTCAGCTTGAGATCCTCGTGCAGATTTTCAGCAATCGTTTGCTAGAAGCTATGCGAGAACGAGCCGGAGCAAGCTATGCGCCGCAAGCCTTCTCTGACTGGCCATCTGACATTAATGGCGGAGGCAAGATCGTCGCACTGGCACAACTAAAACCTGAATTTGTGCCGGTTTTCTTTGCTGAGGCGCAGAAAATTGCCGATGATCTAGCCACCACTGAGCCAAGTCTCGATGAAATCAGCCGCGTGACAGAGCCGCTTGGCCAGCGTGTGCGTCGTGCTTCGACCGGTAATCAGTTCTGGCTGTTCAATCTTGAGGGAGCGAGCAACGATCCGCAGCGGATTGAGTATTTACGCTCGCTGCTCGTAGATTATTCACAAACCACGCCCACGATCATGAAATATCTGGCCGCGCGATACTTTGGCGATTCGATCCCCCTCAAGCTCGCAGTGATTCCGGAAGGGCAAGAATTGGCGGAAAGGCTTGGATCTGCAACTTCTTCGGCGGCAAGAGCCAGGGCAGGGGCAACGGCAGCACCTGTTTCGGCCGGCCAGACATTGGGCCGCTAAGGGTCGTGGCGAGTGCCACGATAAGACAGTTTTTGAAATAAAGGTGTCGCGCGCGTCTAGATGGCTTTACATAAGTGTTGCGCACGCTTAGGCGCGCGCACGCAATCACGCAAAGAGACAATACAGTCTTAGAAGAAACGAGTTGGATCGTGGCTCAGAATTGGCAACCGGAAAGCTGGAAAGAGTTCGAAGCGCGGCATTTACCGCATTACGAGGACGCTGCCGAACTGGCTGATGCTGAAGCCACCGTGGCAGCCTATCCGCCGCTGGTCTTTGCCGGGGAGGCGCGCGCGTTGAAGGCGGATCTGGCAGAGGTTGCCAGTGGCAGCGCCTTCTTGCTGCAAGGCGGCGATTGTGCGGAAAGCTTTAAAGAGTTTCATCCAAACAATATTCGCGACACTTTCCGAGTGCTGCTGCAAATGGCTGTGGTGATGACTTTCGGGAGCAAGCGCCCGGTGGTCAAAGTCGGCCGCATGGCGGGACAGTTTGCCAAGCCGCGTTCCTCACCCACTGAAACCGTGGGTGATCTTACGCTGCCGAGCTATTTTGGCGACAACATCAACGGCATGGAATTTGACCCTGTCCAACGTCGCAATGATCCAGGCCGGATGGTGCGCGCCTATTCGCAGGCTGCGTCCACGCTGAACCTACTCCGCGCATTTGCTGGTGGAGGCTATGCCAACCTTCGACAGGTGCATCAGTGGACGCTCGACTTTATGGGTCGCACCCCTTGGACAGAGAGATTTGCCCAAACTGCTGATCGCATTGGCGAAGCACTCGACTTCATGGAAGCATGCGGGGTCGATCCAAACACTGTCCCGCAGTTGCAGGGAACCAGTTTTTATACGAGTCATGAAGGGCTGCTGCTTCCATACGAGCAAGCTCTGACTCGGCGCGATTCTCTGACTGGCGACTGGTACGCTACTTCTGCGCATATGCTTTGGATTGGGGATCGTACTCGCTTTCCCGGAAGCGCACATGTTGAGTTTGCACGCGGAATTGGCAATCCGCTCGGTATGAAATGCGGCCCCTCGCTGGAGCCGGATGCGATGCTCGAAATGCTCGATCTGCTTAATCCCCAGCGCGAGGCAGGGAGGATCACGCTTATTGCGCGGTTTGGCCACGATCAGGTCGAGAAGTATCTGCCGGCGCTGATCCACGCAGTTGAACGGGAAGGACATCCGGTCGTGTGGAGCTGTGATCCTATGCATGGCAACACTGTCAAATCGAATAGCGGCTACAAGACTCGCATGTTCGACCGAGTGCTCAGCGAAGTGAAGAGCTTCTTTGCGGTACACCGCGCGGAGGGCACGCACCCGGGTGGAATTCACATCGAAATGACAGGTCAGGACGTGACCGAATGTGTCGGCGGTGCGGTTGCTATTACCGATGAGCGTTTAGGTGATCGTTATCACACCCATTGCGACCCGCGCCTTAATGCAGAGCAATCACTTGAGTTGGCATTTGCTCTGGCAGAGATGCTCAATGCTGAGGCCAATGAGCAGCGCGCGGCAGATGCCGCCTAAGTAACCTGCCTTAGGGTCTTTGCACTGATCTTAAGCTATTGACGCAAGGCCATGGCCCTAGCCCCATTTACAGCGTTTCATTGCTCATCGGTTCTGGATGATCAGCAAGGTCGTGCGCCAGAAACGCTCGGTACAGCACAAACAAGCGCCGAGTTGCTTAAGACCTTTCTGAGCTCCGACACCTTGATTTGGGGCTGCCTTGCCTTGGCTCTGATTGCTGTCGTGACGGTAAGCCGGGTTGTTTCGCGGCGGCGCAGTGAACGCAGGGTCAATCGGCGAGCGCGGGCTCAGTCGCAGGCAGTTCACGAATTCCTCAGCAATCTGCGGACGGAGCACGGCGGCGTTGAGCAGGGTATCTGGCATTATGACTTTGCCACCGGTGCGCAGCAATGCACTGATGGTTTTAAGGGGCTTTTGGGCCTAGATGGTGAGGACGTTGATGCAGGTGCAGTTGCGAGCACATTGGCGCGATCTGGGGTGAACCTGATCGCTACTGCGCGCAAAAACTGCGATGAGATTGAGCCTTATGAAGTGACATTGACGGTCAAAGCACCCGGTGCAAGACTGCGGCGCTTGGTGCTGGTCGCGTGTAATATACGCAACGGCGATGGCGAGGTGCAACGCTTGGTGGCGGTCCTGCGGGAAGTTGGCGGTTAACTCGGATGTGGCGACCCTATTGTTCCAGTCTGTGTTCACTCACGGCGGTTTTTCGCTGGGCTGACAGGTTCAAGCCTTGAATCCGAAGCCCCCCTTGCGCATTGAGCGGTGATGCAATCTCATCCCTGCGATACACTCATTATCGGCGCCGGTATGGCCGGACTTTCTTGCGGAACAGCACTGGCGGCGGGCGGCATTGATGTTTGCTTGCTCGATAAAGGGCGCGGGCCTGGCGGGCGCATGGCAACGCGGCGGGCGGAGATTGGCGGGCAGGCCGTCTCATTCGATCATGGTGCGCAATATTTCACA
>JBCDKX010000289.1:0-3440 GCA_038746055.1 Pseudomonadota bacterium
CCATAAATTCGAACGCGGGGGCTTGCCTAGACACAGCCCCCGCTTCAAATATACCAGCATGAACGCAAAACGCCTGTTTCGTCAGGTTCACTACTGGCTCTCCGTCGCTGTCTTTATTCCCGCTGCAATCATGTTTGTTGCGGGCGGTATACTCATGCTCAAGAAAGAGATTGAGTGGATCCAACCAGGCACTGAACGCGGTGTGGTTGAAGATACGATACCGGCCATTTCCTATGAGCAAATGGTCGAAGCGGCGAGCGCGCACCCGGAGGCAGGTATAGCGGATTGGACCGATATTGACCGCATCGATCTGCGCGTGGGCCGCGGCGTTGCTAAACTGCGTGCCAACTCTGGCTGGGAAGTGCAGATCGACACCAATACCGCCGAAGTGCTGAAGGTTGCCTATCGCCGTTCCGATACGATTGAGGCAATCCATGATGGCTCATGGTTCTCCGACTGGGTCAAGCTCTATATCTTCCTGCCCGTTGGTGTCATTCTGATCATCATGTGGGGAACCGGGGCCTATCTCTTCCTATTGCCTTACCTGGCCAAGTCCAAAAAGAGGCGCACCAAAAAGGTTGCCGCAACGCCCGTTACAAACTGAGGGAAATCCTATGAGAATTCTTGCCGCCACAGCTTCTCTGCTTGCGCTGGTCGCCACGCCAATTGCGGCTGAACAGACCAAGCCGATTGAAGATCAAATCGGTGCAGGTGGTCGGCCGGTAGGGGCCAATTGGTCGCGCAGTCCGGTCTATGCCGAGAACGGCATGGCAGCGACCGCACACCCACTCGCGACGCAGATCGCCTTGGATATTCTGCGGGCTGGCGGAAATGCGGTTGATGCCGCGATTGCGGCGAACGCGGCGCTTGGTCTGATGGAGCCAACCGGCAACGGTATTGGGGGTGATCTGTTTGCGATTATCTACGATCCCAAAACTGATCAGCTTTACGGACTTAACGGCTCGGGTCGTTCGCCCGCAGGGCAAACGCTGGAGGAGTTGCTTGAAAAGCTGGACGGGGCGAGCGCGCTTCCCCCTGTAGGCCCCCTCCCCGTCACCATTCCGGGCACAGTGGATGGCTGGTTCGCCATGCACGAACGCTTTGGCAAAATGCCGATGAGCGATGTGCTGGCACCGACCGTGGACTATGCGCGTAAGGGCCATCCGATCGCGCCCGTTATCGCCATGTATCTAGACCGCAGCTTGCGCGCTTATGAGGGCCGCTTAACGACCTACAATTTTGAATTCGACAATGCCCGCGCGACGTACTTCGCAAATGGTGCCCCCAAAGCAGGCGACATCTTCAAAAACCCCGACCTTGCCAACACGCTTGAGACGATAGGGCGTGAAGGACGCGATGCGTTCTATGAAGGCGATCTTGCAAGAGTGATGGTAAACTACCTTCAACAGCAGGGGTCAGCTTACACCCTTGAAGACTTCGCTGCTCATACCAGCGAATGGGTCGAACCAGGCTGTGCCGACTACCGAGACGGTTATGAGCTGTGCGAACTGCCACCCAACACTCAAGGGTTTGCGGCGCTGCAAATGGTCAATATTCTACGCAATATTGACCTCGCACAATGGGAGCGCGGCAGTCCTGAAGTTATTCACTACATCACTGAGGCAAAGCGACTTGCTTACGCAGATGTCGCGCGTTTCTACGCCGATCCATCCTTTTTTGCCCTGCCGGAAGAGTTGCTCACCGCAGAATATGGCAAAGAGCGATTTGACCTGATCGACCCCGAGCGCGCGACGCCTGAATTCGGGCCGGGAGAAGCAAAGCTGGAGGGCGAAGGGGACACCACCTACCTAACCGTAACCGACAAAGACGGCATGATGGTGAGCCTGATTCAGTCCAACTATCGCGGCATGGGCGGCGGGTTGGTGCCAGATGGTCTCGGCTTTATGTTTCAGGATCGCGGGGAGCTGTTCAGCCTCGATCCGGAACATCCCAATGCCTATGAACCCGCCAAGCGACCCTTCCATACGATCATTCCTGCTTTTGTGAAGAAGGACGGAAAGCCATTTATGACACTAGGCCTGATGGGCGGCGGGATGCAGCCGCAAGGCCATGTGCAGATTCTCATCAACATGGTCGACTATGGCATGAACATTCAAGAAGCCGGAGACGCTGCGCGCATCAATCACGATGGTGGTCGGCAACCCACTGAGGCTCTCGCAGGACCTGCCGAGGACGCGCTTGGTACGCTGAATGTCGAGCCGGGTTTCTCGATCGCCACGCTCGAACGTCTTGCACAGATGGGTCACAATGTGCGCGTTGTCGGCAATGGGATTATGTTTGGTGGCTATCAAGCAATCATGCGTGATCCCGAGACCGGTGTTTATGCTGGCGCCACAGAAATGCGTAAAGACGGGCAAGCCAGCGGATACTGATAGAAACGCTTGGTGACCCCGGCGTGATTCGAACACGCGGCCCTCAGATTAGGAATCTGATGCTCTATCCGGCTGAGCTACGGGGCCGAGCCAAGCGCACACCCCAATAGCATCCTTGCGTCACCGATCAATTGAGCTCTTCAGGTGGGGCCACCGGAAGCGGGAGCGGCGCTACCGGAACGCCTTCTTCAGCGAGTTCCTTGGCTTCCTCAAGGCTTGCCTGCCCGTGGATCACCTCTACATCGCGCTCACCATAATGCATCTCACGCGATTGTTTGGCGAAATCCTTGCCCACATAAGTGCTGTTTTCCAGAGCTTTGGCCTGTGCTTTTGCCAGTGCTTCGATCGCTTCTTTTACCTCGGCAGGCGGCCTAGCATTGGAGACAGGTTGCGTATCGCCAGCACGGCCCGATGGCACCGCAGGAGCTGGCGCTGCGGGTTGCGGCGCTTGTTCAACTCGCTCAGGCAAAGTGTTGCTCTTGGCGGGCACAGCTGGCGCCATAGGAGCCTTGCTGATCGCTGCGGTACCGCATTGCGGACACATCACAAGCCCGCGCGCACTCTGATCCTCATAGTCCGAGGAGGACTTGAACCACCCTTCAAACCGGTGGCCATCTTCACAGTGGAGGTCGAAAACTATCATCTTGACTGTTTACTTGGGCATTTCGCGCCGGTTGGCAAGACTTGGAATCTGAGCGCGCACTTCTGCGATGCGGCCAAGGTCAATCTCGCAAAAGCCAAGTCCAGGTTCATCACCCCCCAAATCAAGCAGCACCTCACCCCAAGGGTCTACCACCAGAGAATGGCCATAGGTCTCACGTCCGTCTTCATGTTCGCCAACCTGTGCTGCGGCTATAACAAATGCACTGGCTTCAATCGCGCGTGCACGCAGCAGGATGTGCCAATGAGCTGCTCCCGTTGGTTTTGTGAAAGCAGCAGGCACAGCAATCACATCGCATGCACGTTGCCCAAGCGCCTCGAACAATGCCGGAAAACGCATATCATAGCAGATGGTAAGACCAAGGCGCCCAAGCGGGGTCTCTTCGA
>JBCDKX010000290.1:0-3434 GCA_038746055.1 Pseudomonadota bacterium
GGGAACAAATCCTTGCATGGATCGCTGTTTGCAATAGCAAGAGATACCTCGTTTTACCTATTGCATCACGGAATTCAGCCTCGTGGCAATCTTTGCCTATCTCGATACTGCGGTAACTAGTCGTCCCTATCGGGTGCTTCTCGCGATTTTTGGGGGCTACGCTTTCACCGTAGGGTTCTTCGCCTTTCTGTCAGTTGTGCTCGCCTTGCTAGGGGCGACGCGGGTGGAGGGCATGTGGTGGGGGGTGCTCACCAGTTTCCTGGTCTACACTTTGGTGGTCGTTTGGGTTGCCGCAACTCGGCGCCCCGGGCTGGCGACGTTCTTGCTTGCCATCAGCTCGATTGGAATGATCATCGGCTCGCCACCACTGGCAAAATTGTTGGAAGTCTGACGAAATGGCAAAGTTCACTGTTACGGAAGAGTTCCGCGCGTCTATGGGCTGGCTCCACACCTGGGCGGGTGTTGCGACATCCTGTTTGCTGTTCATGATATTCTGGATGGGCTCGCTGGCTGTTTTTGACCGCGAGATTGATCAGTGGATGAAGCCTGAAATGCGGGTTTCCGCGCCAGCGGAGAAATTCTCCTATGGCAAAGTATTTGATCAGCTGCGTAGCGGAGAGGCCAAGGATGCTACCCGGATTTTCGTCAACGCTCCGTCCGAGCGGGAGCCTTTGGTATACACCTTCTATGCAACCCCCGACGGTGAATTTGTTAGAGGTCAGTCCGACCCTGCAACAGGGGAACCGATCGAGTTGACCGACAGCCATGCGGGCACCGGCTTTTACTATCCATTCCATTACAGTCTGCATATTCCCGCCGGGATTGGCTATTGGGTTGTTGGCTTTTGCGCCATGGCGATGCTGGTCCTGATGGTTTCAGGAATCTTCATTCATCGCAAAATCATCAAGGACTTCTTCACTTTCCGACCCAAGAAGGCGCTGCGTCGATCAACGCTTGATCTGCATAATATGTCGAGCCTTATGGCTTTGCCTCTGCACATTTTGTTTCCGCTCACCGGGCTCATGATTTTCTTTTCAATCTATCTCCCATGGTCGCCAACAGTAGTGTTCGGTGGAGATGAGGACCGCCAATTTGCTGAAGCATTTGCGTTCGCATCGGTCGAACCGAGCGGTGAGCCGTCACCAGCTGAAATCGATATGGATGCAATTATTGCGCAGGTTGAGAGCAACTGGGCTCTGCGCAGTCCCGGCTCCGTTCCCAAGGCCGATGCGGTGGGGCTTGAGCTCGCCAACGATGCCAATGCATATGCGATGGTGCGCGAGGTATTTCCTTCACGTTCGGTTTCGATGAACAAGAATATCACCGCAATCTCCGTAAGCGACCGCGAGGTCCTGAGTGATGTTGGCACCGGCCCAGCCAAGAGCACCTATGCCTGGCTGGCAGGTGCACATTTCATTCAGTTCGACAGTTGGGCGCTTCGCTGGCTTTACTTCGCGGGTGGTCTGCTGGGCAGTCTCATGATCGCGTCAGGGCTGATGTTCTGGATGCAGGCACGGATCCGTAAAGGTGCGGTTGAACCACGCAGTGTGCGCATCGTGAGAGGTCTGGCAATAGGTTCGATCAGCGGGATCATCTTGGCCAGCGGCGTCTATCTGATCGCAAATCGATTGATCCCGGTGGGTTCGAGCGGCTTTGGGATGGGGCGCGCCAATTTCGAGGTGTTGTTCTTCTATCTCGTTTGGATCGGTACCTTTGTCCACGCGGCGATACGTGGAAAGTTTGCCTGGCGCGAGCAAAGCCTTGCTATCGTTCCGACCGCGATCTTTGCAGTCCTGCTGAATTGGGTCACGACGGGGCATCATCCGATTGCGGCCTATCAGGCTGGTCTGACTCAGATCTGGAGCATGGATCTAACCCTTCTTGGAGGGGCGGGGATGGCATGGTTTGCCGCAGTGCGGCTAAAAGTTTCAGACGAAGAGGCGGCGTCTCTCAAGGCTGAACTCGATCGCACCGAAGTCGATGCATTGATCCCTCCAGAAGCAATGCCTGCTGAATGACCCTGTTTATTGACACAATGCTGCTGCTGAGCGCCTTGATAATGTGCCTCATTGGCTGCGTGCTGCTGGCGCTCAGTCAACAACGCAATTGGCGTGAGGTCTTGAGCGACCGCAAAGCTGAGCCGCCAAGAATTGCTTGGGCGGGTTGGTCGCTGGTGCTCTTGGCGCTTGTGCCTTGCGTAGTCCGGGACGGGGGCAGCTTTTCGGCCTTGCTCTGGCCGCTTGTCTTTGCGTGCGGCGCGATGGCGACCGCTATGATACTTACCTATTGTCCTAACCTGCTCAAACCCATTGCACTGGCCCTGCGAATTCGAGGCTAGTGGATTTCGATTTCTTCGATCCACTTGATCTCGGATGTAATCGTATAGGCGACTACATGCGAACCCGCGTGCTTTCGGACGCACAAGAATTTGATGCGCAGATGAACGAGCTTACCAAACCGAGTAAAGTCGGTATCACCGTCGAGCGCAAATCAAGTGGGCAACCCCTGACCCCGAAAAAAGTGCTCACTCCAAACGGAATTGAGTACAACCACGAGACCAGCCAGTGAACAGTGCCATCCAAAAAATTGCGCAGGAGATCGATCTTCATCCGCAAAACGCTACGATGAGAGGGAAGGGCTACAAGCCCATCTTCACGGCACATCCCCTGGCTCGCATTTTGATTGTTGGACAAGCGCCAGGTATCCAAACTCAGGAGAGAAACCGGCCTTGGGATGACAAGAGCGGTGAACAGTTGCGCCGATAGTTGGGTGTGGATGACAAGGCGTTCTATGACGAAACGCAGTTCGCTGTGATGCCAATGGATTTCTATTTCCCCGGCAAGGGAAAATCAGGCGATCTGCCACCACGAGCAGGATTTGCAGATCTGTGGCATCCCCGACTTTTACAGCTTATGCCAAATGTGCATCTGACTGTCCTGATCGGGCAGTATGCGCAAAAATACTATCTGCGTCGGGCCAAGAAAACACTGACGGAAACAGTCAAGAATTACACCGAGTATCTGCCAGATGGTTACTTTGTGTTGCCTCATCCGTCGCCCAGAAACAATATCTGGAAGGCGAAAAACCCTTGGTTCGAACGTGAGGTGGTTCCAGAGCTGCAGAAGAGAATTCATGCGAAAGGGTGATCGGAAGGCGACCGTTTCCGCAATCTGTAAATCAAGGATTGCGTTACTGTGTTCAGGTGGCTCGAGATGCTTGGCGCCGTTTCGAGCGCCATAGAGTCAAAAGCCGCTCAGACACGGCGCAGCCCTAATCCTCCAGAACAGTAGCCAGTTTTCGTGTCGGAGTATTCGACATAGTGGTGCTACCCTTCGGCCGGGCATAGATTTCCAATTTGTAGTCAACCAACTCATAACCCAGCTGATCGGCTATTTCATGCTGGAGTTGCTCAATTTTGCCCTCTGTCAGCTCGA
>JBCDKX010000291.1:0-3434 GCA_038746055.1 Pseudomonadota bacterium
AAACTCGCCCCCGCGGAAACAGATCGCGGTCTCAGGCCGAACGATGTCATGGTGATATTTGCTGTCCCACGCATTGATTGAGGCGTCAGCCTGCGTCGCTCCCATCAGCGCGAAGTTTCGAGCATGATCGAGGAAATCAAACCCCCGGTCCTGCATGACTTGCAGCCCGATATAGAGGAAGTGCCCAGGCGGAGTGATCCCCCACGGGCCATCTTCCCAGAACAGCGCAATCTCAGCCTGATCCGCAGTGCGTTTGGTTGAGTCTTTACCACCAAGTGTACGCGTCAGCTCAAATTGCTCGGCGAATTCCGGGCTCTTCACATCAGGAAAATCGGGCACGCGAAATTGCGAGGAGCTGGTCATGGTCCACGGCTTAATCGCGCCGTGGCCAGGGAACAGTCCGCGTTCATAAGAGCCAACCTGCGGTCCCGGAGCGGCGCTGTATGAAGGTCCGGTAGGCGTCCATTTGAGTACATCATCGCGGCGCGGATAGCGACCGAGATAGAAGTTCACCTTATTGGGTTCAGCGCCATCGCGGGTGCGCATCTTGTTGATTTCAATCCCAACATGGCGGCCCCAGTTGATACCGAGCTGTTTGGCTTCGCCATCGGGGAATTTGGCTTTGAACGCCCGGCGTTCCCATAAAAAAGGTTGTTGGAAGCATTCAGAAGCGGCTGTCGCAAAGGCCACTCCATAGGCAATCTCAGGGTCAGCGCCTGCCGGGGCAGGGCCAAAGTCATAGGGGCTTTCATACCGGTCGATAATCGCATTGGCGGCGACAAATCCCGCGACCATGGGGGCGGCGAAGTTGTACGCAGCACGCGGCGGTGCAACCCGTTGATCGCGCACCTGCTGCATGATGATATCGACCCAGTGATAAACGGTGTTATGGTTCTTTGGCTCGAGAATATTCGTCAGATAGCTTGAGCGACTACCAAGGCTCGCAGTGGAACATCCTGCCAATCCCGTCAGTGCCGCGCCAGCAGCAGCGCCCGCTACAAACCCTCGTCTCGATAGATACATGTAATTGCTCTCCGTCCATTGATCCCGAATGCCTGGCATTCAAAGCGCGAGACGGAACGGATTTCGAAAACCCGCACTTTAGGCAGGGCTTTTGTTGGGCGCGGAGAGATTTCGGTGCTTTCCTACCGCGTCCATTCTGATCTAAATGGCAGAGCCATGACCGATGCTATTCCCCTGTTCTGCTCCACTCAAAACGGCCATTTAGCCGGTAGCAGCTTTTTTGGCCTTGGACAGTGTATCATGTGTGTCAATAAATGTTCTAAGCCATTGTTTTTAAGGCATGGTTATGGAACTTGAAATTGGCCTCGAAGACTGGCCCATCGGTGACTGGGAAGCGTTAGCCGCGCGGGCACTGGCAGTGGCAAGCGAAGTGGCGCCGGAGCTTGCAAATCAGCGCCTGTCGATCAGCCTGCTGTTCACTTCAGATACCGAAGTTCACACGCTCAATCGTGACTGGCGCGGCAAGGACAAGCCGACCAATGTGTTGAGCTTTCCGATGCTGGAGCGGGAAGAACTCCTGGATTTGGCAGATGAGGGGCCGCCAGTAATGCTGGGCGATATTGCGCTCGCCTTTGAAACATGCGCAAGCGAAGCGGCCGAAAAAGGTGCTATGCTTGAACAGCATGCGGCACACCTCATCATCCATGGGTTTTTGCATTTGGCCGGACTTGATCACGTTCATTCTGATGAAGAAGCCACGGCAATGGAGGCACTTGAGATCACCGCTCTTGCCAAAATGGGGATTCCAGACCCATATGGTGATCGAACGAATACCGAGGAAACCTCGAAAGGGCCCAGGGAGCAAAATGCCCGATAGTAGTAGTAACACAGCCGCAGGAGATGCGGAGAGTAGCAGCGGTCTCCTTTCCGATTTGGGGACCGTGCTGAAAAAGATGGTCGGCGCAGGGGATGAGAATCGCTCTTTGCGCAAGGCGCTCGAAGAAAAGATCGACGAGCACGAAGGCGAGAACGGCGATCACCAAGAGCATTCAGAGACCGAGAGCAATGGCAATGGCGATTTGTCTCCGGTTGAGCGCCAGATGGTGCGCAATCTGCTGCATTTTTCAGAGCATGATGCGGATGATGTGGCGGTTCCGCGCGGTGAAATCATCGCTGTCGATGCAGCGCTTGGCTGGGATGACCTGGTTGCGGCCTTTGCCCAACATGGTCACTCACGCATGCCGGTTTACCGCAATACACTCGATGACGTGATCGGCATGATCCACGTCAAGGACGTGTTCTCTTACCTCGCCGATGGCAAAACTCCGCCGCGCGATTGGACAGTATTGATGCGACAGCCGCTTTATGTCCCGCAAACGCGCGGAGCATTGGATGTGCTTGCGGACATGCGCGCGCGCCGGGTTCATCTGGCGGTGGTGCTGGATGAGTTTTCAGGGACTGACGGGCTCATCACTATTGAAGATCTTGTCGAGGAGATTGTCGGTGAGATTGAAGATGAGCATGATGAGACGCCGGAAGAGTTAATCGTGCCCATTGGCGGTGGGATGTGGGATTGTGATGCGCGCGCTGAGCTTGAGGACGTGGCTAGCACTGTCGATCCACGCCTCGCCGAGGTAGAGGAAGCGGTGGATACCCTTGGCGGGCTGGCCTTTGTATTGGCAGAAGCGGTTCCTGATGTTGGCGCAATGCTGGAACATCCCAGCGGTTGGCGCATTGAAGTGACAGAGGGCAATGAAACCCATGTTAAGCGGTTGCGCCTGCATGCTCCGGAAGACCAATCAACTGAGAGTGACTTGCAGTAATATCACTCGATACAGGAATATTCGTATTTTTCTTCGCTTTTTTGCATCCAACTATAGCGCTTCGACGTAGCTCCTCGTAGAGGAGCTGAAAGCTATGCCATCACGTCGACTTCCCCCTTTGCGAGCGCTCGAAGCGTTCATGCGTACGGTCCGCCTTGGGTCTGCTAGAGCGGCGGCTGAGGAGATTGGGCTGAGCCCATCTGCGCTCTCCCGTCGGATCACCAATTTGGAAGAGTTTGTCGGGAAAAAGCTGTTCACTCGGGCGCGCCAGTCGATGCAACTCACCGATGAAGGGCAGGCTTTCTATGAGGCGGTGAACCCGCATATGGAAGCTCTTGCACGGGCTGTAGAGAGTCAATCGGACAACATTGCTCTGCTCCGTTTACGGCTTGGCGTGCTCCCGATGTTTGGCAGCCAGCGGCTCTTCCCGCGTCTCGGAGAGTTGCGCAAACGCCATCCATTGCTGCATATCGACATCGACACAGCGCCGCACCTAGAGGATCGTGTAGGTGATACGCTTGATGCAGCCATTATCCTGTCGCGCGGGCCTGCTAGTGGCCTTCATGCGGTGAGGCTTGATCACAACCTTGTCCATGCAATCTGCTCACGTGCCGCGGCGAGCGTGATTGGCGAGGAGATGAACGAAGA
>JBCDKX010000292.1:0-3424 GCA_038746055.1 Pseudomonadota bacterium
CCGCTTTGTCGCCCAGATACATGAGGATGGCCGCACTCTCGAATATGCCAATTGGGCGGCCATCTGGCCCATCGGGGTCAATGATGGCGGGGATTTTATTGTTTGGACTGAGGGACAGAAACTCGGGGCTTTTGATGTTTTTGTCGCTCAATGGGACGCGGTGCGCCTCGTAATCGATGCCAAGTTCTTCTAGGGCAATCGGGATCTTGACCCCATTTGGCGTCCCAAAAGCATAGAGCTGCAATCGGTCAAGATGCGCTGGCGGCCATTTGCGCGTGATCGGAAAATCATGCAAGTCCGCTCTTGATTGCGATGACAGCTCCACTGTGTTTTCGGCGGCCATTGTGCTTCCTTCTCAACTTTGGATGAGAGGATGGCAGGATTTACGCGCGTGAAAATTCGCAATCTATGCAAGCAAGTATTGCATAAAAGCACAGGCGAGATGGCGTCCTTGGCCGCTGAACCCAAAGCTTGATGCCATCAAGGCATGTCAAATAGCTCGTCCGTTACATGCTTGGCTGCGAATTCAAAGAATGCATGTACCCTTGCGCTGCGCCGCACATCAGGATGGGCGAGGAGCCACAGATCCCAGATCACGGACTTATTGGGCTCGTCCAAGCGCGTGAGCTCGTCCGACTGTTCCCCCAAGTAACTTGGCAGAACAGCGATTCCGAGCCCGGACTTCACAGCATCAAGGACACCCATAACCGTGCTTACAACGGTAACGCGCGCATCTTTGTGCTTTTTCGTCACGGTGATCTTGCTCATCGGGGATTGGTCTAGATCGTCGTCAAGCATGATCCACCGCATCTCCTCGTCAGGAAGGTCTTGCGCGCGGTCCCAGTAGTGTTTGCTTACGTAGGTGGCACAGTGGATTTTAGATACTTTGCGCCCCACCCAATGTTGTGGAGGGTTGAGGGTTGGCCGCAACGCGATGTCTGCATCACGGCGTGTCAGGTCTAACGACCGGGCATCCGACAACAGGCGGAGATCCACATCAGGATGTGCCATTTGAAACTGAGAAAACACGGGCGTCAGGCGATGGAGCAAACTGTCTGTTGTTGTCACCGTCAACTGGCCCTCCAGCCGTTGGTCTTTGCCGCCAAGCTCCATCTCAATCTGATTGATCCCTTTACACAGAAGGATCGCGCGAGAATAAAACAGTTCCCCGGCAGGCGTCATGACATAGCCGTGCTTATGGCGGTCAAAGAGCCGGACACCGAGTCGCTCCTCTACGCCCTCAATGCGCCGGTAGACCGTGGAATGGTTCACATCTAACATGCGCGCCGCACCGGCAAGACTACCCGCTTCGCAGACGGACAAGACGAACGGCATATCGCTCCAATCGACCTTCTGAGCGTGCCGCGCTCTGATACCTGGCTGTGCTTTCATGCAAGATCCATTTGCACGGATGGGTAATTTTCCTTGCAAAGGATAACAGTCATAACGGAGGCAAGCAACAGCACGGAGCAGATCATGGCCTCGACACTCAGCCTGCCAAAACGAACCGGACCAAAGCCCGAAACCCAAGGGCGATTGCCGCATTCACAGCTCACCCAGCATGGACCAGATGAGATCATCGACAAGCTACACGCGTGGTGTTTTTCGCTGCCAAACATCAACAACGAAGACAGCGGCATTTCGGTGCCGGGATCGCGCGCGATGATCGTGCAGGATGGCGTTGACGCCAATCCGCAAGCTTTCATGACTGGCCGAGAATTTGCGCATATTCATCCAAAGCCGGACAGCGGCAGCATGCATCTCGTTTTACCTTTGGAAGTCATAGGCGCCGTCAAAGAAATGGGTTGGGGTGAAGATCACTATTTGGTCACGCAAGGCCAGTGGCCACCCGGACTGATGATGGTGTTCTCACCGCGCGATGATGACGAACTGGATGTCGTCAAACAAATCGTGGCGCGATCCTATGAGTTCGCAACGGGGCAGAGTGTCGATCGCTGACGCACTCGATGGATTACCTGAAACCATGCTTCCATCTTTCTTCGCGAGATGGTGTGTCACCTGACACTTTGCCAGGCATGCTGCCTGCAGACAGGAACGCCTGGAACGACACCCCTGCATTCCTGGGCTGGCCCGCAGAGCTGCAACGGGTGCATGCTGCGATGACGGAGGCCAGTACGCGATTGGTCAATGGTCTCGAAGTTCTGCTCGATGAACCGGAAGGTAGCGTTCAGGAACTCATGGGGCTGACAGGCATGAACCAACTGGGTTTGGAATTGGTTGACCGCGTTACACATCATCACGCCTATGAGGATAGGGCGGTTCTCCCGCAGTTTCTCAGCATGTTTCCAGAGATGGGGGTGGCTGTGGAGCTGCTGGAACGCGACCACGACTTTCTGGACACAGTGCTTACTATGTCTCGCGAGTTATTCCTCGCCTTACAGCCTCAGGTCAGCAGCAAGTCCAATGTGAGTATCGCCTTGAGAAGTGCAAAGGAACTCCAGCAAATACTTCACCGCCACACCTACGACGAGGAAGACTTGTTAATCCCAGCTTTGCTTCATGCTCAGGTGCATTTCTGACGGTGACTCCCAAAACCTTACATTCGTGTCGAGCGCCGCATCCTGTACACGACGCCGACGGGCATGCGCTCAAGAACGAAGTCATGCATGTGCGCGATGGCGACACAAGTAAAGGCGAGGCGTTGCTGTTCGCTTGCGGAATCTCGACAGCACCGAGTCTGGCACGCTCGAAGGCAAACAGGCGACGATGGACAGGACGTACCATCTTCCAACGAGACGTCACCTATAAACCGGTCAGGGCTTCTCCGGGCAGTGCTGGCCGCTTTGGTCAAATTCGGCGTCGTTCAGCCACTAGCGCGGTACGTCCTAGAACATCCGCTGCCGGATGATTTCGTTTGCCGTTTGGAAAGGACGATTGGTGCGAAGCGGCTTAGACTCTATGCTTGAGTAAGCTCGTGCGAGAGTGCCTCAAACCTCCAAAGCAAACTGCGAATTTAGCGTGTGACCACAATTCGATTTGTTGATTTTCACCCCGCTTTACCAAACAGGAAATGGGTCTGCGAACTTACGATAATCTTGCCTTAGCTCAGCGTCGGTGATGAGGCATTCATCAAGTCGACTGGTTATATCTGCTTGATCAATTTCATCATCGCTTCCGATGAATACAATCTCTTGTCTTCGATCACCAAAGGGTTCGACCCATTCCTGCTCAATGAACTCTCTCATGTCGGGAGTCCATTCCGCTTCAGGAATTGTCGAGTACCAGCGGCCAGCGACGCCATAATCCACGAGTTTTCCCGCCAATTGGAAGTTGCCAGCCTGGTCCATTCGCGTACACAACCAGAAATATCCCTTGGACCGAATAAGGCCCGGCATAGGCGTTGACATAAAGTCTATTAGTCTATCAGGAACAAAGGGCTTTCTCGCACGATAAACAAAAGCCG
>JBCDKX010000293.1:0-3391 GCA_038746055.1 Pseudomonadota bacterium
AGCTTTGGCTGCTTCGATATCTTCGGGCTTAATGTCCTTCGGGATGGTCGCATTGGTGGTGCCATCAGTGACATAGGGACCATAGCGGCCCGGCATTACCTTGATCTCGCCGCCGCTCGTCGGGTGCTCGCCCAGCGTCTTAATGGGCTCAGCCGCAGCGCCACTGCCCCGCCCTTTGCGGTTTGCAGCCTCTGCCAGCAGCGTGACGGCGGCGTTCATTCCCGTCTCAAACACATCAACCGTGTTCTTCATATTGGCATATTTGCCATCGTGGCGAAGATAGGGCCCATAACGGCCAATCGCGGCTTCAATCTCTTTGCCGGTCTCAGGATGAGCACCGATAATGCGGGGCAGGTCGAGCAGTTTCACTGCCCATTCAAGGTTGAAATCATCAAGGTCTTTGGGGATCGAAGCGCGCTTCTTTTTGTCCTCATGCTCCATCTCAACATAAGGGCCGAAGCGCCCGGATTTGCGCTGAATTTCTGCACCTGTTTCAGGGTGAGTGCCCATTACGCCATCTTGTGAACCGTCGTCTCCGCCCGGCTGTGCAAAGCGACGGGTGAACTTGCATTCGGGATAGTTTTGGCAGGCGATAAACGCCCCAAACTTACCTCCGCGCAAGGATAGGCGACCGTTGGGACGCCCCTCGGTTTCACACAAAGGACAGTGCCGTGCGTCTTTGCCGTCTTCGCGTGGTGGAAAGAGGTAGTCGGAGAGATATTCGTCGAGCGCCTCGGTCACCTCGCTCGGCAATTTTTCCATGACCTCATCGGCCTTGGGTTTGAAATCCTGCCAGAACTTCGCAAGCAGCGCTTTGTAGTCCTCGCGCCCGTCAGAGACCGTATCGAGCTCGTCTTCCATGCCGGCCGTGAAGTCATAAGCGACATAGGTCGGGAAAAAGCGCTCGAGGAAAGAGGTCAGCAGACGCCCGGATTCTTCGGCAAAGAAACGCTTGCTTTCAACCCGCACATAGTTGCGGTCGCGCAGGGTTTGAATGGTCGAGGCATAGGTTGAAGGGCGGCCAATACCGAGTTCTTCCAATCGCTTAACCAGGCTAGCCTCGGAGAAACGCGGTGGCGGCTGGGTAAAGTGCTGGGTAGCTTCGACGTCCTTCTTAGCAGGCGTATCGCCCGCCTTCAGCGCAGGAAGCAAGCCGTCTTCGTCCTCTTCTTTATCGTCAAAGCCCTCTTGGTAGATCGCGAAGAAGCCTGGGAAGACCACGACTTGGCCCGTAGCACGCAGCTCATGCTGACCGGTGGCATCAAGCATGGAAACAGTGGTGCGCTCCAATTGCGCGGTCGACATTTGCGACGCCATGGCGCGCTTCCAGATCAGCGCATAGAGCTTGGCTTCGTCGCCCGTGCTAACCTTATCGCGAGCGAAATTGGTCGGGCGGATCGCCTCATGCGCTTCTTGAGCATTCTTGGCCTTAGTGCTGTAAAAGCGTGGTTTCTCCGGCAGATAACTCGCCTCATAGCGCTCACCAATGGCCTCCCGGCAAGCGGCAATTGCGCTGCCATCCATCTGCACACCATCCGTCCGCATGTAAGTGATCGCACCCGCCTCGTAGAGACGCTGTGCGAGACTCATGGTCTGACTTGCGGAAAAGCCAAGTTTACGCGCGGCTTCCTGCTGCATGGTCGAAGTCGTGAACGGAGGCGCAGGGTTGCGTTTGAGTGGCTTTTTCTCGACGCCCTCAACGGTAAAACGACCACCTTCGACAGCGGCTTTGGCCTCCATCGCCATGGCTTCATTGCCGAGCGAGTGCTTGTCGAGCTTCTCACCCTTGAAACGCACCAGTCGTCCGTCAAACTCCGTCCCGGCATGCTCCAGCTTAGCAAGGACAGACCAATATTCCTCTGGCTTAAACGCCTCGATCTCGCGCTCGCGGTCGACAATCAGGCGCAATGCTACGGATTGCACCCGGCCAGCTGATTTAGCGCCCGGAAGCTTGCGCCACAGCACTGGCGACAGCGTAAAGCCGAACAGATAATCGAGCGCGCGTCGGCCCAGATAGGCATCAATCAGAGGCTGATCGAGCTCACGCGGCGCCGCCATGGCCTCAGTAACGGCTTTCTTGGTAATTGAATTGAAGGTCACCCGGTCAACCTTGGTCGGCAAGGCACGGCGCTTCTTCAAAACGTCCATTACATGCCAGCTGATCGCTTCGCCTTCACGGTCAGGGTCCGTCGCCAACACTAGGCGCGAGGCGTCTTTAGCCGCGTCCGAGATCGCTTTGACCTGCTCGCGATTACGCTTGTCGGAATACACCTCCCAGTCCATCGCAAAGGCATCATCGGGCCTGACGCTGCCGTCCTTGGGAGGCAGATCACGGATGTGACCGTATGAAGCGAGGACCTTAAAGTCGCCGCCCAGATATTTCTCGATAGTCTTCGCCTTAGCCGGCGATTCAACAATGACGAGCTGCATGAGAGGGGTCAGATTTCCTTACACGTGTACGTACGCGCGAGAGTGGAGCCGCGTTCCAGTTCGCGTCAAGTAGGTTTGTGTGACCGGCTGGGCAAGTGGAGAAAGAACGTTACTGGGCCTAAAGCCGGCTCACTCCGCCATCACCATGCCGCTCCAACTCACCGCAAAGCTCCAACTCTAGCAACACCATATGCACCGCAGCTGGCTCAGCGCCCGACTGGCGGATAAGCTCATCCACCCCGACGGGTGCTTTGGTCAGAAGCCTCGAAATTGCCTCCGATTCATTATTGCTAGCTTTTGCCTCACCCCATTCGAGCTTGCTCAATTCTGCATAGTCGAAGGCAGTTGCATCTTCTGCCACGCGGTAGGTTGAACGCGGTGCGCCCGTGAAGGTTTGCAGCAGTTCGACCACATCGTCCGGCGTCGAAACCAGCACCGCCCCATCGCGGATAAGCTGGTTGCAACCTTGTGAACGGGGGTCGAGCGGTGAACCGGGGATCGCCATAACCTCCCTCCCCGCTTCGCCAGCAAGACGCGCGGTGATCAGTGAACCCGAACGCGGAGCTGCTTCGACCACGAGCGTCCCGCTCGCCAGGCCAGCAATGATCCGGTTGCGGCTGGGAAAATGGCGACCGCGCGGTTCGGTACCGGGGGGCTGCTCAGCGATGAGCAATCCTTCCTGCGCGATTTGTTCCTGGAGCTCCTCATGCTGAGGCGGATAGGCGATATCTATCCCGCTTGCGATCACGCCAATCGTCTTGGGCATTGCGCCTTCATGCGCCGCGCCGTCGATCCCGCGAGCCAGGCCGCTTACGACGGATAATCCTGCAGCGGAAAGCTCAAGCGCAAAGTCGCGCGCCAGTTTGGTCGCAGCAGCCGACGCATTGCGCGCGCCAACGATAGCGACGCACGGCTCGCTCGCCAGTGCCAGATGACCCCGACAAGTGATGATTGGAGGTGC
>JBCDKX010000294.1:0-3364 GCA_038746055.1 Pseudomonadota bacterium
CCGGTGAAGTCAGCGCGGCGGGGATCCTCGCGCTGGCCAGCCGGATGACTTGAATAGCGCCGATTAGGCAACGAGTACGGGCAGGACGATACCGAGATGGACATACTGCAAACCTTGCTAATCACAGTGGTGATCTTTCTGGCGATCGTTGGCGGCTACCTACTGTTCACCAGCCCAAGCGTTGGTAAAGCGCAGAAGCGGCGGCTTGAATCGCTGCGTTTCCGGCATTCCGACAGCACCGATTCCAAAGTGGAATCGCAGCTTAAGAAAGCCATCGCCGCGCGCCGACCAAAATCGCACAAGGTTGCGGGTTCTGGGTCACGCATCGAAGCGCTTGAGGTGCGGCTTGAACGCACCGGCAAGGGTTGGACCCTATCGCAATATATCTATGCCTCGCTCGGCATATCACTGGCCGTTGCCGTCCTTGTCTTTCTACAAAGCGGCGCGCCATTGCTCTCGCTCGGCGTGGGATTGGTGATCGGGCTTGGCCTGCCGCACCTTATAGTCGGCTTTTTCATCAAGCGACGCACCAATGAGTTCGTAGCCAAATTCCCGGATGGAATTGAACTGCTTGTGCGCGGCCTCCGCTCGGGTCTGCCCGTGGCTGAGACCCTTCAGGTTGTTGCTGAAGAAGTCCCTGGCCCGGTCGGCATCGAATTCAAAGCGGTGGTTGAACGCATCAAGATCGGAAAGACGATGGAAGATTCACTTCAGGAAGCAGGCGATAAGCTTGGCATTCCGGAGTTCAACTTCTTCACCATCACTTTGGCAATCCAGCGCGAGACCGGTGGTAACCTAGCTGAAACGCTATCGAACCTCGCCGACGTGCTGCGCAAACGCTCGCAGATGAAGCTCAAGATCAAGGCGATGAGCTCTGAATCCAAAGCTTCTGCCTACATTGTGGGTTCGCTACCGTTCATTGTTTTCGGTCTCATCTACTGGATCAACCCCGACTATCTGGGTCAGTTCTTCGTCGATGACCGACTGATCATTGCCGGGATTGGCGGGCTGATCTGGATGAGCATCGGCGCATTTATTATGGCCAAAATGGTCAGCTTTGAGATCTGATCCGGGAGCCAATTGACCATGCTTAATCAATCAACCGGACCAACGCTGCTTGGCTTTGATGTTATCCTAGTGGGTAGCATCCTTGCAGGACTTGCCGCCTTTGCAGTGGTGATGGCGATTTATGCTGCGATCACTATAAAGGATCCGATGGCAAAGCGCGTTAAGTCGCTTGAAGAGCGCCGCGATGAGCTGAAATCCGGGGTCGTAACCGGAGGATCGCGCAAGCGGGCGAGCCTGGTTCGTCGAACAGATACGACCGACAAGGTCAAAGACAGCCTCGGCAAAATGAACGTGCTGGAGCAGAGCCAGATTGAAGCGGTTCAACAAAAGCTCGCTCACGCTGGTATTCGCAACAAGGAATATGCGGTGATCGTTATCGGTCTACGCATGATCCTGCCGATTGTGTTCGGCATCATCGGCTTTGTGCTCTTCTACTGGATCGACTACTTTCAATTCGGTGAGGGCTCGCTCAAGAAACTGTTTGGCTTTGCTGGCTTGGTGTTCCTGGGGTATAAGGGACCGGAAATCTACCTTTCTAACCTCGCAAATAAGCGCACGGCCGAGATCCAGAAAGGGCTGCCAGACGCACTCGACCTGCTGGTCATCTGCGCAGAGGCAGGTCTTACGGTCGACGCAGCGTTTAACCGCGTCGCCAAGGAGTTGGGCCGGGCCTATCCCGAATTGGGCGATGAATTTGCACTTACCGCGATTGAGCTCTCCTTCCTCAATGAACGCAAGATCGCTTTCGACAATCTGGCGTATCGCGTCGATCTCGAAGCGGTCAAAGGGGTGGTGACCACCATGGTTCAGACCGAGCGCTATGGTACGCCGCTTGCCTCGGCCCTGCGTGTGCTTTCGGCCGAATTCCGGAACGAGCGCATGATGCGTGCCGAAGAGAAGGCTGCGCGTCTGCCAGCAATCATGACCGTCCCGTTGATCATGTTCATCCTGCCGGTGTTGTTCATCGTGATCCTTGGCCCTGCGGCCTGCTCGATCAGCGATGCTCTCATCACCCCGCAGCAAGAGGGCGGCTAGATCGCAAAGCTTTAACGAGTGAGACCAGGGGCCGGCGCGTCAAGGACGTGCCGGCCTTATGTCTTCAGCTGCCAGATTGCGCAGCCAACAGGCCCGCCCGCGCCCGCAGCTTGGCCAGCATTGCGCGCAAGACCGCTGCTTCTGCCTCGTCAAATCCATCGAACAAGTCTCGCTCGATTGCCCGCGCGGTCGGCATCACCTCGCGATGGATTGCCTCGCCCTCATGAGTCAAGGCGAGTAAATGCGAGCGGCCATCGTTTTCATTGGCGACCCTTGCAATAAGCCCGCGCTGTTCGAGCACTTTACACGCCCGGTTGACCGCCACCTTGTCCATCACAGTCGCCTCGGTTAGGTCGCGCTGAGTCAGTTGACCACCATTGCTGCCTCGATCACCAAGAATCGCCATCACCCGCCACTCGGTGATCTTCAAACCAAAGCGCGAGCGATAACGCTCAGCGATTAACCCACTCACCGCATTAGAAGCGATTGAGAGCTGATAGGGCAGGAAATCAGCGAGTTGAAAGTCGCGCACGTCTAAATCGGTGGCCTGTGTCATGAGAAGTGGTTTCTCATGAAACCAATCCGCACGCAAGATGCGGCGTGCACTGCGCTATTCGTAATGGCGTTCCTCCCACCACGGATAAAAGTCAGGCATATCCGCGCTCACCTTCCCAGGATAAGCAGGCGTGCGTTTCTCCAGGAAGCTCGCAATGCCCTCTTTGGCATCCTTCCCGCGCGACAGGCGATAGATTGCCCGGCTGTCCACCTTATGCGCCTCCATCGGATGGTCAGCATTCATCATGCGCCACATCATAGCGCGGGTCATCGACACTGAGATTGCTGATGTGTTGTCGGCAATTTCCCGCGCAATCGCCCGCGCTTCGGCCATAAGTTCGCCGGGTTCATGGATCGAGCGGATCAAGCCGCCAGATTTTGCCTCGGCGGCATCGAATACCCGGCCAGAATAACACCATTCCAATGCCTGGCTAATGCCAACCAAGCGCGGCAGAAACCAGCTCGAAGCGGCTTCAGGCACAATCCCGCGCCGCGCAAACACAAAGCCGTAGCGCGCATCAGACGCCGCCAACCGGATATCCATCGCCAGCTGCATAGTCGCGCCCACGCCGACTGCGGCACCATTGCAGGCGCTGATCAGCGGCTTCTTGCTCTCGAATAGACGTAGAGTCAGCATGCCGCCGCCATCGCGCACACGCTCATCGGACAGCGTCATGCTGACTCTACGTCTATTCGAGAGCAAGAA
>JBCDKX010000295.1:0-3299 GCA_038746055.1 Pseudomonadota bacterium
CGGACCTCCAACCCATGCGCAAAAACTAGCCCAAGCGCGCAAGGAGCTGGGCGTTAAGCGCTTTGCCAGCCGTGAGGAGATCTTAAGCGCTCACAAACGCGTGCTTGCGGAGGTTCACCCTGATCGCGGTGGTTCCAGCGAACAGGTTCACACGGCAAATGATGCGCGAGATATGTTACTGGCTGAGCTACCTCCTTCTGAAGCAGGCGCTGAAGACGACGATCCCCCCTCCGACTAAGCTGTAGATTAACGCGATTGTCGTAGCCGACTGGGCTGAGGACGTTTATGAACTGGTTCATCGCCATTTGCGCGCATCTGCTGACCCCGATCCCGATCCCCGAAGAAAGGCTCTAAAAGACCGATGCATCACACCTTCCACCCCACCGTCCTGCGCGAATATGATATCCGCGGGATTATCGGCGAGACGCTTGGCCCGGACGATGCACGCGCCATTGGTCGTTCATTCGGCACGCTGCTACGCCGTGCAGAAGCGGATGACGGCGCGACCAGCGTTCCCAAAATTGCGGTCGGCTACGATGGCCGGGTGAGTTCGCCGATGCTTGAACATGCCCTCGTCGAGGGTCTTAGTGCGAGCGGCTGCGATGTGGTGCGGGTCGGAATGGGTGCGACGCCCATGCTCTATTATGCAGAAGCCTCAGCCGAAGATGTAAAGGGCGGCATTCAGATAACTGGCAGCCACAATCCCCCCAATTACAATGGCTTCAAAATGGTGTTTCAGGGGCGACCGTTTTTTGGTGCCGACATCCAGCAGCTTGGTACCATGGCAGCCGCTGGGGATTGGACCGATGGAGCCGGGGAAGTCACCTCGCGCGATATCCTTAGCGAGTATGTCGAGCGCATGCTCGAGGGATTGGCTACCATCGATGCTGACAAACTCGGCGCGCTCAAGGTTGGTTGGGATGCAGGTAATGGCGCGGCCGGACCTGCCCTCGAAGCGCTGGCGGCGCGATTGCCGGGTGAACACCATTTGCTGTTTACTGACGTTGATGGACATTTTCCAAATCACCACCCTGATCCAACGGTTGAAGAGAACCTGACCGATCTGCGCGCACTCGTCGCGGAGAAGAGCCTCGACTTTGGGGTGGCTTTCGATGGAGATGGCGACCGGATCGGCGCGATTGATGGTGAGGGACGGATTATCTGGGGCGATCAGCTGTTGATGATCTACGCGGAAGACGTCCTAAAAACCCATCAAGGTCAGACAATTATCGCCGATGTGAAGGCGAGCCGAGCGCTGTTTGACCATGTTGCACAGCACGGCGGTGAGCCACTCATGTGGAAGACTGGCCATTCGCTGATTAAGTCCAAAATGAAGGAGACAGGCTCGCCTCTTGCAGGGGAAATGAGTGGGCATGTGTTCTTTGCAGACACCTATTACGGATTTGACGATGCCCTTTACGCCGGGGTTCGGCTGCTTGCAGCCTCGGCGCGGTTGGGCAAATCGGTTACGGAGCTGCGCGGTGCGATCCCTGACATGCTCAACACGCCTGAGATGCGTTTTCAGGTGGATGAGGCGCGCAAATTCCCGGCGATGGCGGAGATCACCAAGCGGCTGACCACCAATCCCGGCGAAGGCGTCGAAGAGGTCAATGCCACCGACGGCGTAAGGGTGAATACTGCCGATGGCTGGTGGCTGCTGCGCGCATCGAATACTCAGGATGTTCTGGTCGCGCGGGCGGAGAGCGATACTGCCGAGGGTCTAGAGCGCTTGATTGCCCAAATTGACGAGCAATTGTCGCTCTCAGGTCTGGAACGCGGAGAGAGTGTCGGGCATTAAACCCGCAGGATGTTATAAGGATTGCAATGATGAAACGCATGTTGTTGGCTAGCGCTGCAGGCCTCACCCTTTCGCTCACGACCGCGCCTTTGTCGGCCCAAACTGTCGCATCGCAGGAGCCCACTGCGGGAGAGCTTGAGGCGATCAGCGCAATGTTTGGCGATATGTTTGGCACAGCCGAGCCGCTTTCGCCGGAGGAAGAGGCCCGTCTTGGCGCTGCTATGCGAGTTGTGACCAAGCTCTTTCCTGAGGGCACCTATGCGCGAATGATGGAAGAGAGCATGGCACCTATGCTTGAAGGAATGATGGGCGGCCTTGGCGGATCACCGGCCATTACCCTAACCGCGTTGACCGGGCTTGATCCACTCACATTGAGCGCAGTTGAGGACGATAAGCTTGAGGCAGCAGTGGCGCTGCTTGATCCGGCTGCAGCTGAGCGAAATGCAGCGGTAGGCGCTGCCATGTTTGACCTCATCAGCGAAGTGGTTGTCGAAATTGAACCCGCATACCGAACAGGTCTTGCGCGCGCCTATGCCGTGCGGTTCACCGGGGAAGAACTCGCCGATCTCGCGACTTACTTTGCCACGCCGGTCGGACAGAAATACGCCGCTGAGAGCTTCCTGATCTTCGCTGATCCGCAAGTCATGGCGTCCATGAATGAGGTTATGCCTGCAATGATGCAGCGCATGCCGGCCGTTTTTGAAACGATGAGTGATGTTGGTCTGGAGTTCCCCGAAGGTCGGAACGTTTCCGATCTCAATGCTGACGAACGCGCCCAGCTTGCTCAACTACTGGGAGTGACTGAAGCGGAGCTGGCTGAGGCGGAACCCGCAGCCACTGACAATGAGTTCTAATGAGCCGTTCAGCGGTAGAAGTTCCCGCTGAAATCCAAAGCTGGTTTGGTGCGCGAGGGTGGCGCATTCGGCGGCATCAATCAGATATGCTCGCTAAAGCCCGTGCGGGGTGTGATGCGTTGCTAGTGGCAGATACTGGTGCAGGCAAAACACTAGCCGGGTTTCTGCCGACCTTGTGTGACTTCGCGCCTTCGGTAGGCGATCTTCCGCCAGACGGTTTGCATACGCTTTATGTCTCCCCGCTCAAGGCGCTTGCCCACGATGTGAAGCGCAACCTTCTCACCCCGATTGAGGAAATCGGGCTGCCGATCCGAGTGGAGACGCGCTCGGGCGATACCTCGTCAGATCGCAAGAAACGCCAGCGGGAGAAGCCACCGCATGTGCTCTTGACGACGCCTGAGAGCCTCTCGTTACTGCTTTCCTATCCTGAGAGCATCGAGCTGTTCGGCACGCTCAGACGCGTGGTCATTGATGAGATTCATGCCTTCGCCAATGGAAAACGTGGCGATTTGCTGGCGCTTGCATTGGCGCGGCTGCAAAAGCTCGCGCCTGATATGCAGCGCGTCGCACTTTCTGCGACCTTGGCCAATCCGCTCAGCTTTCAAGAATGGCTCGCCCCCCAGCCCGCCGACGAGACGGGTGAGATC
>JBCDKX010000296.1:0-3275 GCA_038746055.1 Pseudomonadota bacterium
CGGAAGGTCCAGCGCCGCAATCTGCGCCGCCATGGCGGTGTAGTCGGCGGTTTCAATCTCGAAATAGCGGATCGGATCGCCAGCATACGTATCTGCGCCATATGGTACGATCAGGAGATCGGGCCGAAACTCGAGCACCCGTTCACAGGCCCGCCTTAGCACAGGTTGATAGTCAAGCCATTTGGTTCCGCGCGGCATGGGAAGATTAAGCGCGAAACCGGCTCCGGCGCCCTGTCCGGCCTCATCAGCATGCCCCCAATAGAACGGATAATCCATGCCCGGATCGGCGTGGAGGGAGATCGTCAGAACATCGCAGCGTTCATAAAAGATGTCCTGCGTGCCGTTGCCATGGTGATAATCCACATCAAGCACGGCAATCCGCGTCGCGCCCGTCTTCAAAGCGCGCTCTGCGCAAATGGCGGCATTATTGAGATACGAATACCCGCCCATATAATCGCGGCCAGCATGGTGCCCGGGCGGACGACAAAAAGCGAAAGCGTTTTGTCCACCCGCGAGCACATCATCAAGCGCGGTCAAGGCACTTTGTGCGCTCCAATAGACCGTTTCCCAGGTTCCAGCGGCGACGGGTGTTCCGCAATCGTAGGCGTACTGGCCAAGCTCTGCATCGATCCGCTGCAAGTTGAGCGGGCGACGTCCGCGCACCGGAAACACATAAGGAAATGCATCGCCCGGACGCCCCGCCGCGACCCAATCCTGATGCGCGCGCTGTAAAAACCTAACATAGCTCGCATCATGCACAGCCAGGATCGGATCGAGCCCGAGATCCCTCGGCGCAGACACGTCCGTCAACACCGCCTTGATCGCATCCACCCGGGCTTGTGATTCCGCGTGCGGAACGAGCGCCCCATTCTGAAGCTCAAGCGCGGGGGCGTGCGCAGACTGATACTCAGAGAAGAAGGCTTTCATGCGCGCGCGTAACACGCCGAGCGCTAGAACGAAATCCGACAAAACCGTTCCGCGCAAACCTATCGACACAGAATTGACGGTATAAAGTGAAAACGATAATCTATATTTGTGAAAAGAAAAATACATACCATCTTTACAAATATACTAATCTCTTTCTCAGTCTTGCTGATCGCAGGCTGTTCAATACATCAAGCGAATAAGCGAACTGAATCGAATGTTGCGGTTGCAGCTGACACGATCAGAGTCGCATTGGTGCAGCTCGACGCTGATAATGTTGGCGACTGGAATGTTATCGCGTCGTACATCCGACAAGCAAGCCACAACGGCGCGCGCATCATTGTATTCCCCGAGGCCTCATTGTTTGGGTGGCTGAACCCCGAAGTATTCTATAAACCGCAGCCAATTCCAAACGCAGCGACCACAATGCTTGCGGCATATGCCGAGACCTATAATATCGCGATCGTGTTCGGCATGGCGGAACAGGGCCCTGCCGCGCCTGGCAAAGATCCGTCGGTTCATCAGGCATATGACAGTGCGGTTCTCATCAGCGCATCGGGCAACCTGGTTATCAATAGCCGCAAGTACCAAGTCCTGAAAAACGCGTTCAACCCGGCTGACTGCCCCGACGGGCTCAAGAACCCGACCAATGGGGGGTGTAGCTATTATCAAAGCCCTGTGTCTAAAATCCCTGTGATTGACACAATGCTCGGCCGAACGGCGGTCTTAGTCTGCGCAGATGCCTATACATGGGACACGGCCGCGTTGGATCATGTCAAAGCGCTCGGCGTAGAGACCATATTCGTTGTCTGGGGTGTTGCCGGACCCACGACACAAAGCTGTGGTACCGATGGGTTCAATGCGACCGTCTATGCAGCAGATGCGGCGCGTTACACGGGGGCGACCGTTATCGGCGCAAACGCGGTCGGTCCAAGACCCTATGGACGCTTTCTGCCCTCGGTCTATTGCGGTTATTCTGGCATCGTGACCGGTAACGGCGTGACACTCGGATCTGTCGGCCTCATTGCTGGCGCCTCCTATTTTGATGTTCCAAGAGTCAAGAGATAACGGCGCAGAACTCGCAAAATCAACAGATACAAAGCGGGGTCACAGGTCCTTTCCGTTCCGACAAGTGTTTGCCCTATTCCTTGACCTGAGCCAATTGCGGCATGATCGGAGCGACTTGCGTTTCCATGAAAGCCTGTTCGTAGGCCTCCTCGGGCGCATTCCGCACAGCTTGATCGAGCGCTTGCGCGTCCGGGCCAACTAAAATCCGCCACCGCTCATCGCGCACGCCCTGCAAGATAATCTTGGCCGCTTCGGTTGGATCGAGGCCATTGTCGCGAAAGGCTTCGCCGCGGGCTTGGGCGTCCTCGGCGATCGTCGGATCGCTGGCGGGAATATCATCAGCCAAGAGGTCACCGAACTCACGTATCGTATTGAGCACAATATTTGTTACGATATGGCCTGGCATAACGACGCTGGCTTTGAGATGCGGGGCATTGTTGCGGAAATCATTGACCAAAGCTTCCGTAAACCCCTTCACGGCGAATTTCGCCGCGGAATAGGCGGTATGCGATGTTTCTGGGCCAAGGCTGGCCCAGAAGCCATTCACCGAGCTGACATTGATCATATGCCCATCATCCGCCTTTTTCAGGGCCGGCAGAAAGACACGCGCGCTATAATAAACGCCATACCAACACACGCTAAAGACACGTTCCCACACATCGCGCGGTGTCTCCACGAAACTGCCGCCGCCAGAGATCCCCGCATTGTTGAAGAGCAAATGAATATGGTCTGTCTCGTGGCGCTGAAGCGCATCGTCGCGAAACGCTTCGAGCTGTGCCTCGATGGCGACATCGGCGACAAAGCCTGTGACGCGTACCCCTTGCGGCGCGTCGGCAAGCGCCAGCGCGCAGCTTTCATCCATATCGGCCTGTGAAACATCGCACATTGCGACACTGCAGCCGTCAGCGGCCAATTGCTGGGCGAGCGCGCGGCCAATTCCTGTCCCACCGCCCGTGATCACCGCGAGTTTACCGCTAAAATCCTTCACCCCGCATCCTCCGAAACGCTCGTCGTTTGCGTTAGCGTACGAGACCTCATACGGATTGCAACGCAGACGCGAGGTCAGCTCAGATCCGCCACGAAAAAACCCGCGCCGAACGACGCGGGTTCTTTGCGATAGACAGAACCCATCGGGACTATTCGTCCAACAGTTCCATCTCAGCTTCGTGACGCTCGCGATCCGCGGCGCCGCGCGCGTCTTCGTCGCGATCAACCAGTTCAATGACCGCGCGCGGGGCATTATCGCCATGGCGGAAGCCCGCTTTCAGAACGCGCGTATAGCC
>JBCDKX010000297.1:0-3240 GCA_038746055.1 Pseudomonadota bacterium
TCATCCACCACCAAAACGCGCTCGCCGCTTCCCGCCAGCATACGATCCGAATGGGTTTGCGGACGCGATTTAGCAGCCGCAAGAGCAGGCAGACGTATCTCGAACCGGCTGCCGCTGCCAGGCTGCGATTCCACTCGGATCTCACCCTGGTGTTCCGTGACAATGCGATGCGCAAAGGCGAGGCCAAAGCCCGTGCCCTCGCCCGGATCCTTGGTTGTGAAAAACGGCTCGAAAATCCGCGCCTTCACATCTTCAGCGATACCACTGCCGTTGTCGGTAACCGTCACGCAAACTTGCGCTGCGGCTCGATCATGGGCCACTTGAACATGCACTTGCGCGTCTGAACCAAGGGCGGCGGTGGCTTGCTCTGCATTGATGAGAAGATTGCTGAACACTTGTGCAAGCTGGTCCTTATCGACCGCCACCGCAGGCAAGCCATCGGGCAGGTCATACTCGATATTGCCTCCACGGCTGCGCAAGCTGTAGCCCGCCACGTCAAGAGCGATCTCAACCACTTCGCCGATCTGGCAAAACTCGATCTTGCTTGGGCGTTGCCTGGCCATGGCAAGAAAGGTCTTGATGATCCGCGCGCTGCGTTCGGCGGCCTGGTTGATCCGGTCGATCCGCTGCTCAAGCTTGGGATCCTTGAGCTGGCCTTGCAGCATCTGCGAGTAGCCGACAATTATCGAGAGCGGATTGTTGAGCTCATGCGCAACGCCGGCAAGCAGTTCGCCAAGCGCTGAGAGCTTTTCGTTCTGGTGCGCGATGTCGCGCTGGGACTCAAGTTCGTCTTCAGCCCTGCGCTGATCGGTGACGTCGCGGAAAAACAGGAGCGATCCCCCAAAGCCCGTTTCATGGGCGGAGCCGATAAAATGACGCCCGTCTGAAGAAGAATAGGCGAATGGTTCACCGTAACGAGACATTGCGCGTTTCATCGAATTCGCAAAGTCCGTTTTGCCAAAACCATCGGGCATCGCGTAATAGCCAGCATCAATCAGGCGCTTCAAAAGCTCGGTCACGCGCTCGCCAGTGCGCGGCACAATATGCTCAAAGCCTTTAAACTGCATGGATTTCCAGGCTTTGTTTCCAAACACAAAGTTCAGTTCTTCATCGCATAAAACAACACCCGCATCGATTGACTGCAAGGCATCGAGCAGCATTTCTCGAGCATTGTCTTCCGCGCTGCGTTCCTTTGTGACGTCTAGAATTGTAAGCAAATAGCCACCTTGCTTTGTCACATTACATCGTCCGACAAGAGTGCGTCCCTCGCGCGTGCGGAATTCTCGAACCCCGTTTTCCTCCCTCATCCATTTTAGATTGAGATCGACAAATACTTTTTCGCTGAGGTCATCAGCCACTTCGATCGTATCATTGCGGTACAATTGCCGTACAAGTTCAGCAATCGGGGTTCCGACCGGAATCCCATCATCTCGATTTGGCCAGATCATGTCGTAAAACAAGTCGTTGCTCAGCAGGAAACAGCCATTGCTGTCCCAAAGCGCAAAGCCCTCTTCGAGCGATTCCGACGCATCCTGCAGAGTTTCCAGTGATCGGCGCTCAGCCTCTTTGATATCGGTTATATCCAGAGCGGTCAGCAGATAGCCGCCCAATTTGGTCTTGTTGCAACTGACGACCACAGTTCGGCCATCTGCGAAGCTGAATTCCTTGGCTTTTCCGTAGGAAGCAACCCATGCGATCAGGTCAGCGATGTATCGTTCGCGGGTCAAGTCACTTGGCAAGTCGTACGTGCCGTTATCGAACTGAAGGCCGATTGCGTCATTGGCGTGTGTGCCGGGCGTCGGAACATCCTCGGAGCGTCCTTCGAAAATCATCTCGGTGTACTTTTGGTTGCAAAGGAGAAACCGCATGTCTTGGTCCCAAAGGCTAAACCCCTCTTCCAGGGCGTTTGACGCATCCTGCAAAAGCGAAAGGGTGCCCAAGTTCAGCTTTGTATCTTCGCGTACTTCGTCTTCTTCAAACTCTATGGTCCACTGGTAGCGCCCGCTTGGAAGCCTGTGACTGCGAGGCGCGAAAACACGTCCGTCCGCAAGAACAGCTGTTGGAAGGCGATCAGCACCCACCATCATCGCCTCGGTGACCTTGGTTTCTGCGCTCTCGGTCGTCACGCCATCGTCTGCATCGGGCGCTTCACGGGTTGCTGGAGACAGCGCCGCCAGAAAGTCCGCCGCACTGGTTCCGAGCGAGATTTCGCCGGCCATGGCAAGAATATCAGCCGCCTTTGCGTTGAACTCTTCCAGTCGAAAATCCCGATCAAAAATGACCATAGGCAGCGGGTGGCCATGAAAAAAATCCGAATAAGCGTCGGTCTTAAGCGAATTCATGCATTACACCTCATGCTCACGCGGCGATATTCGCCCTCTTTATCAGCCCAATGTCCGCTCGTGTATCAATTGTGTCAAAGCGAACCGCTCGCGGAGGTGCTGTCGGTGCTGTCAGTCTAACGCGAACCCGTCTCCGATTGGCGCGGGGCGCTTTACCCTCGGGCGAGGAGTTGAAGCGTTTGGAAGGGCTGGCTGGTTTGGCTTTCGACTTACGGCGCATGGGCCGCCGCTCGCAGCGGCCGCCCTCGCTTTCCGCGTTAGTCTGACGAGACCCACTGTCTGCCAAAATGGCTCTGATCGGGACGCCGAGCTTGGATAAATCGGCTTCGCTTGTGTGACTGATGCGTATGCGATAACTCCTTAAAGTCATTGGGGGTGTGGATTTGAGCGAGCGATTCCATCAAAAATTCCGTCAGCAGGCTAGCGCCAGACCTCGCTATGAGCGTCTTAGCGGCAGGCGTACGCTGTTTGTCCGGATAGCTGCGACCACTGCCCTCACCGGGGGGCTCGCAGCCCCTCTGACATCGGGGACGGGCGGTTCCGATAATTTCTGGCGATCGGACGCAGATGCTCAGCTCAAAGAGACGAGCTTCGAACTCGATCTACAATCGAACATCCAAGAACCGGCGACCTCTTTCACAGTCGATTATAGTGTGAGGCGAAAGGCAAGCTCAGGGCGCATGGATGGCTATCTGCGCGCCAAGGCCGTCTTTGCAGAGAAGAATGCGGTTGTGGCTGCTGCACCGCCAGCAATGAGTGGCCGATCAGAGCAAGCCGTGAGCTTATCGGAGACAGCGCTTATTTCCTCATCGCTAAACGCAGGCGAGCCTATCGCAACTCAAGCGGCCTTTTCGGGAACTGCTGGATCCGTTGAACCAAACACGGATGGCGATTGGAA
>JBCDKX010000298.1:0-3236 GCA_038746055.1 Pseudomonadota bacterium
AGCGAAAAGCAGAGCGATACCAACATTGCATCGAACACAAGGTTTGCAGGCGTGTCTTCGTCGCTCTTGATCCCGTCCGTAAGCCGCTGCGCAAGACCCCGTTTTTCACCAAGCGAGCAGATCAGGGCAAAAATCTCTACCACCACAAAGGCGGCGGCGAACTTTCCCATCTCTTCAACGCCGTAGAAGCGGAAGCCAACAAACAGGAATGGCAAGCCGCCCAACAGCCGGAGAACAAAGCCGAGCGTATTGGTACGCCCGCCTTTAGCGAGCGTCGCCATATCGTCACCGCCTTTGTCGGGTGGCGGTGCGTCGGCAGGAGAGGCAGGTGGCTGGCTCACTCGATGTCCGCTTGGTCACCTGTTTGCTCAGCGGTGAGCGGGCGGGCGAGAAGCTGTGCGACAACATCGCGCGGAGCGTCGCCGTCTAGAATCGCATTGACTGCGGTGACGATTGGCATGGGTATCTGGCGGTCATTCGCAAGCCTGGTGAGCACTGGCGCGGTATGCGCCCCTTCGGCTACCGTTGTGCGGTCGGCCATCAATGCGTTTGCCGCTTTGCCTTCCCCCAGTGCCTTACCGAGCGAGAAATTGCGGCTGGAAGTAGAGGAGCAGGTAAGGACCAGATCACCAAGCCCGCACAGGCCGGAAAGTGTCTCGGCTTCGGCGCCCAAAGCCTCACCGAACCTTAACATCTCAGCATACCCTCGCGCGATGAGCGAAGCGCGGGCGTTTTGACCGAGGCCAAGTCCATCAACTACGCCGCAGGCAATGGCCAGAACGTTCTTGATCGACCCACCGATTTCTGCGCCGGTCACATCGTCGGAATAATAGGGGCGAAAGGCAGGTCGTGCGATGGCGGGAGAAAGCCGCTCCCATTGTTCGCGCCCGCCTTCGCAGGCGAGGGTCACTGCCGTTGGCAAACCGGCTGCGACTTCATGCGCAAATGTAGGGCCGGACAGAACCGCGATATTGCTCCCTGGCGACGCTGCGCGCGCGACATCATTCATCAGTCGTCCAGTACCCGCTTCAATCCCCTTTGAGCACAACACCAGATCGCGTGGAGGGGTGGCTAGCCCTTCTAACACTCGGCCCAATACTTGCGCTGGCGTCACCGCGAGAACAATTTCGAAACGAGCAAATTCAGAGAGTTGGCTGGTGGCACGGATGGAGTCCGAGAGCCGGGCACTAGGAAGATAGTGTCCATTGCAATGCTCGCTGTTAACCGCCTCTGCCACTTCGGGTTCGAAAGCCCACAGCAGCACATCACGTCCATCGCTGGCGAGCATTTGTGCAAGTGCTGTGCCCCATGCGCCAGCCCCGATCACGCCGATCCTGTTCGGTGTACTCATGCCTTAACTCCTGCCCCACGGACGGCCTCTGCTTCAGGGTCGAGCGGCCAGCGAGGACGCGCTTTTAGGTCTAGCGGATCACCGACGAACTGGGGCTCTATCACAAGCCGCTCACATCCCGCCCAAGCGATCATTGCCGCATTGTCGGTGCACAATTTCATCGGTGGAGCGACAAACTGCATGTTATGGCGGCGCGACAGGTCCTCCAGAGTTCCGCGCACTGCTTGATTGGCTGCCACGCCGCCAGCAACCACCAGCGCGGGATAAAGCCCGGCATCGGCAAGCGATTTCTCAAGCCGGTCAGTCAGGCAATCAATCGCGGCTTGCTGGAAACTGGCAGCAATATCGGCGGCCTGATAATCACCGCTTTCCCAGGCGCGTAGGACCGCGCTTTTTAGCCCTGCAAACGAAAAATGCGGTTCCTTTGATCCTTTGAGTGGTCGGGGAAGGGGGACTGCTTTTGGATCACCTTCTGATGCCAGCTTCTCGACCGCAGGTCCGCCGGGATAGCCTAATCCCAGAATTTTGGCAGTCTTGTCGAAAGCCTCTCCCAACGCATCGTCTATGGTGGTCGCAAGGCGTCGGTAACGGCCCACGCCCTCAACGCTCAGAATTTGGCAATGCCCGCCTGACACAAGCAGCAGGAGATAGGGAAAGTCGAGCCTTTCATCTGCAAGGCGGGGCGAAAGCGCATGGCCCTCAAGATGGTTGATCGCCATGAGCGGTTTGCCGGACGCCATGGCCAGCGCTTTGCCGCTGACAAGGCCAACCATCACTCCGCCGATAAGCCCTGGACCAGCTGTGGCGGCTACCGCATCAACCTCTTGCAGAGTCATCTGCGCGTCATTCAAAACCGCTTCCAGCATCGGCGCAAGCCGTTCAGCATGGGCGCGCGCGGCGATTTCCGGAACGACACCGCCATAAGGCGCGTGCTCCTCTTCCTGCGATGCAATGCGCTCTGCCAAGATGCGCCGGTCTGACGTGACGAGCGCCACTGCCGTCTCATCACAGCTCGACTCAATCCCAAGAACAATATGAGCTTTGGCTCCCATGGAGCTTCCATCTAGTCCTTGTGCAGGTTAGAGCAAGCGCCGCGGGAGACATGATTGGTGACACTTACGGCAGATAGCGCGGTTAAATTGCGCTTGGGAACGCGCAATTCGCCGCTTGCCATGGCGCAGGCGATGGAGACGCGTCAGCGGCTATGTGCGGCGCATGGCTGGGTCGAGGAACAGATTGAGCTTGTTCCGGTTCTGGCAAGCGGAGACAAGGTGCTGGACCGCCCGCTAGCTGAGATTGGTGGAAAGGCACTGTGGACCAAGGAGCTTGACGTTTGGCTTTCTGAAGGCCGCATCGATGTCTCTGTGCACTCCGCCAAGGATGTTGAGACGATCCGTCCTGCGGAGTTTAGCTTTGGAGCGGTTCTGCCGCGCGCGGATCGGCGCGATTGTCTGGTGGGGGCGACAAGCATCGCTGCGATACCGCAGGGTGCGGTGGTAGGTACGTCAGCCCCGCGCCGCGCTTCTCAGCTGCTCAATTTGCGGCCTGATTGTGAGGTTGTGACCTTCAGGGGCAATGTCGCCACGCGGTTGGGTAAGCTTGACGCGGGAGAGGCCGACGTGACCTTCCTCGCCGCCGCTGGTCTTGAACGACTTGGCCAAAGTGACGTGGGTGCCCCACTCGAGGTCGACGAATGGATCCCAGCAGCCGCCCAAGGAGTGATAGCGCTCGAGTGCCGCGCCGATGACAGCAGGGCCAAGGATGTGCTGACAGCGATTGACGATCATGACACGCGCGTTGAACTTGAAGCCGAACGTGCTCTTCTGGCGGACCTTGGCGGCACATGTCATTCGCCGGTGGCCGTCCTGTGTAAAGCTGCTGGAGA
>JBCDKX010000299.1:0-3235 GCA_038746055.1 Pseudomonadota bacterium
CGCGGTCGCGTTGGCAATGTGGCGCATTGCAGCAGTGCGGCTAACTCCAAAGCGCGCTCCAGCTTGCTCAGGCGTGAGGCCATCAATGCGATTGGCGATAAAGATTCCTCTGCGTCGCTCTGACATGTCTTGCAACACTCGTTCCACGACTTCGACCTCCTGCTTGCCACCTAAGACGCGCTCAGGATCGAATTCGTCACATGACGGACCAAAGTTAATTGGGTCAGCGTGTTTTTCGCGTACGCGCATGGCCCGTAATTCAGACCGCATGCGGTTGTGCGCTATCACCCAGGTAAAGGCTTCAAGGTCTTTGATGCCGTGAAAGTCAACGCGTTCTGACAGTTTGAGAAAGGTCTGATGCGCCACTTCCTCTGGATCGGGTGGGCCCGAACCGTACGTACTCTCCAGGCCCGCTTTTAGTTTTTCGGCAAAGCGCAGGTAGAAGCGTGTGAAGGCTTCATTAGCCGTAACGGTCGCTTCATGCTCCGGAACGCCGTCTGAAGCACTCGGCAGGCCTAAAGGCTCCCTAGTTCGGATTTTCGAGAGTTTCGCCACGTCTGAGTTTAGTTTCTAGCGTTCCCTCGCCTGCGTGAACGAGCTCTTGGTATTTAGTGCGATAGATTAGCGGGAAGTGATTAGACCTGCAAACAAGCAACGCAAGATTTGCTCATTCATCGGTGTAGTGCGGCGAGCCGGATGAGCAAACAGCTGTTAGGGTTATGACACTATCGAGCGGTGATTTGCGCCAAGTACGCTGCAATCGCTAACTCCGTAAGACCACCTCACCGAGGGGTGTGGCAATTCTGGCTTTTAGCGTCGAAGCGCCCGCAGTTTTCGTAAGTTCAACCCCTGGGGCAAACATCGACATCGGCGCTTGAATGCGATCTGGAGCAGGGTGCCCAACTTTGAAAGATACGAGTTTTATCGCGCCGGAAGCGTTCGGTGCTGGATGAGGCGTTTTGCCCCAATCGATCAGGAAAGGGATTGCCTTGTCAGCTCCCGCTACAACGGGAATGAAGAGATCCCATTCAAGGGTACGACCGTCAGGTGTTGTTCTGCTCCCAGGCAACGGTCCAAATGCAGATAATCCAGCCATTTTGGCATGTTCGGCGAGCATTGACAGCGATCTTTTGCTACGCATGCAGTACGAATAGAGGTGCGGTTCAGAGCGACGGCGTGCAGCATCCACCCATGGATGACCGGGCTCAGCATCCGGCACAGGCGCGGCTATCTCAAGGTAGACTTGATCACCAAGACCGACAATTGCGTTGTGCGTTCCGCTGGGATGCGCGCCGCCATAGCGCGGCGCGACCCCGCTCATCGCTTCAAACTGTGTGCAAGCGTCATCAAGATCGCCTGCTAGCCAAACCAGATGATCGAGCAGTGCAGGCACTTCTGACTGGCCTTTGGCGAAAGGCTGCACAGCCCCGGCATTGCTCATCAATGCCCCCATCAGCAGGGACCATCCACTTGCCCCTGCTGCTGCGATAGCCGATCTGCGGCTGATATGCATCGCCTGCTTCACGGGATCGCTTGGGGCTTAAGCGCCGCTTGGAAAAACTCCAGTGTGGCGGCCCATGTCTTTGCCTGGGCTTGAGCCTCAATGCGGCGTTTATCGCCCTGATCGAAGAGTAAAGTCGGATTGTAACCGGTACTGGTAATGCCGTGGCCGGCTTCAGGAAGCACCAGTAAAGAAGTGGGCAGTCCTGCTTCAGCCCGGCGCTCGGCGACGTTTTGCACCATATGGCCGGCTGACCACAGGTCGTCCTGTTCGCCGCCTACGACAAGCACCGCGCCTTTGTAGTTTTCGATCGGAATGCGCGCGGCAGCGACCCGATCTGGGTTAGCCCAGCGCCCTTCATCCATCGGAATGCGCAAGCGGCCTCTCTCGCCACGTCCGAATTTGCTGGTCTCGCGATACCAGTTATCGCTGTAAGGAACGTAATCGAGCGGTTGGCCTTCCCAGGAGTAAGACGAAGTCGTCCCAAGTCTTACCCCATCGCCCCAGCCTTCCCAGACCACGTCGGATGGCGATATCCCAGCGACTGCCTTGACCCAGTTGAACCGCGTCGCGGCAAGTAGCACGTAAGCGCCGTTACGCGAATAGCCGTAAAGGCCCATGCGATCACTATCGACGTCGTCTCGCTGAACCAGCCAGTCACGCACCAGCTGCAGACGGTCAATCGGAATGTCGACATAGCGCGTCGACATCCCTTCGACTGAAGGCTCGCCTGGCCCATAGATGATTTCAAAGGTGGCAAAGTGGAATACCGAATAGCCCTTGGCCACCAGCTGTGGCATTAGCACTTCACGGCTTTGCCGATTGTTATCGACGCCCCCCACCACAATGATAACCGGGTGGCTTCCTGGACCGGGGTGGGGTGCGAAGTAAGAGCCAGGCAAAGAAGGGACCTCCTCGACCCGATATGATGGCGTGACGGTCTGCATCTCAAACGAGGTCGAGCTCACCACCTCTCCATCAATCAGCGCGGTGAGCGTGACGCGGTTGTCCGCTGCAACGGGATCGTCGTTCACCGGTTGCATGGATCGGAAGAGGCCCAACTGGTCGATGCCTTCATATGTCCCGGAAAGCGCCGAGCTGGTCGCGGTATCGATTTCGCCCTTTGCATCGCTACGGAAGACTGCGGAAGATTGGTAGCGCAACACCGGAAAGCTGCGTTGATAGTAGTTTTTCAGCACCCGCTCGACGCGTATCTCGACTTCAGTGTCAGGGGGTAACTCGACTGCCTTTATCGCTATGGGATCGCCTGCGGTAACTACGTCTCCGCTCTCCAGCTCGAACCGTTGGGCTGAAGCGTTGCTCGCGGCCGCTATTAGAGCAACCAGCCCTAAAGCACTGGCAGATATGGAACTTTTTTTCAAGGGATCACTCCTTCACTCCGGAAGTTACGCGGATTTTGATGATCCCATGAGCTAACTAGCGTGGTGTGTAACGGAGCCACGGAAAAATCGGCAAGCGGGCGTTCTTATCGGTGAATGCACGCATAGTGGCAGCGAATAAGCAGGATCAGCGCTTAGAGAACGTGGCCGGATTGGATATGTTGTCAATGCACATTGCCGACTCAACTGGCTGTGCGCATAAGCAGCTTCATGAAGATGGGTGAAGAACTTAAGCCAAAACACCGGATCGGGGATCACGCATTTGACGCATTGACGTTTGGTCTCGTCCTTGCAGCCTACTTTATCGTATTCGCAGTTGTGCGACGCGAGGCAA
>JBCDKX010000300.1:0-3222 GCA_038746055.1 Pseudomonadota bacterium
GTGATGGAAAACACTGCACGCGCGGCGATGATACCCGTTAGCATGGGGTGGTCCGATATCGGCAATTGGTCAGCTCTAAAGGATGCTCTGGCCGAGAGAGGCGACCGCTCTCTGGGTCACAATCTGACTCGCGGCGAGGTCGATCTTATCGATTGCAATGGAGTGCTCGCAATGAGTGATGGCCCGCGTATCTCGGTGGTGGGCTTAGAGGATGTTTGTGTTGTCGTTGCCAATGGTGAGATCCTTGTGACGGCGCGGGATGGCGCACAGAAAGTCGGCAAACTTCCGGGCGCCGTGGATCAATGCTGACGAATGCGCCCGTGGGAGCCGAAGCTGGCCAATGCGTGCGAAAACTGCCTAAACGCATGGTCGAGAAGGTTTGGGGACGGGATGATCTGCCACCTCCGTTTATCGCGTCGGATGGCCAGCGGATTGGCGAAATTTGGTTCGAACCTCCGCCAGAGCAAAAGAGCCTCTTGGTCAAATATCTATTCACCAGCGAGAAGCTCTCGGTTCAAGTGCATCCGGGTGAGCATAACGCGGCTGAGGGTGAAGATAGCAAAGAGGAATGCTGGTTGGTGCTTGATGCACAGCCCGGCGCGCAACTGGCGATTGGCTTTGATAGTGAGCTGGATGCTGCGACAATCGAACAAGCGGCTAAGGACGGCTCAATTGAACAGCTGCTGACCTGGCATGATGTTAAAGTAGGGGACATCTACCACCTCAAGCCTGGTACGGTGCATGCAATTGGTCCCGGACTTGCGCTCGTCGAAGTTCAACAAAACAGCGATACGACATTCCGTATTTATGACTACGGGCGCCCCCGCGAATTGCACCTTGAGCGGGCGATGGCGGTGGCAAGTGGCAAGCCCTATCCCACTCACCTCAAAGGCACAGTAGCAGAACGTGGCGAGACGCTAATCGATGCAGAGCATTTCCGGATGGATCGGATAGAAGGTATCCCGGGCAAAGCTATGCAACTAGCCTATCCTGGGATTTTGATGGTCCTGCCGCTTAAAGGCGAAGTGAAGAGTAGGTCTGGCGAGATTATCGGACAAGAAGGTGACTGTCTGATAGCATCAGGCCTTGATGCGCTCGATTTCAGTGCTGCTGAGATCACTCTGCTCACCCGCAGCGTGTAGGTCTTTAATTTGCCACCTCGCCGAAAAGCGCCTGCTCAATATCGCCAGTGCCATATGGCTTTCGCATCAATCCTTCAGCGCCAAGCGCTTCAAGGTCGCTGTTCAATTCCGAATAGCCGGTTGCTAGAACAAATCTGATCCCGCGCCGGGTGAGCTCCTCTGCCACTTTGGAGCTTGATTCGCTGCCCAGATTGAAGTCTACAATTGCGAAATCAGGCGGGCGCTTCTCAATTGCGGCAAGTGCGCCGGTAACTGAGCTTTCGACAGATACCGATTTGACGCCAGCTTCCATGAGGCCGTCCTCTGTGTCGAGGGCGATGATCATATTGTCTTCGACTAGAAGCACATGTTCAGGGACCGGCTGGTTGGCCGACTGTTCTTGCGGGCGGTGTTCATAGTTAGCAGCGGTTTGTAGCATAGCTTCGGCGTCGGCTGGTGAGGCGACATAGCGTGCAGGGACACGAAATTGTGCTTCCAGACCTGCAAGCTTGAAGTTTAGCTCCGCATCTCCGCGCAGATCATGAGGGATGATGCGCCGGATGATTGTGGTGCCAAATCCGCGTCGTTTGGGAGGTTGAACCGGCGGGCCACCGTGCTCGGTCCAGTTGATTAGCAGATCGCCATTGATCGCCCGGCCGACCTCAACGTCAATCGTCCCCTTGCTATCACACAGGCTGCCATATTTGGCGGAATTGGTGACGAGCTCATGGACCACCAACGCCAGCGCTGTATATGCTTCAGGCTGGACCAGCACTTGTTCACCCACAAGCCGCAGCCGATCTTTCTTGCCGCTGAGATAGGCCTCCATCTCACTTTCGAACAAAGAGGCAAGCGGCGCTGGGGTCCAGTTTTGACGCGTGATGTTGTCATGAGCCTTAGCGAGAGCGGCAATCCGGCCATTAATATTCGTGGTAAAGTCCGCTATATCGGCTGCATCCTTGGTCGATTGCGAGACCAGCGAACGAATGAGGTTCAATATATTACGGACCCGGTGGTTCAACTCCGCAATCAGCAGGTCTTGCTGCTCCCGCGCACGCTTGCGTTCCTGTGCCACCTCATCTGTCATTCGCAGAATGACTTCCAGTAAAGTGATGCGCAGCTGCTCAGCGATGGTCAGATCGCTATCACTCCATTCCTCGCTTCGTCCTTCGACTGTCTCGGCCCACGCGGCAAAGCTGCTGCGTGGCTCCAGCCGGTCTTCACCGGGGATCACAGCTTTGGCCGGATTGCCTGCCCAGCGCACTGTTCGGGTGAGGGGTTTGCGCCAGAGGACAATGTAATCGCGTGGTGGTCTGGATATTGGTAGGATCAGAGCCCCCGCTACAATATCGGCGAATTCGCTCGCCTCGCTCACATGTTCTGCGAGCGTACTTGCTGCGAGAACTGGACTATCGGGTGAAGCGTTGAAAGTGGGCAAAAGCCGAAGGAACTGTTCGCTTGAAGGGCAGTTTCCGATCGACTTGTAGTCGTCATTCATCAGCACACTTATCCCGTCATGCGCGATCAATTCCCCAAGCAGTGAGGCGAAAGCGTCCAGATCATCCGGGAAGGCCGCGCCCTGCGCCATGCGGCGCATCAACATGTCGTGGAGTTCCTGAGACCTCGTCCGCAAAGTCTCCGAGCGTTCAATGAGCAGGCGATCAAGTGTCATCGAGAACATTTGACTCAGCATCTCTGCCACGCTGCGCAATGAGTAAGGGACCAATTTAGGGGTGTAATGATGGCACGAGATCAGTCCCCACAACTTGCCTTGTCGTACAATGGCGATCGCGATTGAGGCTGCGACGCCCATGTTCTTCATATATTGGACGTGGATGCGAGAGTGCGAACGCAGCACACTCATCGACAGATCGAGTGGACGAACCTGACCATCACACGCAGATTCAATAGGGACTGGCTCCATGTCCATATGCGCAATGATGCGAAACCGGTTGCGCACGAACAAAGAGCGCGCCTGGCGCGGGATATCAGAACTGGGATAACGCAAGCCGAGATAGGGATCGAGATCAGCGCGTTTATCTTCAGCTATCACTTCTCCGCTGTCATCATTGTGAAAGCGATAAATCATCACCCGGTCGTA
>JBCDKX010000301.1:0-3201 GCA_038746055.1 Pseudomonadota bacterium
GATAATCGTCAAGAAAATCACGATTGAGGAAGGGGGACATCATGGCGGTGCCTGGAAGGTGGCCTATGCGGACTTCGTCACCGCGATGATGGCGTTCTTCCTGCTCTTGTGGCTCTTGGGCGCTACCGAGGAAAACCAGCGGAAAGGTATTGCTGACTACTTTTCGCCAACGCTCGTCAAGACGCGTCAGCAAAGTGCGGGTTCTGCTGAAGGTATGCTGGGCGGCAGCTCGCTTACCGACGTTGACAATTATCCCAATGCTATGGGTCAGACCGGTACACAAACGATCACCGTCCCCAGGGGCAAAACGGGAGGGCCGAAAGAAGGTGGTCGCGAGGGTCAATTCGAGGAGCGGGTGCTTGAGGGCAAGACACTTCAAGAGATTAAAAACGAGATCCTCAAAGAGCTTCGGGGCAGTGAGGAGCTCTCCAGATATGCCAAACAAGTGAAGGTGATGCGGGCCGCTGATGGTATCCGCATTGACCTTGTTGATGATGCAAACTTCTCGATGTTTGCGCTAGGCACCACTATTCTCACCCCCGAGGCGCGCAGGATCATCGAAGTTATTGGGGAGATTGTCGCGACTGAGACCAAGCCACTCATATTACGCGGTCACACCGACTCGTTACCATACCGCGACGGTGTGCAGGCTAACAATTGGTCGCTTTCCGCAGGGCGTGCCGAAGCTACGCGGCAACAGCTTATCCGAAGTGGTATTCCGCAAGGGCGGTTTGCACGGATCGAGGGGGTGGCCGAAACCGAGCCGTTGATCGCTGACAATCCTGCTGACCCCCGCAACCGTCGTATTTCATTGTTGCTGCTCGAGGACAGTGGTGGCCGCGCGCGCGGTCGACCCAGCGCTCGGCCTCCGCAAACAGCCTTAAGGGACAGCTCTGAGGCTAGCGCGCCCACGCCGTAAACCATGAGCTTTTACTTGTCTTCCGGCCACCAGAACCGGAGATATGATAGATGCCAGAGACGGAGTCTTCGAGCCGAGACGCAACAATCCTGCCGCAGGAGATGTCCACGGCCCTTCTCCGCGCAAGCGAGGGTCTTAAGGTCCTTTCGCTCGACTGCTTTGACACACTGCTTTGGCGGGACTGCCATGCACCGAGCGATCTGTTTGGTGCCTTGCCAGGATTTTCAGTTGGGCAGCGAGTCTTTGCAGAGCAAAATGCCCGCCAAGTCGAAGCTTCGCTGCGTCAACGGACTGAAGTTTCAATCGAGGCAATTTATGAGCAGGCCATGCCCAATGCGAATGGCAATGCTCGCGCCGAGGCGGTTGAGGCTGAGATTACCGCAGAAGCGGGCGGCTGCTTTGCTTTTGCGCCAACTGTCGAGTTGATGCGCAGGGCCAAAGCCGATGGAATAAAAGTCATCATTGTTTCAGATACGTATTTAAGCGCGCGGCAATTGCGTACATTGCTTGAAAGGGCTGCGGGCGAAGCAGTGGCATCACTGGTTGACCGGTTCTTTGTCTCATCAGAACATGGAATTTCGAAATCGCAGGGGCTTTTGCAAAGAGTGTTGAAGTCGCTCAAAGTGAGTCCGCAAGAGATCCTGCATATCGGCGATAATAAGGAAGCGGATTTCAAAGCATCGCGTGCGCTAGGCGTGCCCGCGTTGCATCTTGTCCAGTTCAGCGAAGCAGCCACTCAGCGCCTACGCTATGAACGCGCCTGCCAGCAGCTTGTGGGTGATAAGCGCGATGGGATACGCGCGCTGATGCCCCACCGAGCGGTGCTTGCGCTCGAGGAACCCAAGGCAACTGGGCGCGCGTCAGCTCTTGGTACATGCGTGCTTGGTCCCGTTTTCCATGCTTTCGACCAATGGCTTCGCGCAGAAGCGGAGGCGCTGCAAAACGAGCGCGGAGGGCGGGTGCACTGGCTCTTCATGCTGCGCGATGGGCATCTGCCCCATATCGTTCATCAAACGGGCGGAGAGGTCGAAAGCACAGCCTTAGTCGAGATCAGCCGTTTTGCTTCGATTGCCGCTTCACTTAGTAAGCAAGAGGTATATTCCAGGTATTTCTCAACCGAGCTGGGCCGTAGACCGTCAACGCTAGCACGTCAGATGCTGCTTGATGAAGATGAAATCAGCCGCATTGTAGGAGAGGATAAAACCCCTCAGCAGATGCTCGAAGGTAGCTTTCGCCTTGCCGCGGAATTGAAGACCGGAAAGCGCCAGAAAATAACCCGCAGGCGCGCGCGAGAGAGGGCCGAGCGTCTCATCTCTCATGTCCGCTCACGAGTGAATCCATCGCCCGGTGACACGCTAATGCTGGTGGATCTGGGCTATAATGGTTCGGCGCAAACCCATGTTGACCGACTGCTCTCAGAGGCCTTCAACTGCCATGTTGCAGGCCGCTATCTTCTGCTTCGCGAACTTGCCGCGACGGGGCTCGACAAGAAGGGCATGATCGATGAGCGGAACTTCGATCTCGAATTGGTCGATGCATTATGCGGCAATGTTGCGGTGATCGAGCAGTTGGCTACCTGTGAGCTGGGATCAGTTGTTGACTTTGCTGAAAATGGCGAGCCGATCCGCGAAGAGGTAAGTGTTAAAGGCGCGCAAAGCGAAGTGCGTGACCGGGTGCAGGCGGGGGTGGTTCGTTACGCCAAGGCGGCGCAGTCTGATTGTACAATCCGGGAGAAAAACTTGCATAATGATCGCGCTCTTCGCGAGGGCGCTGCCGGCATACTCACCCGCTTCATGTTTTTGCCTCATGCCCGCGAACTCGAAGTCCTGAAGGAATTCGAGCACGATGTGAACATGGGTTCTGAACGCATGGTTCCCCTGTTCGATCAAACTCATGCGAGGGAGGGCTTACGACGTAGAGGCCTGTTCTACATGCATGGTTCTTCTCGAATGTTCCTGCCGGCCGAGCTTGAACCCGAGGACATCCACACGAGGCTATCGTTGTTGGTCCAGAAGCGTTTTGGCTTGGGCCTCACCTATAACGATACCAGTCAGCCATCAATCGCAATTCCGGCCTTTTTCATCGGTGCAAGCAATACCGCGCGAAGCGTCGTCCATGCTCAGCCCACGCATGAAGGATTTTACAGCGCGCGGCTTCCGATACCCCAAGGTACGCAGAGTATCGCGCTTGGGGTTGGCTCTGTTTTTGAGTGGTTTGAGCTCGCCAGCATTTCGTCATCTGGCCTTGATACGCTCAAAGGTGGCTCCGCCAACGATGAACGC
>JBCDKX010000302.1:0-3197 GCA_038746055.1 Pseudomonadota bacterium
AGTGGCGAAAAGCTCGCGATGACATCCGCCAACATTATGGGGCAATTGCTGCGCCTGCCGTTCATGACGATGAAGGTGGTCGCGGGCATTCACTGGGAAGCGCTGAAGCTTTGGCTCAAGGGCGCAAAATTCCATTCTCGCGGCAAGCCGCCAGAGCCGGTGTCCTATGAAGACACCGCGCCCAAGGCTGCCGAATAACGGCTGGGAGGCCATGACTATGTCAACACATCATTTCCCCACACCTGCCGAAGCCGCATCGAAATGGGCCGCCGATCTGATGGCACGCGCCGAGGTTCTCACACCCCATAATATCAGCAAGCAGGTGCGCGGCATTCCTCTGAAGGCAAAGCTCTCGTTGCGCGCTGCCCTTGCGCTGCCAATGGGTTCACTTACGATCCAAATGCCAGATGGTCGAGTGGTCGCAATCAAAGGCGAAGCGCCGGGTTCAGACGCGGTACTGGTGCTCAAGAACTGGAACCTGCCGCGCAAAGCGCTGATGCAGGGCACAATCGGCGTGGGCGAGAGCTACATGGACGGGGATTGGACAAGCCCCGATGTCACCAAGTTTCTTTCACTCTTTTTGGAAAATGAGCAGTGGGGCACGCGGCTTTACACGGCGAACAAGCTCGTGAACCTGTTGGGCCGGGTGGCGCACCGGTTCAACCGCAATACCAAATCCAAAGCGCAGAAGAACATTGCCGCGCACTATGATCTGGGTAACGCCTTCTATTCCGAGTGGCTCGACAGCTCGATGACCTATTCCTCGGCTATCTATGAGGATGGTGCCAATGATTTGGAAAGCGCTCAGGTTGCCAAATATCGCGCGCTTGCAGAAGCTGTCGGCATCAAAAAGGGTGACCATGTTCTCGAGATTGGTTGCGGCTGGGGCGGGTTTGCAGAATTCGCCGCCTCCGAAATTGGTTGCAAAGTCACGGGCCTTACAATCTCAAAAGAGCAGTTAGAATTTGCCCGTGAGCGCGTCAAAATCGCTGGGCTCGAAGATAAGGTGGAGCTGAAATTCCAAGACTATCGCGATGAGCGCGGGTCGTACGACCATATCATCTCAATCGAGATGTTTGAGGCAGTGGGTGAAGAATATTGGGATGAGTATTACGCGCAGCTGAAAGCACTCTTGAAGCCCGGTGGGCGTGCGGGTCTGCAGATCATCACGATCAACGATCCGACCTTTGACTACTACAAGGTGCACCCCGATTTCATCCAGCGGTACATCTTCCCCGGTGGCATGTTGCCGGCGCCATATAAGCTGGAAGAATTGCGCCAGCGGTATGGGTTGAAGGACGCAGGATATCGCGCGTTTCCGAAGGACTATGCGCGCACGCTCGCAGAGTGGCGTGTCAAGTTTTGGGAGCGGTGGGAGCAGATCGAGCCGCTTGGCTTCGACCTGCGATTCAAGCGCATGTGGGAGTTTTACTTTCACTACTGCGAAGCAGGATTCGGCACCGAATTCATCGACGTGCGCCAGATAATTTATGAGAAGTGACCTGTAAATCTGATTCCGCCAAACGGTCTAACTCGTTGATTTTATGAAGCTTGGAGCGATTGATGGCGACCAATCCTGAACCAGTGTCGCGCGGTCGTATTCTGGCGTATGCGCTGCCAGCCATACCGCTCGCGGCAGTCACGTTGCCGCTCTACATCCTGCTGCCGACGTTCTACACCGAAGCGGTCGGCCTATCGCTTGCGGCAGTCAGTGGTGCATTTGTTGTGGTGCGCATTTTCGATGCGATCAACGATCCAATCATTGGGATCGTCGCCGATAAGATCCGCACGTCCTTCGGGCGACGGCGCACCATGTTCACGCTCGCCCTGCCCGTCGTAGCGCTCGCCGCTTTCATGCTGTTCTGGCCGCCTGCGGATGCGACAGCAAGCTACATTACTGCGTGGGGCGTCCTGCTTACTGTCGGCTATACCATGGCGATCATCCCGCTTTATGCGTGGGGTGCAGAACTCGCAGGCGACTATCGCACGCGCACATCGATCACGGGTTGGCGCGAGGGGTTTGTGCTGGCGGGCACGCTGATCGCGATCAGTATTCCATTTGCACTCGGCGTTGATGATGCGAGCGGGTTCCACGGGCTGGCGCTCTTGGCGATCGTGATTGCAGTCGCACTGCCGCTCTTCGGCCTGTTCACTGTATGGCGCGTGCCAGAGCCGCAGGAGTATACCAAACAGCGGCTCAACATGCGCGACGGGTTCCGTTATCTGCGCGCCAACAAACCATTCATTCGGCTGGTTATCGCGTTCTTTATCAATGGTCTGGCAAACGGCATTCCAGCGACGCTGTTCCTCTATTTCGTGTCCGACTATCTCGGCGAGACCGACCAGCGCGGCCCGCTTCTGTTTCTCTATTTCCTGTGCGGGATCGCGGGCGTGCCACTGGCGAACTTCATCGCGGGGCGCACGTCGAAACACCGAGCGTGGTGCTATGGCATGATCGCAGCTGTCGGCATCTTCGCGCTGACGCCGCTGCTGTCGGAAGGCGATGTCGCGCTCTTTGCAATCATTTGCGCGTTGACCGGTTTGCTGCTTGGCTTTGACCTCTCCATCCCGCCCGCTATCCAAGCTGACGTGATTGATGTGGACACCGCGCAATCGGGCGAACAACGCTCAGGCATCTATTTCGCGGCTTGGAGCTTCACAACCAAGATGTCGCTGGCATTGGCGGTTGGTGTTGCCTTCCCGCTTTTGGCGGTTTTCGGCTTTGATCCCGAGGCGGCCACCCAAAGCGATCAAGCACTCACCGCCCTCGCAATGACCTATGCATGGCTGCCTGCACTGATGAAACTCTGCGCCATCGCCCTCATGTGGAACTTCCCGCTAGATGAAGCGATGCAGCGGGATTTGCGGGCGCGGATTGAGGGGTAGGCGTCACGCTGGAGCCCCACCCCTTACCCCTCCCCACAGGTGGGAGGGGAGGCTTCGAACTCGTTGTTCAAACGTCAAATTTTGAGCGTGGCACACAGATAGGAGAAGTGGCAAAGAGTTGCCGTCCCCCCTCCCACCTGTGGGGAGGGGTAAGGGGTGGGGCCTCCAGCTAAACGCGCAATGCGCTTACTCCCCTCGCCCCCACTTCCGTGTCTCTTTTTCAGGCTCCGGCTTTTTCACTTCCACTGGCCTGCGACGACCAATTTCTGAGGTGCGTTTTGGACGACGCTTTCTGCGTTTCCGCCGGTCAT
>JBCDKX010000303.1:0-3189 GCA_038746055.1 Pseudomonadota bacterium
AACCTTGAGATGGCCGCCACGCAGGAGATGCTTGAGATCGCACTCAGGCATAAACCGCATGCCGCCTGCATCGTCCCGGAAAAGCGAGAGGAGCGCACCACGGAAGGCGGACTTGATGCGAGCGGACTGCACAACACGCTCGCACCGATTGTGGATCGCTTGCGCGAAGCAGACATCCGCGTATCGCTCTTTATCGAGGCGAGCGAGGCGCAGTTGGACGCAGCCTTGCGCTTGGGAGCACCGGTAGTCGAGTTTCACACCGGTGAATATGCGCATGCAATCCTGGACGGCGATTCCGAACGCACTGCCGCAGAACTTCGTCGCATAACTGACATGTCCGCGCTTGCCGCAAAAAATGGGATTGAGCCCCATGCTGGCCACGGCCTGACCTTCGACAATGTCCAGCCCATCGCCGCGATTCCGCAAGTGGCTGAACTCAACATTGGGCACTATTTGATCGGCGAGGCGATTTTCTCAGGTCTCGAACCTGCCATCCGCCGGATGCGCGATTTGATGGATGAGGCCAGACCATGAAGGATTTGGGCTAGTGGCTGAGCCACAAGACCTTGCTCCTCTTGCGCCAGAGCAAAAGCGCTGGGCGTTTGGGGCAGCGGCGCTTTTCCTCGCCGCGGTCGGCTTTCTCGGATTCTCGCTCAACACCGGGATTATGCGCCCCTTCGCCATTGGCTGGGTCGCGTTGCAGATTTTCGGCTATGTTGGCGCGATCCGATTCTCCAAAGGCGATTTCGCACATCCCCTGTTCAAGTCACAGGTCATGCTGCATGTGATTGCCCTGATGCTTCTCTTGGTGATCGTGGTAAGGGCACTTTCATGATTATCGGCCTTGGATCAGACCTGTGCAATATCGAGCGTATTCAGAACTCGCTCAATCGCTTCGGGGAGCGCTTTGAAAACCGCGTGTTCACCGAGTTGGAACGCGCCAAGGCGCGCCGACGCCCCTTCACCATCGCCGGCACTTACGCGAAACGCTTCGCTGCCAAAGAAGCGTTCAGCAAGGCGGTTGGCACAGGATTCAGACGCGGGGTGTTCATGAAAGACATTGGTGTTGTAAACGCGCCATCGGGCGCACCCACGCTTTCGCTCACAGGTGGAGCGGCCAAGCGGCTTGAAGAAATGATCCCGCCGGGCCATGAGGCGCATATTCACTTAACACTCACCGACGATCACCCATGGGCGCAGGCCTTTGTAATTATCGAAGCCATCCCCAATATGGGGCCCCAAGAGCTGATCTGATCAGAAACGAAGACCATTTTGAGCCAGAGCAACAATCCCACTTCCGACACGGACCAAAGCGCTCCTCATCCGCACGAGGAGTTGCGCCAGCAATTGGCGACAAAAGAAGAAGAAAAAGACAAGATCAACTGGCTTGCTGAGATTCGCGGGCTGGCCTTGATGTTGCTCGCGGTGCTGGCCTTCCACTCGCTGGTGGCCAAGCCGTTCTACATTCCATCGACCTCGATGATGCCGGGCCTGCATGTGGGCGACCGTCTGGTCGTGAGCAAGTACCCCTACGGCTGGTCTTGGGCTTCGGCCAGCTTCCACCTGCTGCCACGCGGCGAATGGCGGGTGTTTGGTTCGACCCCTGAATATGGCGACATCGTTATCCCGGTGCATCCTTTGCGCGACGAAGACTACATAAAACGTGTGATCGCCCTTGCCGGCGACACCATCGAAGTGCGCGATGGGCGGGTCATTCTCAACGGAACACCGGTCAAACGCGAGGTTGTACCCCCGGTCCGCATCCCATTCGAGCCGGAACTGTTGTGCAATGGTGCTCCCTGCCTTTCTGCCTTTGACTCTTTCCGTGTGCGCGATGCTGATGGTTCAGTCTATTTCGAGCCGCCGACCTATCGGGAGACTCTGCCTAACGGTGCGAGCTATCTGATCATCGATCACGAGGATCAGGGCCTTGATAACTACGGCCCCTACACTGTGCCCAAAGACAACGTCTTTGTAATGGGTGACAACCGCGATGAAAGCGCGGATAGCCGTGCTGCAGCAGAACTCAGCGGTCTTGGCGGCGGCGTTCCACTCGAGAACATCGGCGGCCGCGCAGAGTTCATTACCTTTAGCCTGGATGGCTCAGCAACATGGAATCCACTGTCATGGTTTTCTGCGATGCGTGGTGACCGCGCGTGGACAACATTGCGCCCGGCCGTCGCTGAAGAAGAAACGGCATCAGAGTAACGCTCAAGGCAAAGCATTTTCCCGGATGGCCCGCAAGTTTCTCTATCTCATCGCGATTGTGATTGTCCTCTATCTGGTGGCGCGCATCGCCTATGAGATGTTCGCCGATGAAATCGCTGCGGTTGCGCTGGTGCCATCGGCTGAGTTTACGCCAACCGATCCACTCGAAGCCAACGCCTATCAGGACCCAGCGCTGTGGTATTCGCGCCCGGGCATCGGCGTGAACGATCCTGCTCGCTGGCAACCCGCATTGGCAGATGCGGCCAGCGAAGATGGAGAGATATCCCCAACCTCCCGCCCGGTAGATCCGCAGGGCGAAGAGCTTGGTATCACCAGCGACGTCCCCGATTTTGCGGTCTTCTTCATCCATCCTACCAGCTATCTGAACCGCGATAACTGGAACGCTCCGATAGGTGATGAAGAGGCAGAGCGCATCGCCCGCATCTACATTCGCGGCATGGCAAGCCCCTTTAACGCAGCCGATGAGATCTGGGCACCGCGCTATCGTCAGGCGACTATGGGCGCATTTTTGACCGATGCGCCGGAAGGCGATCAAGCGCTTGATGCGGCCTATGCTGATGTGCTGGAGGCATTTCGCTTCTTTGTCGATTCCGTCAGCGAAGACATGCCGATTGTACTGGCCGGTCATAGCCAAGGGTCGGTGCATTTACTGCGCCTGCTGCGCGAAGAGGTGAAGGAAAAAGAGCTCGGTGCCCGGATCGTTGCTGCCTACGCCATTGGCTGGCCGGTTTCGGTGGCACATGATTTGCCAGCACTTGGCGTTCCTGCCTGCGCCACCGCCGCGCAAACCGGATGTCTCCTTTCCTGGTCGAGCTATGCCGAACCGGCCGATCCGTCATCCGTGATCGACACCTATTCCGCTTCCATCGGTTTCGATGGAGAGGCTCGAGGGACAAGCCAGATTCTGTGCACCAACCCACTGCTAGGCACGTTTGGTGGCACAGCCGAGGCGAGCGCTAA
>JBCDKX010000304.1:0-3183 GCA_038746055.1 Pseudomonadota bacterium
AACACTTCCTTGTCCTCAGACCAATTCTCTGAATGCTTTACATGCAGATATAGGTGTACCTTCACACCTAACATCTCAGAGAGTTCCGCCCGTGCAGCCGCTCCAATTTCTTTCACCCGCGAGCCGCCTTTCCCAAGCACAATGCCCTTCTGGCTTTCGCGCGCCACTACGATCTGCTGGTGGATTTCCAGACTCCCATCCGGGCGTTCCTGATAGCTCTCCGGCCGCACGGCGCTGTCATAGGGGAGCTCTTCGTGGAGCTGCTTGTAAAGCTGCTCGCGGGTTATCTCAGCCGCAAGCAGCCGTTCTGAAGCGTCGGACACTTGGTCTTCGGGATACATCCAAACGCCTTCGGGCATCATCCCAGCCAGTGCTGCTTTCATCTCAGGCACGCCGTCGCCGGTGAGTGCTGAGACGAAGAACACCTCATCAAACTGCACACGCGCGTTTAGCTCTTGCGCGAGCTCGAGCAGCGGCTCTTTCTTCGCCTTATCGACCTTATTGAGAACCAAGATTTTACGCTCTGGGCGATTTTGCAGCACCTCAATCAGCGGCTCCAACTCATGGCGGCGTTGCTTGATGGGATCGACGATCAGCAGGACCGCATCGGCGCTTTCTGTCCCTTCCCACGCTGCGCTCACCATTGCCCGGTCAAGACGTCGTTTGGGCGCGAAGATGCCGGGCGTATCAACCAAGATCATCTGCACCTGATCCAGCAGTGCGATCCCCAGCATCCGCGCGCGTGTCGTTTGCGCCTTGGCGCTGGTGATTGCGACCTTTTGTCCGACAAGCTGGTTCACCAGCGTCGATTTGCCTGCGTTTGGCGCGCCTATAACCGCGACCATGCCGCATTGTGTTGGGGGGGAATTCGTGTCTGTCATAAGTCTTGATTTCCCTCGGCTGAGGGTCTTGGCCTGCTTCACCCAAACTCGTCTAGAAACGCTTTGGCTGCGAGCTTTTCTGCTTCACCTTTGCTGGTTGCCGTTGCCTTCGTCTCGCCAACATTGTGGATCCGCACTCGAACAGTGAAGCGCGAAGCATGATCAGGGCCGCTGCGACCTGTTACCTCGTAATGCGGCATTGCACGCTTGTTATGCGCCGCCCATTCCTGCAGCGCGCTTTTGGGGTGTTTGGCCTTACCAGCATCGCCGGAGAGATCGCTCTCCCACAATGCGAGAATCATATCTCGGGTCGCATCAAAACCGTTGTCGAGGAAGCTCGCTCCGATCAACGCCTCCATCACATCGCCCAGGATATTGTCACTATCCGCGCCGCCATCCTCGCGCGCTTGTTTGCCTAGGCGGAGGTGATCCTGCATTCCGATCGAGCGGGCAATCCGCGCGCAGGTCTGCCCACTCACCAGAGCGTTCAAGCGCTGTGAGAGTTGCCCCTCATGGCTTTCGCTCGCGCGGTACAGCCAGCTCGCGACTGCGAGGCCTAAGACACGGTCACCCAGAAACTCAAGGCGCTGATAATCCTTGGCATGATCGACCTGTGCCGGGCTGCCTGAATTAAAGCTTCCATGGGTTAGTGCCTCGAGCCAGATCGCTTCGTTCTTGAGCGTAAAGCCCGAAGAAATGAGCCAGCTTCGAGTGTCATCGGGCAACATGCTCATAACACTGTTCCAATCCGGCTCCACCGGACTGTCGAAATCCAAGAGATCGGATTGTACCAGACCGCGCTGCCATCGCTTGACCAAAGGATGATGGAGGCCTCCCCTACCAGCAAATCTTGTGAGACGATTCCCACGGCGTCCCCGCTGCGCGCGGTAAAGCGGCTGTCGCGTGAATTGTCGCGACTGTCTCCCATAACAAACATCTGCCCTTGAGGAATGGTCACGGGCGCAAAGCTGTCAGCGGGTGTTTCACCGAAATCGAGCACCTCAAAAGCGCGTCCACTGGGCAACTCCTCGCGAAATTGGGTATAGCGACATATGATTTCACCATTTGCTGTTCTTTCCTCGCGGCCGCCCCAGCTGCAGCCAGTGTTGGGTGAAACCGGGATCGTGAAATCGGCCATTGGTTCATGTGGCAAGGGGTCCCCATTGAGAATGACCATCCCATCTTCGACTGCAACCGTGTCACCGGGCAGGGCCACAATACGTTTGATATAATCGGCCCCGTCGACCGGGTGCTTGAAAATCACAATATCACCGCGTTCCGGTTCACCGGCGAGAATACGGCCTGGGATCAGCGGCGCGCTAAACGGCATGGAGTGCTTGGAAAAGCCATAAGGCCATTTCGCGGCAAGCAGCAGATCGCCGTTCATAAGGCGTGGCAACATGCTTTCAGAAGGAATGGAAAAGGGTGCAAAAACAAAGCTACGAAAGATCAGGACAGCGATCACAAGCTGCAAAATAAAGATGGCGAAACTCTTGGGTGTCTCTTGTCGCGGAGCCTTCACCGCCTTATCCGCGCCTTCAACATCTGCGGCAAAGCGAGGCGCAGAGGCGCTGTCAGTTGTATTGGCTCGACCATCCATGGTTACCCCCCTTACTCGCACGTGTCCGCCCAAGAAAGTGGTTTCAGCACAGAGGTTTTGTCCAATGAACACTCCAGTGAACCGAAATGCCGATACAGTCGCCATTTGGGATCGGCTTAAGACGCTTGATCGACCGACCTTGGCGGAGCTGTTTGCGCGTGATGGCGCACGCGTTTCCAAAATGAGCCAGCGGCTGGAATTTGACTTGGGAGAAGCGGGGCCGATGGGACTGCTGCTCGATTGGTCGAAGACGCATTTGAGTGATGCAGAGCTCGACGCTTTTGAGGAGCTGGCTGAGGTTGCTGGGTTCGGCGCAGCGCGTGAGGCACTGTTTGATGGTGGGATCGTGAATCCAACCGAAGGTCGCCCTGCTACTCACGGCGCGATGCGCGGCAGCGGAACCGAGTCCGATGTTGAGGAGGCCCAGGCGTTGCTCGCTCGCATGGGTATGCTGGTGGAGGCGATCCATCAGGGTGCTCTGGGTGAGGTAAAGCACCTTATTCACATCGGCATTGGTGGGTCGGCCTTGGGCCCCGATTTGGCGGTGGATGCCCTTACGCGAGACTTGAAGCTGGTTGATGTGCATGTGGTCTCAAACATCGATGGCCTCGCCTTGGAACAAGCATTCGCAGCGTGTGATCCGCAGACTACGCTGATTGCGGTGGCCTCCAAGACTTTCACCACCACCGAGACTATGACCAA
>JBCDKX010000305.1:0-3181 GCA_038746055.1 Pseudomonadota bacterium
GACCGGTTTGAGCCGGTGAAAGGTCGTTGGAAGGATCGGTAGGCAATGTGCCTTAAGGCATTGCCTATCCGTTCGCGATAGAGTCTAGTCTCGGCGGTTGAACTCAAGGTTTTGCGCAAGTGGCGCGCCCATCAGTAGCTTTTGTGCTCGCCCTTCCTTGTTCATAACAAATTCAATTCGTGGGAAAGGCGCCGGACCATCAGGGCGAAAAACACCACCTGCATATTGAACCAAGGGAACCGGCGCCTGTATATTGCTCGCGAGCCACAAGGTGTCTTCTTTTTCGGATATGGTCACGCCGATCTGCAGTTCATCGCTGTAGAAAGTGCCTGTATGGGCGCTCAGATTCACAGCTCCCTGCGGAACCGGATCAAGCATCACGCGCGGCGCAATCAGATAACCATCCTCGCTTACCTGCCATCGCATTTGTGTTGCTTTTCCGTCGGCGAAGTCGTGAAACTCCAAACGAATATCGCGCACTGGATTAAGCAGAAATACGCCCTTGGATAGTCTCGACAGGGCAAAGCCCGGTGATTCGCCATAGCCAGCAAAGTTCAGCGCGTCGCCATCGCGCCGCAGTGAGAATACTGTACCGGGGAATAGTCTGTAATCGCCCGCATAGCTGTCGAGCTCCTCCGCGGTTTCCGGCGTCAAATCAGGCTCTGGTGCAGCATCCAGCGTATCCTTGAGCAAGGCTTCAGCCACGTCAAAGGCGAAGGTTGCCTTCAGAAAATCTGCGCGGTTGCCCATGACCGCGATGGTGAGTTTTTGGTCAGGTATTCGCAGAAGAAAGCTCCTGAAACCGCCCGTAGAGCCGCCGTGAGACCACGTTTTAAGACCTCGAAAATTTCTGAACTCTTGTCCGTTCCCGGCAACGACTTTGCGGCCATCGGGAAGTCGCGAGCGCTTAGCCAGTGCCGTCACAATAGGCTCGCCTGCCAATTCGGCAGCATTGAGGGATTGCCCCCAACGCAAGAGATTGCGCGGGTTTGACACAATCCCAGTTGAGCCGAATGCCGTTGCAAAAATTGGGGCATGAATGAATGACTGCCCGTTCATTTCATAGCTTACAGCCACGTTTTCAATCAGGCCCATGGGATCGGTCCGCACAACGCTCTGTCGCATCCCAAGCGGTGAGAAGATTTCAGTTTGCATATAATCCGCAAAACTCTGATCTGAGACCTGGGCCACGATGTGAGCGAGCAATTGGTAGCCGGTGTTGCTGTATTCCTCATCACTACCCGCTTCAAAATTTATGCCTTTTTGTCGCAAGATAATGGCTAGCAGTTGGTCGCCTGTGAGCGATGAGCTTTCTGATAGGCCCAGCATCTGAGTGAGCGTGTTAATCTCGCGAAGGCCCCCGGTGTGATCCAGCAGGTGCTGAATGGTAACAGCGCCTCTGCCTGCCGCGACTTCGGGGAAGAAGTCGCTGATAGGTTGGTTCACCCGCAGCTTACCTTCCTCGGCAAGTTTGAGGATCGCGAAGGCGGTAAATTGCTTAGAGATTGAGGCGATGTGAAACCGGGTATCGCGATTGATCGCTACGCTGCGTTCTAGATCTGCGAGCCCTGTCCAGCCTTCGTAGATGACCTCTTCATCATGCGCGATGGCGACGCTTATCCCAGGTTGGTCGGGCGCTCCATAGGCTCTAACCAAGGCATCAACAGCATCGGTGTTGAGCGGTTTGGCTGACGCGGCTGCTGGAATAAGCAGTGTTAGCGCGAGGAACGCTAAGTTAAAAAACCGGATCATGTCGAATATACTCCACGCGATCGTACTTGTGTCGCGAAAATCTCTTTTGCGCTCTACTTTACCCCATCGGGTTGTCGACACTTGGCGCGCTCGGTGTGAACAGCCTTGGCCCTTGATCGGTCATATATACGCAGTCTTCCGTGCGAACGCCGAATTTGCCGGGCAAGTAAATCCCCGGCTCGTTTGAGAAGCACATTCCGGGCGCGATAGGGGTCTCATTACCGCGCACGACGAATTGATCTTCGTGCACATCCATACCGATGCCATGACCGGTACGGTGTGAGAGACCGGGGGTTTCGTAACCCGGCCCAAACCCATGACTCTTGTAATAGGCCCGCACGGCGTCATCAATCGCCCCAAAGCTGCTACCGATCTGGGCCATCTCCATCACAATGTCCTGACCCTTCCGCGCCGTATTCCAGACGCGGGTCTGCTCTGCAGTAGCGCCGCCGTGCACCCACGTGCGCGAGATGTCGGATTTGTAGCCATGCACATCGCAGCCGCAGTCCATCAGGATCACCTCGCCTTCTTGGACTTCATGCACTTTCTTCGAGCCGTGGGGGTATGCGCTGGCCTCGCCCACCAACGCGAGCGCGAAAGTGGGGCTGCCACCATAGCTGCGGGTCGCCTGGTTCATGAGGAGGCTGATATCGGCGCCGGTCATACCGATTGACACCTGAGGGTATATATCGCGGTAGGCCTGCATGGTGATGTCGCTCGCGGCCTGCATAAGCGCAATCTCCCGCGGCGATTTGATCTGACGCAGCGCCGAAACAATCGGATCGGCGGATACCACTTTTCGAGTCGGTGTGTCCTTGCGAAGTCCATCGGCCACAAAATATCGGGTGGTGCGCTCAAGACCAATTGGCCCCGCGCTACTTTGATCGTCGAACACGCCTGCAATAAGCGCAAACGGGCTTTCATGCTCCTCCCAAGTGCGCACCTCCATTGGCATGATCATCAGCTCGCCGAGCTTGCTCTCTTCAAAGGCCGGTGTGATAACAACAGGCGCGCCCTCGGCCGGGATGACCAGCGCAGTAAGGCGGCTCGATTGGCGCCATGCGAGCCCTGAGAAATAGAGCATCGAAGTGCCCGCTTCGATCACAATCCCGCCAAGCCCCTGGGCCTGGATCAGGCCTTGTGCCGCTGCTATGCGCGCCGCACGTTCTTCATTTGAGATGGGTGGGGGAATGATGATCTGCGGCGGATCGGGCAGTTGCGGGCCAGCAGCCGCCAGGGCGAAGGGCACACCAGCAAAGGCTAGACCACCAATTGCACCTGCTTGCAATAGTTCGCGCCGAGACGTCATCGCTTTCCCCTCTATTTTGCGTTCAGCACTCTTCCCGCCACTGCATCAAGCTTCGCCAAAAGTGCAGGATCCCGCTCTTGGGGCGAGGTGACCATCGCAGTGTCGAGACAAGTGTCTATC
>JBCDKX010000306.1:0-3180 GCA_038746055.1 Pseudomonadota bacterium
ACGCCCGCCTCACATTAACCAAGATAATTGAGTGGGTTAACTGGTTCTCCATCACGTCTTAGTTCCAGGCTAATGGGCTCCTCACCTCCGCTTGCAACGCCCAGCGGAGCGCCGCCAATCACCACATCACCCACTTCGATCACAGTCCGGGCCAGCCCGGTAACAAGGCTGGTCCAGCCTCCGGGGTGCTCGATAATCACGATTCGCCCAAAGCCGCGATAAGGCCCGGCAAAGGCAATGCGACCTGCGCTGGGAGCGACAACTTGGGCCGAAGGGGAAGGCGCAAGAGTGAGGCCTTTGGAGCGCAAACCACTGTCGCGCAGCTCACCAAAACCGGCCAGAGTTCGGCCTTGCACCGGCAGCTGAAATCCAGGTGGACGCGAATCGCCTGGAGGCGTGGCCACGGGACCTGATTCTATCTCAACAGCACTTGCCGAAAGATCGGCCGGCCGGGCAATCGGTCCGGGCAAAGCGGCAAGCTCGGCACGCAGCTTGGCTGCCTCCCCGAGGGTTTCGACCAGACCATCAAGGTCACGTGCTTCTTCGGCCAATGCGAGCGCCCGCTCGCTTTCGCGCGCAGCATTGCTGCGAGCTTCGGTCGAAGTAAGCCGTTGCTGAGCTTCTATCGCAGCAAGCTCGGTGCGACGAGTTTGCAAATCCTCTTCTGAAGAACGCAGATTCTCTAGTGTGCGAGCCGCTCGACGCTCGAGTCGGCGCCCCTCATCCAGCTCAGCGCGCAAAGCGGTTGTCCGCTTGCGGATTTCTGGGACAGCAGATGCAAGGACTGCACGCACGTAAACCAAATCCTTCAAGGATCCCGGCTGAAGTGCGGAAAGAGCCAGCGGGCGGCGCGCAGTCGTTTGCAGCGCACCGGTTAGCCGCACTAGCGGCTCGCGCCGGTCAGACAAACGCTTGGAGAGCTTTTCACGATCACTTTGCAGCAGCGAAAAACGTGCTCGAGCTGCGACAATCCTGGCTTCTTCTGCTTGAATTCGCGCTGCCAGCGATGCCGCCTCACGGGCGGTTTTGTCAGCGGCATCACTCGCAGCCTCAGCCTCTTTGGCAAAACGATCGGCGCGGGCCTCGGCACGTTGGCTCTCACGAGTGGCGCGAGTGAGTTCGGCCTGCGCCTCTTCGGGCTCAAGCAAAGTCACATCGCGCTGCGCCCACACGTGCGGTATGCTTGCGAGCAGGGCGATCACTCCCGCTGCAGCGAAGCCAGAAAGGATGATTGACCCGCGCATCGGCCTATCCTGCCCGATGATAGGGATGGCCTGCAAGGATAGTTGTGGCGCGATAGAGCTGCTCCATCAACATCGCGCGCGCCAGGAGATGCGGCCAGGTGGACGGGCCAAAGGCGTAGAGCAGGTCGGCTTCTGCGCGCTCAGCTTGTGAATGCCCATCCGCAGCTCCGAGAACAAAACGGACTTCGCGTATACCGGTGTCACGCCAATTCCCGAGCGTCGAAGCAAGTTGCTCGGACGCCAGCGCCTCGCCGCGTTCATCAAGAAGGACGGTTTTACAGGGGCTTTGCGGTGTAGGCACTTTTCCGCCGGTTTCGGGGAGTTCGGTAAGCTTCACGGGCCAGGTGAGCCGTTTTCCGTAGCGCGCGACGAGCTCGGCTTCCGGCGAGCGAGCAATTTTACCGCGAGCGATGACGTGGAGGAGGATGGTGATGGTTCCTTTGAAATCGTGTGTGGCTTCTAGCGGGAGTCTTTGCTTTGCGCACGCTCATCCTAGCGCGCGTCCTCGCTAGACGCCCTACGTTCGCTTTGCTCTCTTTGGACCCGCTGCGGGCGGATGGTCACCCTTGCGCCGCCCGAAGCGTCGATCCAGTGCCGGATTGCTACGGGGTTACGGAGCACGGTTTCGCTAAAAATCGCAAGGCCGAGCAGGTGCCCCGGAGCGGAGGGATCAACGCTGAGAACGAAGGCGCGGATGCGCCTTCGCAACACAAAAGGCTAAGCTCTACCCTCGCGCACTTCACCGCCGTCGAATGACCACATGCGCTCCAGATTGTAGAAGCTGCGGACTTCAGGGCGGAAGAGGTGAACCACTACATCGCCTGCGTCGATCAGGACCCAATCCGCCTGGGGCAGGCCTTCAATCCGCGCTGGACCAAAGCCAGCCTGCTTGACCTTTTCTGCGAGTTTCTGAGCCATTGCAGCGACTTGCCGAGTCGAGCGGCCGCTGGCGACCACCATGTGATCAGCAACAGAACTTTTGCCTTCGAGCGGGATCGAGACGATCTCTTGCGCCTGATCATCGTCCAGTTGCCGCATCACCAGCGCATATAGATCATCGACCGCATCATCTTCCGGTGCAGTGTTGTTAGGCATGGGAGATACCATTTTGAGCGGCGATGCGTTTGCCTCTTTCGCAGAGGCGGTGTTGGCCTGTGTCATAGGCTTGGAATTGTCTCCTTAATATGAGTGAAATGTGGGTTTGGGCTGCGTCAAACGCAAGAGAGGGAGTTTGCGAGGTACGGAAAAGCGCCCTCATGCAAGCGTTTCCCTGATTTGCCGGAAGGTCAGCCTATCGTAGAGCCGTGCATCGGGAGTTGCAGCAAATTTATCTGCCCAGTCGGCATTGCCGCGGCGGATGGCCGTGGCCGAGCGGTGATCAGGATCGAAACGCAACAACACCAGTGCCGGTGCTCTCCCACAGCGTTCTTGCCCCAGCTTTCGAAAACGGGCGAGAGACACCGAATAGCGTCTGAGCCAGGCCATGGCGGGGCTTGTCATGGCGCGGTTGTTATACCCCGGACGCGCTATGACTGCAATCGGCACAGTTCGAGCTATAATGCGCCAGTCCTTCCAACGGTGGAACTGCGCAAGGTTGTCCGACCCCATAAGCCATACAAATTGGCGGGATTTATAGCGCCGCTGGAGCGCGCGCAGAGTATCCACAGTGTAGCGCGTCTTAAGCTCACTCTCAATCGCGGTAGGGGTGATTGGCGCGCGCCGAGCCTGGACTTGGGCAGAGCGCAATCGAGCAGCCAGTGGAGCCATTCCAGCCTTAGATTTCAAGGGATTGCCGGGTGAAACCAGCCACCAGACCTCATCCAAGCCCAAGGCGTCGATAGTGAAACGGGTAATGCGGCGATGCCCGCCATGGGCAGGATTGAAGCTGCCGCCCAATAGTCCTGTCAGCATTTATGGGCGCGCCTGACCTGTACCA
>JBCDKX010000307.1:0-3141 GCA_038746055.1 Pseudomonadota bacterium
ACGGCAGGCGCAGAGCGTTCTACAAATCGATTGATCACCTTGGATCGCAATATCGAGTTTGATCAGCTGGGGCGCGAGCTTTGTCGCCAACTGCAGAAATAAAGTACAGAAAGAACGCCCGACCGAAAACGGCTACTAAACTTGGATCAGGATGCATTGAATATCGCTGCGCTCCGTGATTCACAGCTCCGAAAACGGAGCGATGACATGAGCGACCTTTATTGGCTTACAGATGAGCAGATGGCGAAGATTTCCCCTTTCTTCCCAAAGTCGCATGGCAAGCCACGGGTTGATGACAAACGGGTGTTGAGCGGGATTACCTTCATCAATCGCAATGGGTTGCGCTGGCGGGACGCCCCCAAGGAATACGGGCCACACAAGACGCTTTACAGCCGGTTGAAGCGTTGGAGCGAAAAAGGCATCTTCGCAGGAATGATGGCTGGTCTGTCCGCCGAGCACAGTGAAAAGAAGACGGTCATGATCGACGCCACATATCTAAAAGCCCATCGCACTGCGTGCAGTTTGGGCGTCAAAAAGGGGGGGCGTGGTCGCCTGATTGGCAGAACCAAAGGCGGTATGAAAATCAAGTTGCACGCAATCTGTGACAGCCAAGGGCGGCCATTGAACCTCTTTGTCACCGCCGGGCAGGTCAGCGATTACGTCGGTGCGCGGGCTCTGCTCAGCAGCATATCAAATGTGGATTGGCTGCTCGGGGATCGCGGCTATGACGCCGATTTGTTTCGAGATGCGTTGAAAGACAAAAGGATAGCCGTCTCTGCCATCATCTCGCTAACGCGCGGCGCGGCAAATACATCCCCTTTCACACGATCCGGGATGGTGGCGTCTGCAGTTACTGATTGGAATATTTGAGGTGATGTTTCACCTCACTTTCGCATGGATGTTCTTGCCCTGTTCTTGCTTTGAGAGAGGTATTATGACAGCATAACAGAAAAAAAATGGGGCAAAAGGCGGGCAGCAGCAGCCCATCTGGTGGCTATGGCGATGCAGCGCTTTCCCCCTGACTTGGTGGAATTGTCGCCATGGTTGGACCCATTCCTTGAGCCTGACTTTGACCCCCAAATGCGGAAGGCCGCTCTTCGCCGTTATGCCCTGCTGTCATGGCAGTTTGACGTGCATTGCTCCGTCTATGGCCCGCACTGAAAAGGAATTCGCAGATGGAATTTGGAGAAGCAAAATCAGTGAATCGAAAGGGCCTGTTCGGAACCATGTCACCCCGAACCGCAACGGCGCTTCAGAGAATAGGATTGAGTCTGTCTCAGCTTGATGCAGGGCTTAGACGACATGGCTACCCCATGTGCCGTGATATTGCGATGTTATTCAAGCAGCATTGCCAGTTCCATGACCTGAGCCTCGACCTAGTCAAGCTTCCCTCCGCCTCTTGATATCCTGATGAGATTAGCGGCCAATCCTCGAAGCCTCGACCCAACCAGCCTTTCAATCTGTTCCACTTTTTGCTATTGCTCGATATCAGTGCATGTCATTTTTTTATCTCTTTTAAAAGTTCTGCCTACATTCCCATGCAATTGCATTGATGGATTAATAATAGGCTCAGGAATGCTTACAATTTCTCTTTCTTGGCCCACTTCAGGAACTCGTTTAATCTTACCGTAGTTGACCCACAGGTAGTCTGTGCGATTGCTGTGGAGGAGTGTCCAAGGAAGCCATGACGGACCTCTACCGGTGCCCCTGCGTCGCGTAACTTGTCGGACACTCTGTGACGAAGTCCGTGGACAGTAAATCGCTTGTCATTGGTTTCTGCTCGAACGGCCTTCATCAAGGATGCCGAGGCTGCGTCAGCGCCACGCTCACGGGCATAACGGTCGAAAATGGGTGACCATGTTTGACACCATTGAGTGCAATCTGCGCTGCGCTTAGCGCGTCTCCTGTGAGTGGCACCAAACGGATGCTGCTATCAGTCTTGAGGTCGCGGACTGAGTTCAGGCGAACGAGCACGTGAGGTGTCTCATTGCTAAGAAGCAAGTCATCATGAGCCAGTCCAACTACTTCTCCTAAACGCGTTCCTGTTCCCTTAAGCAACCGCCATATCAGATGTAGTTCAGTTGCGCGCCCGCTTCGTAAACGTTCTTAGACGCGCGCAATCAGCTCAACAGGCTGGGGTAGCTTCTTTCCGACCGTAGGGGCCGCGTCCTTTGGCCTCGGCAGGCCAACAAAAGGGTTGCTCACGTCGGTTTGGAGATCGCCCTCGCGGAGAGCGTGATTTACCATCGCCGCAACAATCTTACTCTCTCTTGTGCATGTGGCGATTGAAAGTGGCTGTCCATCAAACTTGGTCGTTCTAAGCATCAAGTCCATGTAGCGGCGGCCGTGATCTCTTCGCAGTTCATCGAGCGGCAACTTGTCGAGCGACCCGACAGCCTCTTCCAAGCGCCGAGTAATGCGGTCGAGACGAACGATCTCATTTTCTGGCAGTCGTTTGTCCTTGGCATACATATCCTTCGCGTCTTGAAGCGTCATCTTTGGAGAGTCAGCTTCTGGGTTCGCCAGAGCTTTCGGAAGTAAAGGGTCTGCGTTAGAGCGCTGGGCAAGACCCGCAGCGATAAGGTGGCGTGCAAACCTAGTATCGTCCTCAAGGCCTGTGGTTTCGTTGACAAGGCCTTCCGCTTTAATCAATGCGTCATGCCATTTCTCGATTGGTGACCGATTGTCGTTGCCTTCCAGTTTCGCTTGGGTCTCAGACACAATGCGGTCGAAGTCTCGCATGATGGCCTGATATTCCGTATGGAACGCCAATCCTTCTCGATTTCGAATATGCACGTGAAGAAAGCTCGCCCCAAGCACTTCTGCGACATCTTTCGGAAGCCTTCTTCTGAAACGCAGCACTCCATTTGGCCGCTTGTCGATGTGCCTTATCTTGGTGCTGAGCGCCATTCCTGTGTCCTTGATGTGTGTCGTCGCGTGTGTCGCGCACAGCACTCAAAACGCATAAAACCAAGGAATTAAAGGGTTACTTAGCGTGAAATGGTGCCCCCACACGGACTCGAACCGCGGACCTACTGATTACAAATCAGTTGCTCTACCAGCTGAGCTATAGGGGCGCTGGGTGTCGATTAATGTCTCTTATCGATGACTGCAACCCTCAAATTGCGTTCAATCGCGCGC
>JBCDKX010000308.1:0-3089 GCA_038746055.1 Pseudomonadota bacterium
GAAGCTGCGTAGTTGCGAAGACCCTTGTATCAACGCCGACAACCTCATGCTCACCCGCAAGCGAGCCATATATCGCACGGCCGATACGGCCAGAGGAGCCAGTGAGAATGATCTTCATGGGAGGGGGATGTGGCGCATTTCAGGGCCCGCGTCACCCCAAACAGAGCAGGTTTCTCAATCAAATCTTGATCGGCATCCGTATCTTCGAAGTGGTTTTCGCCCAGCTGCTTAAGGTAAAGAATATCTTTGCCTCGCTGATAGCGAAAAATGCGAGGTGGTGAAAAGATACCCTTGGCTGTCTTCCTAATAACAGGTGGACCGAAGAATCTGCGACTTTTCGGTTTTGATAAGCTGGAACTCATCCGTCATGTCCGCCACGAAATCAGATATCTTGCGTGGTCTATTGCGCGCTGCGTTCAGAACTGGCTTGATGAGCATTTGGCATTCTGGAATGATTTTTCGCCTCAGCCACATTGCGCGCGGTGGAGCAACTTTTGGTCGGCCAGTACGAGCGCCATCATTGCCTCGACTACCGGAGCACCGCGAATCCCCACGCACGGGTCATGGCGGCCCTTGGTCCGGACCTGTGTGGCCTCGCCATCCGCAGTCATCGACTCCACGGGGGTCAGGATCGACGACGTAGGCTTGAACGCCACTCTACACACAACTGGCTGCCCGGTTGAGATGCCGCCAGCCGTTCCACCTGCATGGTTGCTGGCATAGACTGGTTTACCATCCTTGCCTGGCATCATCGCATCCGCATTCTGCTCGCCGGTAAGGCGTGCGGCTTCGAAGCCATCGCCGATCTCGACGCCCTTGGTCGCGTTGATCGTCATCATTGCAGCAGCAAGTTCGCTGTCGAGCTTAGCGTAAACTGGTGCTCCCCAACCCGCTGGCACACCGTCAGCTACACATTCGACCACTGCGCCCAGCGAAGAGCCTGATTTGCGAGCATTATCAACCAATTCCTCCCAGCGTTTCGCCGCCCAACTGTCGGGGCAGAAGAAGGGGTTCTTGGTGATGTTTTCCATCATAATCGCATCGCGGTCGATTGTATCGCCCCCGATCTCGCACACGAAGGCGGTAATCTTGACGTCAGGGATGACCTTGCGCGCTACCGCTCCAGCGGCCACGCGTGCAGCCGTTTCACGAGCGCTCGACCGACCACCCCCGCGATAATCGCGAATGCCATATTTAGCGTCATACGTGTAATCGGCGTGACCTGGGCGATAGCGCTTGGCGATTTCGGAATAGTCTTTGGATCGTTGATCGGTGTTGTCGATCATCAGATGGATCGGCGTCCCCGTGGTTACTTGTACCCCCTCATCATTCGCGAAAACGCCTGAGAGAATGCGCACCTGATCAGCTTCCTGACGCTGGGTCGTAAATTTGTTCTGCCCCGGACGACGCGCATCAAGAAACGGCTGAATATCCCTTTCGGTCAGCGGGATATTCGGCGGGCAGCCGTCGATCACCGTGCCAAGGCCCGGTCCGTGGCTTTCTCCCCAGGTGGTGAAGCGGAAGACCCGCCCAAAGGTGTTGTAACTCATCGGTTTGGCTTATGCGCAACTCGTCGCATTTGTCCATCAGGAGTGCGATGGCGTGAGTCTCATATGCGGACAAGTGAAGGCAACGGGTGGCGAACTGCGCCTATTTGCGCCAAGAACAAACCATGATTGCAAAGCTATCCGGTCGGCTCGACGAGGTGGGTGAGGATTGGGCCATCGTCGATGTTCAAGGCGTAGGGTATTTGGTCCATTGCTCGGCGCGTACTTTGTCTGCGCTGGGCGAGGTTGGAGAAGCCTGTACGGTCCATACTGATATGCAAGTGAGCGAAAACGATATGCGCTTGCTTGGCTTTGCCGAAAGCGCCGAGCGCGATTGGTTCCGCTTGTTGACGCAGATTCAGGGTGTAGGCTCCAAAGTGGGCTTAGCGATCTTGTCCGCGCTCTCCACGGGAGAATTGCGTGATGCCTGCTCGGCGGGCGATGCGGCGAGTGTAGCGCGCGCGAACGGTGTGGGGCCGAAGCTGGCGGGGCGGATCGTTAATGAGCTGAAGGACAAAGCGGGCGCGCTTCCCAGTGGCGGCATTGCTGGGGTGGCCATGTCTAGTGCAACTCCCGAGGGAGGCGCGAGCGCCGATGCCATGAGCGCTTTGGAGAACCTTGGGTTTAAGCCAGCCATTGCTGCTCAGGCCGTGTCACGCGCAGCGGAGGAATTGGGCGAGGGAGCCGTAGAGGGCGACCTGATCCGCGTGGCGCTGAAAAAGGCGGCGGGGTGATGGCTAAGCAAGAAATGCAGCGCACCGTTCGCGAGGTTTCCGAGAAGTGGCGTGAAGAGAGTCACTTTTACCGTGAGCGGGTTTACGAGAATCAGCGATGGCTCATGGCATCACAGCTCACAATCAGCTCGGGTGGGATCATTTCTCTCATGAACATGGACTCCATAGAACCAAGTTCCCGTTTCTTCGCAATGCTCTGGTTTTTTGGGGCAATTTTTAGTTTGGTCGTATACGCGCACCTGCAAGGTAGTGCTTTGTCAGAAACCTATGTTGAGCATTCGGGTACATCAGACGCATTTAAGCGATACGAACGCAGCGGTGACTATCAAGAGTTGGCTCGTGCTCAGGGCTTCGCCGTAGAGAGCAAAGCATCCAGATACGAGAACATTGCGCGGCCGTTTTACTATTTCCCATTTATTGGCATTTTGATCGCTTCGGTCCTTGTTATTGAAGGGCTTCAATGACCGACGCTGAGTCACCCATCTACTCTGGCGAGAACCAGCCCGGCGACCCGGACACTGCTTTGCGCCCCAAGCGTCTGGCCGAGTTCATCGGTCAGGAGGGCGCCAAGGACAACCTCTCGGTCTTCATCGCGAGCGCTAAGGCGCGCGGGGAGGCTATGTATCACACGCTGTTCCTTGGGCCGCCGGGGCTAGGAAAAACCACTCTGGCTCAGATAGTCGCAGGCGAGTTAGGCGTTGGCTTCCGTGCGACTTCCGGTCCCGTTATCGCCAAAGCCGGGGACCTTGCCGCGCTGCTCACCAACCTTGAGCCGCATGACGTCCTGTTCATCGATGAGATCCACCGC
>JBCDKX010000309.1:0-3083 GCA_038746055.1 Pseudomonadota bacterium
CCCTTCGAGATGATGCTGTACCCCGGCTATACGCACCGTGTTTCAGGTCCGAACATATCCCCTCATATGTGGAACTCGATCTTCCGCTTTCTTGAGGCGCACGGGGTTGTGCCGCCTGAATAACTATTCGGCGAGCCACTCAAAGGCTTTCGTGGCTACCTCTTCAGGTGCCTCAACCTGCGGGTAGTGGCCCACATTAGGCAGCAAGTGGTGCCGCGCATCCGGCACGACCTCGCGCCATTTGTCATAGGCGTGCTTGCCAGACACCGGGTCAAGCGCGCCGTTGATGAGGCCAATCTTGCTTTCAGCACCCACCAAGGCTCCCTCCCATCGCTCCTTATGCGTGCGGCGGTCAGCGATGTAATGCAGCAGCTTGTGCATAATGCGATTGCCCGAATTATAGCTGATAAAGCCCCAAAAATCGTCCAATTCCTCGGGCGATGGCTTCGTGTCCGGGCCGAATACCTGAGAGAAGCTCTTGCCAAAGCTCTCGCGGTTGATGAGCAGGCCAAGCAGGAACCCAAAGGGCGAAACGCCGATTTTCTGCATCAGCACAGGGCGGTGCTGAGCGGGGAAAATGCCACCGTTGAGAAACACGCATTTGCCAAGGCACTGCGCCCCGGTCCCATCCTGTTGGCGCGCGAGCAATTCTTGGCCCACAGATACCCCATAATCATGAACCAGAGCGTCGAATTCATCGATGCCAAGATGCGCTAGGAATGCCTCTTGCAGGTCCGCCTGTTTGTGGATCGAATAGCCGGACTTGGGCTTATCCGAGAGCCCAAACCCCAGCATATCGCAGGCGATCAGATGATGGTCTGCGCGAAGCTGTTCCCACACGCTGACCCAGTCAAAAGCGCAGGTGGGGTAACCATGCACCAGCAACAAAGGCCGCTCAGACCTATTCCCACTTGTCCAATAGGCAATCTGGTGCCCTTGAAAGTCGAAATATCGTGCCTTTTGACGCCAAATGTGTGTATCGGCCTGCATAAATCCTCCCTTGAGGAACCAAGCTAGCCACCCATCTGGGCGGCGCAACCCTGTTGACGTGAAGGACTACAACAATGGGCTACCGTGTAGCAGTCGTCGGCGCGACCGGAAATGTCGGACGCGAAGTGATGCAAATCATGGCCGAACGCGAGTTTCCCGCTGATGAAATCGCAGCTGTTGCGAGCTCGCGCAGTCAGGGAACCGAGGTTGAATATGGCGACACGGGCAAAATGCTAAAATGCAAGAATATCGAGCATTTTGATTGGTCTGGCTGGGATATTGCTCTGTTCGCCGCAGGTTCTGGCCCGGCGAAGGAATATGCACCAAAGGCGGCCGCCGCTGGCTGCGTAGTGATCGACAACAGCTCGCTCTTCCGCATGGACCCGGATGTACCGCTCATTGTTCCAGAGGTGAACCCGAACGCGATTGATGAGTATTCCAACAAGAACATCATCGCGAACCCCAATTGCTCGACCGCTCAACTTATGGTGGCGCTAAAGCCGCTGCACGATGCGGCAACTATCACGCGTGTGGTTGTCTCGACCTATCAATCGGTTTCAGGCGCGGGCAAAGCGGGCATGGACGAGCTGTTCGAGCAATCGCGCGCGATCTTTGTCGGCGATCCGGTCGAACCGACCAAGTTCACCAAGCAGATCGCCTTCAATGTCATTCCGCATATCGATGTCTTCCTCGACGACGGATCGACCAAGGAAGAATGGAAGATGGTGGTCGAGACCAAGAAAATTCTCGATCCCAAGATTAAGCTCTCTGCCACATGCGTTCGTGTGCCGGTTTTTGTTGGCCACTCCGAGGCCGTAAACATCGAATTCGAAAACGAAATCTCGGCCGAACGCGCGCAAGAAATACTCCGTGAAGCACCAGGGATTATGCTGATCGATAAGCGCGAGGATGAGGGTTATGTAACCCCTGTGGAATGTGCTGGCGATAGTGCTACCTATATCAGCCGCGTACGCGAAGACCCGACCGTCGAAAACGGTCTTGCCTTATGGTGTGTTTCTGACAACCTTCGCAAAGGCGCCGCACTTAACGCTGTACAGATTGCTGAACTTTTGGGGCGGAGACATCTAAAGCAAGGATGAGCCATGCTAAAAGACTGGCGGAAGACTGCGTTCCTACTGATTTTGCCAGTTTGTATGCTGCACGGCGGGATGGCTTGCGCTCATCAGCTTGAACCGATCCCGGCGGTGGAGCGCGAGACGAAAATCGTTGAAGACCGGCTTCAGCATTTCATCTTTATCGGGGGGGCACAGCTCTCCGATCACGAGGATCTGCTAAATCGCAGCGATATTGACGGCGCGCAGGTCGTTTATAACTGGAGACAACTCGAGCCGCGCGAGGGCGTCTATCAGTTTGAAAAGATCGAGCGTGAACTGGAACTGGCAAATCGCCTTGGCAAACGGCTGTTCATTCAGTTGCAGGATCGTTTCTTTCTCCCCGAAAGCCGTTATCTCCCAGACTATATCCTCGAAGAACCCCAGTATGGTGGGGGCCTTGTCCGCCAGGAAGACAACGCAGGGGAAGGGGTCGCGAAAGGCTCTGGATGGGTCGCGGCGCAATGGAATCCATATCTTCGGAGGCGTTTTCAAGCTCTTATTGCGGCGCTAGGAGAAAGGTTTGATGGTCGGGTCTACGGCCTAAATCTACCCGAAACTGCTATTGAAGTTCCGACCGACGACGGCGCACCTGCCGGTTTCGGCTGTGACGCCTATTTCGAGGCCGAGATGGACAATTTGCGCGCAGCGCGCGCCGCTTTCAAGCATTCGCTTGTGGTGCAGTATGTCAATTTTTGGCCATGCGAATGGAACAATGATCGCCAGCACATGAGCCGTATTTTCGAGCTCGGTAGGTCTGAGGGCATTGGCATGGGTGGCCCTGATATCATCCCATATCGCCGTGCGCAGGAAAAAAATGCCTATCCGTTTTTCGCAAGTATGGGGAAGGAGTTGCGTGTGGTTGCGATGGCTGTGCAGGGACCGACGCTAACATACACTAATCCAAAGACAGGCATGAAGTTTACCCGCCAAGAGTTTGAGAGTTATGCGGTCTCCAAGCTTAATGTCGATATCATATTC
>JBCDKX010000310.1:0-3033 GCA_038746055.1 Pseudomonadota bacterium
CCTGCGATGAGGATCGGGAGACCGTCCGAAGGCACATTCAAATGCGCATCCTCAAGGTCCTCGCGTGCTACCGCATCTTCGCCAAAGGCGCTTGCCGGATGGCAATCGTGATCGGGCACAGGCACCACTTGAAGCGTGCACGTTCTATCGCCCAAGGGATCGAGCAGCGCTCGCGGGTTCTTGTTGTCGAGCATTCCGATGACGAGGTGCAGCGGGCCTTCCAAAGCCTCGGCAATCGCCTTGCCAGCGCTGGGATTGTGGCCGCCATCAAGCCAAACCTTTTGATCTGGGGCAAGTGCAGTGAGCGGTCCATTGGACAAAAGCTGCATCCGTGCTGGCCACTGCGCCGCTCGAATGCCCTCGTAAATCGCGTCCGCTGTGATTTGGACCCTGTCTTGGGCACGCAGCATCGCTGCCGCTAGCCCTGCATTGTAGTGCTGGTGCTCACCCTTCAGCGAAGGTTTTGGCAAACTCAAATCACTCTCGTCATCTACGATGTAGGTACTTAGTGCGTTCCCCTTGCCAAAATGATCCTCATAATGCGTTGGGCTGACAAACCAATCCCGGCGAAAGGCTCCTAGAATTGCCCCCGCAGCGCCAGCCGACTTTACCATCTGAGCATCGGCGATTGCGCCATTTTCGATAGTCACCAGCGGTACACCCTTCTTGGCAATCCCCGCTTTCTCAAACGCAATCCGCGCCATCGGCTCTGTCGGCACACCTTCCTCGGGCGCCAACAGAAACCGCTCGTGATCGAGCCCCAGCGCGGCAATTCCGCAGGCCGCCAGCGCCTCGGGTTCCAGCACATTGGTCGCATCAAAGCGTCCCCCAAGGCCAACTTCGACTACGCAAGCATCAGCGGGCGTGCGGCTAAACGCTAGGAAGGCGGCGGCGATGGTGACTTCGAAGAAGCTTGGTCCCAAGTCCTCACCAGCATCGAGCACTTCCTCGAGTAGCTCGGCCAACGGCCCGTCTTCGATAAGTTTCCCCGCGATCCTGATCCGCTCGTTGTAGCGCACCAGATGGGGCGAGGTGGTGACGTGGACGCGCTTGCCGTCGGCCTCCAGCATGGCGCGCAGGAAGGCGCAGACTGAGCCTTTGCCATTGGTGCCAGCGACGTGGAACACGGGTGGCAGCTTACGGTGCGGATTGCCGAGGCGCTCCATCAGGGCGGTGATGGTCTCGAGCCCCAAGCGCCCTTGAGGGACGCTCAGAGCGCTCAACCGATCAAGTTGCGCCTGGACGCGCGGGTCATCCGAGCGGCCAAAATCCATCTGTGTTAGGCAGCTTCATCTGCCGGTTGGAGGAAGTCGAGCACCTGAGCGAGGCGCTCTTTAAGCTCATGACGCGGCACGACCATATCAACCATGCCGTGCTTGTGCAGATACTCCGCGCGCTGGAAGCCTTCGGGGAGCTGCTCGCGGATAGTGTCTTGGATCACCCGTTGACCGGCAAAGCCGATCAGGCAGCCTGGTTCAGCCATATGGATGTCGCCGAGCATCGCGTAGCTTGCGGTTACGCCGCCAGTGGTTGGGTCGGTGAGCACCACAATGTAAGGCAGTCCTGCCGCCTTCAAACGCCGCGTCATCACCGTTGCGCGCGGCATCTGCATAAGGGACAAAATACCTTCCTGCATCCGCGCACCGCCTGCTGCGGTTACCGCGACATAAGCGCATCCCCGATCAAGTGCTTTTTGCGCGCCCTGACAAAAAGCTTCACCCACGGCCATGCCCATTGAGCCGCCCATAAAGGTGAAGTCTTGGACGCCGACGACTGCTGCTTGGCCGTTGATCGCGCCCGAACCCGTCACATAGGCATCAGCATGCGGGCTCTTCGCGCGAGCCGCCTTCAGACGGTCAGTGTATTTCTTTGAATCTTTGAATTTGAGCGGGTCCTCGGTCACCTCAGGGATGGGGAGAAGCTCAAAGCCCTCATCCAGAAGCAGGTTCAGACGCGTATCGGCATTGATCCGGCCATGGTGCCCGCATTTGGGGCAAACATGGAGGTTCTCTTCGTAGTCGGAAACGAACAGCATTTCCTGACAATTGGAGCATTTGATCCAAAGGTCTTTTTCTGTGCTTGTCTTCTCAGCGCCAAAGCCCAGCGAATTGCGGACGCGGTTTAACCAGCTCATTTGCGTTGTTCCCTTTGGGGTCCCTTTAGACCGACTTGATGGCTTCAACCATGCTTACGGTCAGCTCTCTTAGCTTCGCCGGAGCCTGTGCGCCATATTCGCCCACCAAGTCAACAAAGGCGGACCCTACGACAACCCCGTCCGCATGGGCTGCTATAGCGGCAGCTTGAGCCGGTTCGCGCACGCCAAAACCGACTGCGACGGGCAGGTCAGTGGCGGATTTGAGCGCCTTGACTGCCTCTTCGATTGAGCTTTGGGCTGCCTGCTGCAATCCGGTGACACCGGCGACTGAGACATAGTAGACAAAGCCTTCGGCCTTTTCGAGCACCAACGGTAGACGCTGTGAATCGGTGGTGGGGGTGGCGAGCGGGATCCACGCAACATCATGCATGGAAAGCTCATCAGCCAGCACGGCACTCTCTTCCGGCGGCATGTCAACACAGATGACTCCGTCAATCCCCGCGCGGTAACAACGTTGAGCGAACCATGGCTCACCGCGACGGATCATCGGATTGGCATAGCCCATCAGGATAAGCGGAACCGTCGGGTGACGCTGTGCGAATTCGCCAGCAATGCGCAATACATCTTCGGTGGTTGTACCTGCACCAAGCGCGCGCAAATTGGCTGCTTGGATCGCAGGACCATCGGCCATCGGATCGGTAAAGGGCATTCCCAGCTCGATCACATCTGCTCCGCCTTCGACCAGAGCGTCGAGGTTTGCGGCCGTGTCGCCATCGCCAGCGGTGATGAAAGCGACGAAAGCGGCGTGGGGTTTGGAAAAGGCGTTTTGGAGTCGAGTCATTGGCCCTTCTCCCTAGCCCTCTTCCCTAAAGGTGAGAGGCCTAAAGTCACATCTCCACCCCAAGCTTTTCAGCCACGGTGAATATGTCCTTATCGCC
>JBCDKX010000311.1:0-3027 GCA_038746055.1 Pseudomonadota bacterium
CCGGGAATGCCGGATGCCTTCGATCATCGAGGCGTGGTTGAGCTCATCCGACAGGATCACGCAATCGGGCAGTCGCGCGCCCAAGGTGCCAAGCGCGGCCCAATTGGAGACATACCCGGAAGTAAAGAGCAGCGCGGCCTCCTTGCCATGCAGATCGGCCAATTCGCGCTCTAGCCGGACATGGTGGTGGTTTGTGCCAGAGATATTGCGAGTGCCCCCCGCGCCTGTGCCGCATTCATCGACCGTGGCTTTCATCACCTCGCGAATATGCGGGTTCTGTCCCATGCCCAGATAGTCATTGGAACACCATACAGTGACTTCATCAGGACTTTTGTCATCGTAGCATCTTGCCTTGGGAAAGGCACCGCATCGACGTTCCAGCTCTGCAAAGATGCGGTAATTGCCTTCTTTCCGCAGCGTGTCGAGCTGTGATTTGAAAATGGTGTCAAAGTCCATTTGTCCCCTCCCGTTTTGCCTTTTGTAGTGTTGGTATCTGTTTGGGCGCCGGTAGCATCCAGCGCCATAATTTGGCATCTGGCAGCGGGACCACCATCAACCAATGTTCAAGAAGTGCGAGTGCAGTTAAAACCGCAAGCAGGATGAAACCTGCAATCTCACCTGGGCTTTCCGCATGCAGCGCGCGCTCCAACCAGCAGGCCGTTGCGAAGGTCAGCGTGGTGATCGAAAAAGGAAAAAGCCAGTTGAACCTAGAGCGGCGAAAATGGCTCGGCAGGTGACTTAAGGCTTCGGGAATGAATTCCAGGTTGATATGCGGCACACCGCAGAAAAGGTTCAGTTTGGCGGAAATGCGGGCAAAATAGAGGACGGTAAAGGTCCATAGCCCGATGATGTTCTCAGCGCCCATGCCCCAGAGCCAAAGGAGCGCCAGTGTCATGGTGAGCAGTATTTCGTGATATGCAACGGTGCCCCAGGCCCGGACAAACCGTTCCAGTTCACCGGTTTGACGGGGGCAGTTATGCGGATTGGGTCCGGTGATGGCGCCGGTGAGAAAAGACAATTCTACCCAGCCCCAGATTGCGATAGCCGAGAGGAAAGCACCGTAGATCGCGATCGGTTCTGTCGTCCCAACTGTATTGGCATATCCCCAAAGGCCGGCCCCGAAGAGTGGCAGGCCCATGAGGGTGCATATGAGCCGACCGCGCGCGCCGCCTTTATCGGCATAGCGCACAGCCGCAAGGATCGCCCCGGTGGAGAACCACCACAGGAAGGCCGCAATGATTGCGGCAATCCAAGGGTATGCGATCCATTGAAGTCCCATCAGTAGCACGGCTCCAACCGCGTGTTTTCAGGCACTTTGTGGCTCTTGGACGGGATGAACAGCAGCGAGAAGAAGGCGCTGGCCGCCCGCGCACTTGCGCTCCATTCCTTGAGCTTGCCGAGCACACCGCCCTCTTTGCGGGCCGCATCGAGATCCGCATTTGCTTTTTGCAAACGCTCCAGTCCCGGCTGCCATTTGGGGTGTTCGATGTCGAGCGTGATCGGGAAGATCTGGGAGCTGAGCGCCGAGGTCTTTTCATAGACCGCATGCGCATACCAGTCCGGATCGACGCCCAGGGCCTCGTGGAAGGCCGGGCGCTGGTGATCGCGCACATACATCGTGGCGTAGACCGCCGTGAGGAAGAACTTGATCCAATAGACGTTATGCCCGCTGGTCAGTTTCGGGTCAGTCTTCATCAGCAACGCGAAAGCCTCTCCGTGGCGAAACTCGTCATTGCACCATTCCTCGAACCATTTGAAAATTGGGTGAAACCGATGTTCGGGGTTGGCCTGAAGGTGGCGGAAGATCGTGATATAGCGCGCATAACCGATCTTCTCGGATAGATATGTCGCGTAATAGATGAACTTTGGTCGAAAGTAGGTGTATTTCTTCTTCTGGGTGAGAAAGCCCAGATTGACCGCGACACCGACCTCGCGAAGGGCATCGTTTATAAAGCCCGCATGCCGCGCCTCATCCCGCGCCATGAGTTGAAAGAGCTGCGTGATGTCCTTGTTGTTGCCGCGCCGCTTCATTTCCTTGTAGAGCACGCAGCCCGAGAATTCGGCTGTGCAGGACGAGATCAGGAAATCAATGAATTCCTTCTTGAGCTGGGGTTCCATATTGTCCCAGTCGATCTTGTCCCAATCGGCGTTTTTCTTGAAATGGCCCTTGTTGGGATCGCTGACCATCTCGGCGATCAACGCGTCCCATTCCTCGCGGATGTCGCTGACATCGAGCGCATCAAGCTCATCGAAATCGGTGGTGTAAAAGCGCGGGGTCAGAAGCGTATTCCGCATCGCAACCGAAGTGGCGAAATCACTATCGAGCTTGGCCTGCTTTTCAACCAGGGCAAGGCCTTCCTCCACATTGGTGGCATCGGCGCTGTGCTTGGCGGCTTGTCCCTCTTGGGGCGTCTTTTGGACGTTCATAGCGTCACCTCCTCAGAGAAGGAAAATTCACAAAGCTCCATGACCTCGAAATCGCCCGTGAGGCGGGTCCAGAGCTGTTCGAGCTTAGAGGCGCGCACGATCGTCGCCTGACGATCTTCGCGCACCACCTCGCCAAACGGCGCCATGATTTCATCTCCGTGAACGCGCACTTCGTCGCCGGGAAAGATCACTGCGCCGTTATTGAACCGCACATGTGCGTGCAGGCTCTCAAAGCAGTGGCTTACCTCGACGGTGCAAGGTGCGTGTTCGATCGATTTTGTCAGCCATCCCATTTTGGCTTCCTCCTCTTCTTCCACCTTGGTTTCGATAGTTGGGTTTCGTTTTGGTACTCGGTTACCGGTTCAACAGCGCCCGGAAGGACGCGACATTCTTGCTCCCGAATGCGTTCAGCGTGATGCTCTTGCCAGTCGAAGGATCAAAGAGCCGAAGGCGATTATCGGAATGTAGATTAAGCGTGACCGGCCCGGTCTGCGCGACCTTGAAACGGGCGCGTTCGTGTTGAACCGCGCGCCAGATCGTATGCAGAAAACCGCCCTTATTCGGGCCCAGATCAACCAGCACAGTGCCATCTGCATCGCG
>JBCDKX010000312.1:0-3016 GCA_038746055.1 Pseudomonadota bacterium
AACCGTTCCAAGGCTGATGCTGACGCAAACACCAGAAGAGATGGCGATCCCTATGCGGGAGTGCCGCTCCAGCTTGAAGCGGTACTGACAGAGTTCGAAATGCCGCTCGGGAAGCTTGAAAAGCTGGCACCTGGCGATGAGATCGCGCTTAAAATTCCGCGTGAACTGCCTTTGCGTATTGGGGAGGATGTGTTTGCACATGGCGTTCCCGGCATGCTCGAAAATCACATGGCGCTACGCCTTACTCGGGTGATGCGAAGCGATCCAAATGGGCTCGAAACTGCGGCGCGTCCATCCGCATTGGGAGCGTCATGATGAATGCCTTTGCCCAATCCATTAATCCTGCACTTCAGCGCCTTGGCGAGGTCGCCGTCAGGCTCTCAGTGGAGCTTGGCCGCACCGATATGGCCTTGCGCGATGTGATTGCTTTGTCTGAGGGAAGCGTCGTCTCGCTCGACAAGCTGACCGATGAACTGCTCGATATCACTGCTAACGGTCGGGTGATTGCACAAGGCGAGGTCATTGCCCAGGATAGTAAGTTTGCGCTGCGGATTGTCAGTCTGGCGGGCGGCGAAGATAATGGGCCTGCACCAAGCAGCAAAGGGCTGAGAGCCGATGTGCCTGCTCCTGGCGATGTCGCACCGTCGTCTCCCTCACCTGCTGAGGCTGAGTCGCAGGCGTCGCCTAAGAAAGGTGAAACAGGCCGAGAAGAAGCAATTGCTGATGATATCGCCACACGTCTCGAGGGCGGTGATCCTGCTAAGGCAGACAATCCGCAATGATGGCCGACTATTTCTTGCGGCTCGCGCTTCTGCTGCCCCTTCTGGGCATAATGATCTGGGGCAGTCTTAGGCTCACTCGCTATCTGCAGACCCGCTTGGTTGGTCTGCAATCCGGTTCGGATTCGCTAGAACTGGTTGAAACAAGCCTGCTCGCGCCGGGGCTTAAACTGGCTGTCGTGCGGTTTCATGGGCAAGAGATCTTGCTCGGCTGTTCCCGCGCCGGAATTGTGCGACTTGGTGAAGCGGAGGCGTCTGAGCGCATCAATCCGCCACTTAATCTAGCCAAGTCTGGGCTCTAATCGTGTGCGCTTCTAGACGCACTACACGCCTCATCGGTCTCCTTATGTTAACTATGTTTTCGCTGATTGACCCGGCCGTTGCGGCGGTTCCGGCGGTCGAACCGAATGCGGCCGGGATCGGCAGTGCGATTGAGCGGGCGCTTGGGGCGGATGGAGCGGGCGAAAACACGCCGCTAAGCTTCTCGATCCAGCTGCTCCTGCTCATGAGCTTGTTGACGCTCCTGCCATCGATCGTGCTGATGATGACGAGCTTCCTGCGTATCCTGATCGTGCTCTCAATTCTGCGCCAAGCTTTGGGCCTCCAAGGTTCACCGCCTACTCAGGTGCTGGTTGGGCTCTCCCTCTTTCTCTCGCTCTTCATCATGGCGCCAACACTGGACGCGGTGAATACCGTCGCGATTGAGCCCTATGCCAGCGGCGTCCTAGAGGCCGATGCTGCAATTGCAGCCGCTGGCGAGGCGTTTCACGAATTCATGCTGCGTCAGACGCGTGAAGCCAATCTGCTTATGTTTGCTGATATTGCGGGCGCGGGACAGTTTGACGACGGCAAAGACATCCCCTTCTCGATCCTGCTTCCGTCTTTTGTAACAAGCGAGTTGGAGACCGCCTTTCAAATCGGCTTTATGCTGTTCCTACCCTTCCTGGTGATCGATCTGGTGGTGGCAAGTGTGTTGATGAGCCTTGGCATGATGATGCTCTCTCCCACCATTATCTCTTTGCCCTTCAAGCTGCTGCTGTTCGTCCTTGTCGACGGCTGGTCGCTGCTCATGGGTAGTCTTGCGATGAGCTTTGGATAGGGGGCACGGGTGCAGGAAGATGCACAGCTTTTGGCACTCGCTGACCAGACCTTGTGGGTGACCGCGCTTATTGTCGGGCCTGTCCTGTTCGCGGCACTCGCTGTGGGTCTGATTGTCGGCATTATTCAGGCCGCGACGTCGGTGAATGAGCAAACCCTTACCTTCGTTCCCAAGCTCGCGATCACGGCGCTGGTCTTTGTCGTCCTCGGAGGCACGATGATGGCACTCTTGGGTGATTTTACCCGTGAGATTTTCGCCCAGGTGGCCGGTATAGCCGGATAGGGCGCAGCGGGTGACCTTCCTCGATCTTGGTTTTGATGTGTTGCTCGAACAGTTGTGGCAGCTGCTATTCCTCTCGATCCGCTGTGGAGCGGCGATGATAGCGGCGCCCATGGTAGGCGGCATGGTTATGCCCGCAACTGCGCGAGTGATGGCGGCCTTTGTGATCGCGATCTTCGTTGGTGTCTGGATCCCGGTCCCCGCGTTGCCTGATATGCTGAGCCTGGCCGCAATTCTGGCCGTGCTTCAGGAAGTGCTGATTGGCGCAGCGCTGGGGTTTGTGCTCCAGATCGCCTTTGCCGTTCCCCTGATCGCCGCCGAGCAGATCTCCGGCACAATGGGACTTGCGATCGCCACCTCGATTGATCCGGCAAGCGGGCAGCAATCGGGAGCGTTAGGCAGTTTTTTTGGTCTGATACTGACACTGTTGTTCTACATCATCGGCGGGCATCTTTTGTGGTTTCGCCTGATCATGGAGAGCTATCGCCTCCTTCCCGCTGGAATGGCCGCATTTGGGAGGATTGAGGCGCAGAGCATTGTACTATTTGCCGGCTATTGCATCGCCACCGCTGCTGCGATTGCACTTCCGGTTATCCTAGTGCTGCTTTGCGTACAGGTCATAACCGGCACCATTTCGCGAGCGGCGCCGGCATTAAATCTCTTCGCTCTTGGACTGCCAGCCGGCACGCTTGCTGGCATTGCCGCTATGATTGTCGCGATGCCGATCTTTGTCGAGCAGTTCACCAACCTGCTTCAGGCAACGCTCGAACAGTCGGCAGCCATTTTTACGCCTGGCATCGAAGGGTCTGGATAGCCATGGCTGAGGAGACCCCTGGCGAGAAGAGGTTCGACCCAACTC
>JBCDKX010000313.1:0-2996 GCA_038746055.1 Pseudomonadota bacterium
ACGTGGGTCACTCCCATGTCATGGTCGTCAACAACTACAGCGAGCATATAAGTCGGTGTGCCATCTGCGCGCAGGATGATGTAGTCATCAAGCTCTTCATTTTTTACCGAAACACGCCCCTGCACGCGATCTTCAATGCTGGCCTCACCTTCAATCGGTGTCTTCAGTCGGACTGCGAAAGACGCTCCTTCTGGCGCATCAGCAGAGTCACGGTCGCGCCAGCGCCCATCGTAACGCATAGGCTGCTTATTCGCGCGCTGCTCAGCCCGCATGGATTCGAGCTCTTCTGGAGTGGCAAAACACTTGTAGGCATGGCCTGATGCAAGCAATTGGTTGGCCACTTCAGCATGACGTGCAGAACGTGCGGACTGAAAAACGGGTTCCTCATCATAGTCGAGACCCAGCCAATCCAGCCCATCGAGAATGGCATCGATGGCTTCCTGATTTGACCGCTTCTTATCGGTGTCTTCAATCCGCAAAAGCGCTTTGCCGCCATGGTGACGAGCAAATAGCCAATTGAAGAGCGCAGTACGTGCTCCGCCAATGTGCAGAAAACCGGTGGGCGACGGGGCAAATCTGGTAACCACAGATCCGCTGTCCATCGCGTTTGACGAGGGGGTCGTCATGGCCTTACACTTCCTATCCGTTTGGTGCAAAGGAACGGTGCCTACCCAAGGGGAAGCGAGCCGATGGCCGATGCGCCGATCATTCCGATGGGAGACAAACCCGCAGGCGATCACGCCAGTGCGGAAAAAATCCCATTTGCGCCTCGTAAGGCTATGGGGCGCCTGTGGCAAACGGACGCTGGAATGTCCAGCATTTGGAGCGACATTGGCGATCGTGGTGAGCGCTTTTTGGCTAAGGCGGGATTTGACCGTGCCCCTTGGCTTGCTGTCTTGTTTGCGAGTGGGATCCTCACTTGGTTCTATCTGAAGGCGCCGTGGCAATGGGCGAGCGCAATTGGAGTGGCATTGTTTGTAGCCCTGTTTGCACTCGCTGGATGGCGGGGACGAGGGGATCGAGATTACCTCCGTACAGCTATGATTGCTTGTGCGTTCGTGTTTGCCGCTGGCATTTCTGTGATTTGGCTTCGTTCCGAGTTTGTTGGTGCGAGCGCGATCGAACGGCCCACTGTTGAGCGAGTGCAAGGCTTTATCCTCGCCCGTGAGGATCAGCCTTCGCAAGATCGCATCCGGCTAACCCTGGCAGTGCGTGACGCTACGACTGCAGAGAGCCGTAAGATACGCGTCAATGTACCGCTTGAGACACTTGCCGAAACCGATGCGCAATATGGCTCTATCACGACTTCCAGTGCGCTGGTTGAAGGAACCACCGTAAGCATGCGCGTTCGCCTGATGCCACCGGCAAGCCCAATGTTACCGGGAGCCTATGACTTTGCGCGCGCTGCATGGTTTAAGGGTCTTGCCGCGTCGGGAAGTGTGATCGGCAGTATTGCGGTGATCGAGAGTAAAGGGGATACTGGGCTGGTCGCACGCACACAGCGCGCGCTTTCTGCGCATGTACGCTCTAAGGTAAGTGGCTCCGCTGGAACTATCGCAGCAGCGTTTGCTAGCGGTGATCGTGGCGCCATCGGGGCAGCTGACCGAGATGCGATGCGCGACGCGGGGCTTACGCACCTCTTGGCCATCAGCGGCCTGCACGTGAGTGCGGTGATTGGCGCTGCTTACATTTTGGCGATCAAACTACTCGCGCTTTTTCCCGCGCTTGCACTTCGCGTCCGACTGCCGGTTCTGGCCGCCGGTGTCGGAGCAATTGCAGGCATTGGCTATACACTTTTGACAGGTGCTCAAGTGCCCACTGTGCGGGCCTGCGCCGCTGCGATGCTGGTCTTGATAGCTCTCGCTAGTGGGCGCGATGCGTTGTCATTGCGGATGGTGGCTGTTGCAGCAATTTTCGTCCTGCTTTTGTGGCCAGAAAGCGTCATTGGTCCGAGCTTTCAAATGAGCTTTTCCGCCGTTTTGGCCATCGTTGCGCTGCATTCCAGCGCGCCAGTTCGGGCCTTTCTTGCACCGCATGAGGAGAGCGGCCTGGCAAGGCTGGGTCGCGGTACCTTTATGCTTTTCGTAACAGGACTGGTGATTGAGATTGCGCTCATGCCTATCGTGCTGTTTCACTTCCACCGCGCAGGGCTTTACGGGGCAATGGCCAATGTGTTGGCGATCCCGCTTGTCACCTTCATTTCCATGCCACTGATAGCATTGGGTTTGCTGTTCGATCTCGTCGGTCTTGGCACGCCATTCTGGTGGCTTACGGGGAAGTCACTTAACCTTCTGCTCACAATCGCGCACTTTACTGCAGCACAACCAGGGGCTGTAAAGCTGATGCCGCAGATGAGCGGTTTGACCATCGCTCTGTTTGCAGCCGGCGGTCTATGGTTGGCACTTTGGAGCGGGACGGCACGGCTACTAGGGCTGATCCCCGCTGCGGCTGCAACTCTTATGCTGCTTTCAACACCCATTCCCGATGTTCTGATCGGGCGCGAAGGGCGGCATGTGGGGATCACTGTGTTTTCAGATGATGGCACCAGGAACCTCTTGTCTTTGCGCAACAGCCGATCCCCCTACTCGCGGGACAATCTGCTTGAGCTGGCCAGCGTGACTTCAGAACCGATCTCACTTGCGGAATGGAGTGGTGCGAGGTGTTCGCCCGAGTTTTGTACGATTGTACTTGAGCGGGGAGGGCAGGAATGGTCGCTCTTACTTGCCCGAAATCGCGAGATGATAGAAGAGCGCGCACTGGCTGCAGCATGCGAGCGATCAGACATTGTTGTTGCCGACCGCTTCCTGCCACGGTCATGTAGTCCGCGCTGGCTAAAAGCCGACAGGCGCATGCTTGAGCGAACCGGGGGCCTTGCGCTCAACCTTGTCGATCAGCGCGTCACCAGTGTTGGTGAAACGCAAGGCGAGCATGGTTGGTGGCGTAGTAGCGAGCGGGACTAGAACGGTATTGAAAGCCCCGCCAGCCAGTTGTTCAAA
>JBCDKX010000314.1:0-2993 GCA_038746055.1 Pseudomonadota bacterium
ATGAGGGTCTTAATTGATGCGCTTGGCCTCGTACCGACGAATACAAACATCATCGGTCATGATCTGGGTGCCTTCGCCGCCTATGCCTATGCAGCGCAATTCGCCCGCAAGGGTGACAAATTGGTGATGATGGATGCGACGGTGCCTGGCCTTGGAATATGGCCCATGCTTTTGCAGTCCGCCCAGACTTGGCACTTCGGATTTTATGGGCGTTATGCGGAGGCGATTCTTGAGGGGCGCGAACGCATTTATCTTGATCGCCACTGGGACGAGTTTGCCGCTGACGCAGGAGCCATCACGGACGAAATGCGCGAGTTCTACGCCTCGCTCTATATACGACCAGGCGCTGTCGGCCGGGCTCTTTCGCACTTTGAAGCGTTTGAACAAGACGCGCAGGACAATGCCGAATTTGCAAAGCAGAAGCTGACTATCCCGGTCCTTGGATTGGGCGGAGAACATTCTCTTGGTCCAATGATTGCGGACCATGTCGCGCTACTAGCCTCCAGCAGCCAGAGCGAGATAATCGCTGGCGCTGGTCATTGGTTGCTAGAGGAGAACACTGAAGCCACGATCCGCGCAGTTCGCGAGTTTTTACAGTAGTAAGCTAGGCTCAGTTGGCCGCTTCAAGGCGATGGGGCGGCGACCATTCCAGACCTCTTTATGCAATCTAGAAGGGAGATGGCTCACCCCGTATGCATTGGCAATACAGGTGATGCAGGTTCATGGGTTCTTATACATGATGCGCTTGATGCAGTGTCGCAGGTCAAATAGGTCAAACGCGCGATCTCAGATGTGTTGTTTGGGTCTTTAGTTGAGTGCGATTGAAGAGCCGAGCCAGGTTCGATCCCGACATTCATTCCGCTCTAGTTTACGATCGACTTCGCTTTTTCAATTCTCTCCTTCTCCCCAAGAGGAAGAGGTGCCGCAAGGCCCCTTTGAACGGCAGGGCGTGTCATTATCCCTTCGTACCAAGCATCAACGTGCGGCCAATCGGCCAATGACAGATCTAGCAAAGTATGAACATGCGTCCATCCGATGCAGGCAATATCAGCAATACTGTATTCAGGACCTGCAAGAAACTCCGATGAACTCAATCGCGAGTTAATCACTCCAAATAGTCGTTCGACCTCGCGACGGTATCGCTCAATCACAGATGCGATTCTCTCGGGGAAGTATGTGGTGAACACGAAGGCTTGCCCCATCATCGACCCAAGATGCGCTGCTTGAAAAAACAGCCATTGCTCGACTTCAGAAACGGCGATCGGCTCATTCGGTATCAGCTTGCCTTCCCTGCGCGCCAACGAGAGCAGAATCGCATTGGATTCGAAGGTTGCCCTCTGCGTGTCACGATCAAACAAAACCGGTATCTTACCGTTCGGATTCATCGCGATCCGTTCAGGTGTCATATGTTCGCCTTTTGCGAAATCGAGTGCGTGAAGCGCATAAGTGAGCTCAAGCTCCTCGAGCACGGTTGAGACCTTCCACCCATTGGGAGTGGGGGCGGTGTAAAGATCGAAGGACGCTGATGCATCGTCACTTGGACGAGCAAATCCGTCTTGTATGACTTCACTCAATGGTTGTCTCCTTAACAAAGATCGCTTCAACGAAGGGCTGATTAAAACCGCTGCAGCGCAACCAAGGTGACCGCACGCGCCCGACTAGAGAATTTTGAAAAGCGTAAGCAAAACGTAGGCACCTAAGGCGATGCCTCCCAGTGCTGTGCCGAAAGCTCCGATAGCCCGCATTGTAGGGAACAGCTTGGACCCTTCTGCCACATGCGAGCCAGCAAGCGACATGAAGCCGAGCGCATGGGCGGCGCGTGAAACAACAAAAAGGACCGCAAAAACGGTGATCGCTGTACTGCCTGAATTGTATAGCTCAGCGAATGCAAGAACGAGAAGATAAATAGCTGAGTTCTCGGCCAGATTTCCGTGGCGCCGCATTTTGCGTTCAAGATGACGATCCTCCGCCACCCCAACACCGATATTGGTTTTGAAACGGTGAGTCCCGGTGCTGAGCATCAGTATTTGCTGAAGTATAATGATCGCGCCAGCTGCGGTTGCGGTAACAATTGGAAATTCCATGATCCCTCCAGAATGCACCGCGCCCTTCTGCGTAGGCCAGGAAAATTAGCCATTTGGCGCGGTAGCAATCTGAACATTGCTGGTGCATCTATGCAAAGTCATTGGGATAGTGTGCAACTTGCTGTTGCGCAGATAAGCCAGTAAAGTCTGACGGATGAGAGCTTTCGCATCGCTTGGAGCCAAGGAGCTCAATTGGGAGAACGTAAAGACTTTCGCTGTCGTTGTGCAGGTCGGCAGCGTCCGACGCGCGGCTCAAGAGCTTGGCGTTCATCATTCGACAATCAGTCGAAGAATCGATGCCTTGGAGTATGCGCTTGGCGCGCGGCTCTTTGACAGGCAACCCGGTGGCTATGTCCTAACCCATCCGGGCGAGACATTGCTTCTCGCGGTCCAAAGCAGCGGACATCAACTCAACGAGGCGATGAGATCGGTTGCCGGAGCTGATGGTGAACTCAGCGGTGTGTTGACGGTTACTATGGCCGAGCCACTGGCGGCTTACGCTTTCGGGCCCAGGCTCAGCGAGTTTGTCGCACAGCACAAAGACATCGAATTGAGAGTCTTAGCCACGAATGAGCATCTCGATGTTTCGAGACGTGAGGCCGACATTGCCATACGAATGGACAACAATCCGCCAGAAACTTTAGTGGGCAAGCGGATGTTCCCCTACTATCAGACTGTCTACGCCTCGCCGGACTATCTCGACAGAAATGATCTAGCGAGAAATCCGGAGGCTGGCAGGTGGCTGGGATGGGATGCGTCAGAAGACAGGCACCCGGAATGGACAAAAGCAAGCGAGTTCCCCGCTGTTCCCGTCTGGGGTTCATTTCCCAATCTCGCTCTTCAAGTGGCAGCGGCTCGTGGCGGCTTAGGATTGGCTCTTCTTCCCTGCTTTCTCGGAGACCGCGAGAC
>JBCDKX010000315.1:0-2990 GCA_038746055.1 Pseudomonadota bacterium
TCGGCATGCGGCGCATTGGTGATGTAGCGTTTCGCGCCATTGAGGATCCAACCATTGCCGTCGGGATCGGGCTTGGCTGTGGTTTGCAAGCCCGCGCTGTCCGAGCCTGAGCCCGGCTCTGTCAGGCCAAAGCAGGCGACCTTGCCCTCAGCCAGTTTGGGATACCATTCTGCGCGCTGCGCTTCGGTTGCTCCGTTTTTAAGAGCACTCGCAAACATCCCGATATTTATCGAGAAAATCGAGCGATAGGCAGGCGCGGCATAGCTCATCATATTCACGACGCGTGCATATTGCGTCATGTTGAGCCCCGCACCGCCATATTCCTCTGGGACCGAGAGGCCGAAGAGCCCCATCTCGCGCATCTCATCTACGATCTCGGGCGGAATTGCATCGTTGGCAACCAGTTCTCCTTCGGCCGGGATCAAGCGCTCGCGCACATAGCGCTCAAGCTGCTCGGCGAATTGTTCGAAGGTCCCTTCATCCATACCGGGATTAAATGAGCTTTGTGTCTGGGGCGCGTTCATTCGCCTTCTCCCTCTTGGGCTTGTTCTGATGCAGACGCATCCAGCGAGAGCGCGCCTTTGGGAAGGCGGCGCTCATCAAGCATTTCAGCAGCCTCATCGAGCGCTTTCGCCTCGTCGACCGTGACTGAGCCCGGACCATCAGCGCCGCCTGAACCTCCGCAGGCGGTGATCAGGAGACCGGGCAAGCACAGCCCAACCAACCTCAAGCGCTTAGCCCGCACGACTAGTCGATCTCTTCAGAGATGGCAGCGGCAGCCGCTTCGGCTGCATCACCAACTTCGGCTGCTGCCTCGGCAGCTTCCGCAGCAGCAACCGCGTCGGCCGCCACATTGGCAGCTGCATCCGCAGCGGCCTCGGTTGTTTCAAGGCTAGGTGCCGTTTCGGTCGGATCCAGCTCTTCAATTGCCTCAGGATCTTCCACTGGCTCCTCGACAATCGGCTCAAGCGCCTCGTCTGCTGGCATTTCAACGGTGTCAGGCATTGCCTCGGTCGATGCATCATCCGTGCTGCCGCACGCGGCGAGGCTAAGGCTGCCAAGGGCTGCAATTACGGCAAGTTTCTTCATGGGGGTCCTCCTTGTGAGTTCACATCTTTATGCGCCAACAGGTGTAGCGGGCTCTCCCACGTTAAGCCAAGCCCCAATTGATGGACCGAAACGGCACACGGGCAAACTCGTGGTTCCCCCTTGATATCTTTGCCCGGTATGTCTTCGCTCATGCGAACTTACCTATCCAAACCCGAGCACCCGATCTCAGTCCGCATTGCCAATGCGTTTGACCATGGGTTTTTCCTCGTGGTGCTACTGCTGGCGGCGTTCCTGTTCACGGGAACAGCCGCCCACGCACAGAGCAGGGTGCAGCCTTTCATCATCAAGGAAAATGGTCGGAGCTTCGCAACCCTTCAAGAGGCAGTCGATGCAATCGGCAATCGTCGCGGGACGATCGAGATTGCACCAGGCACCTATCGTCAGTGTGCCGTACAAAAGGCGGGCGTGGTCATTTACGCGGCGCGTGAAAATGGCACAGCAATCCTTGACCGGCGCACCTGTGAGGGCAAAGCGGCTCTGGTGCTGCGTGGGCTGGGCGCAGAGGTGCGTGGGCTCACTTTCACCAATATGGCGGTGGCTGACGGCAATGGCGCTGGAATTCGGCTTGAGAAAGGGGCGCTGAATGTCGCCTATTCGCACTTTCTCGATAGCCAACAGGGAATTCTCACCGCCAACAACCCTTCGGGCCGTATCTACATCCTGCGCTCGACCTTTAGCGGACTCGGCACATGCGAGCACTCCGCCGGGTGCGCACATTCGATCTATATCGGCAATTATGGCGAACTGACAGTGCGCGAGAGCCGGTTTGAGAGAGGCCGGGGTGGACATTATGTCAAAGCGCGCACGGCCAATGTGGTACTTGAGGACAATTCCTTCGACGATGCAAGGGGTGCTGGTACCAATTACATGATCGACCTGCCCGCCGGCAGCAAAGGCATCATCGCCAACAACTGGTTTGTGCAAGGCCGTGACAAGCAGAATTACTCCGCCTTCATCGCGCTTGGTGCGGAGACTGTGTTGCACGATCCCGATGGGCTGGTGGTGCGCGATAACGCAGCGCGTTTTGTGCCTGGGCTGAGCCGGTCAAGCGTGTTCCTTGCCGATTGGACCAATTCGCGTGTCGTGATGAGCGGCAACAGCCTTGCGCGGGGGCTGACGAAGTACGAGCTACGCTAGGGATAAAATCCCGGCGCATAATCCACTTTTCCGCTTGGCATTTCGCCGTCCAAAAGCAGCGCTTGGAAGTACTCTGACGGTGAGCCGGGGTAGGTTAGCTGCGGATCGTGCTCGAAGCCAAAGCGCGGATAGTATTCGTTGCTGCCAAGAAGCACGATGCCTTTGGCTCCGTCTGCGCGCATACTAGCGATTCCCTGCTTGATCCGCGCACTGCCAACTCCCTGACGATGCAACTTTGGCCAAACCGAGACAGGGCCAAGACCATACCAGTGTTTCGTGCCGTCGCTTATTTTGACTGGGGAGAAGGCGATATGACCGACAATTCGCGTTTCGTCCTCCGCCACCAAGGAAATTGCTAAGTCACCATCTGCGCGCAGTCGATTGACTACATGCTGCTCGTCGCCATCGCTGAAGGGCATCTCTTCGAACGCCGCCTGCGTAAGGGCGAAGATCGTGTCCTCGTCTCCCGCCATTTCCGAGCGAATGGTGATGGCAATCTCGGATCTGCTCACTTGAGCAAATGCCCGGATCTATCGCGCTTAGTGGCAAGATATCTGGCATTGTGCGGATTGTCCGGGAGTTGATGGTGTACCCGCTCGCTCACAGTGATCCCGGTCCTCTCAAGGCTCTTTACCTTGGCCGGATTGTTAGTGAGGAGGCGAATAGAGCGCGCACCGATCAGTTCCAACATCCGCGCAGCCACAGGAAAATCGCGTGCTTCATCGGGGAGGCCCAAGCGCTCA
>JBCDKX010000316.1:0-2893 GCA_038746055.1 Pseudomonadota bacterium
AGCCACAGATATTGGACTGCGTTTGTGTCCTGATATTCATCGACGAGGATATATTTGAAGCGCTGCTGATATTCAGCGAGCACATCGGTGTGCTTGCGAAAGATATTAAGCACATGCAGCATAAGATCGCCAAAGTCGCAGGCGTTGAGCGCCTTCAACCGTTCCTGATAGGCGCTATACATGTGCGTGCCCCGGCCATTGGCATAGGCCTCATTCTCGCCTGCATCGAGATCATCAGGATTAAGCCCCCGGTTCTTCCAGCGGTCGATGCAGCCTGCAAGTTGCCGCGCGGGCCAGCGCTTTTCATCAAGCTCGTGATCATTGATCAGCTGCTTTAACAGCCGCAGCTGATCGTCGGTGTCGATGATAGTGTAATTGCTTTGCAGCCCTGCCAATTCTGCATGGCGGCGCAGCATTTTCGCACAGATCGAGTGGAATGTACCGAGCCACGGCAAACCTTCTCCTGGTGCTCCCAGATGCCTAGCCACTCGCTCACGCATTTCGCGTGCAGCTTTATTGGTGAAGGTCACACACAGAATCTGACTTGGCCAGGCGCGGCGTGTCGCAACCAAATGCGCGAGCCTGGCCGTTAGCGCAGCTGTCTTACCCGTACCTGCGCCTGCCAGCATCAGCACAGGGCCTTCAGTCGTGAGCACAGCCTCGCGCTGCGGCGGGTTCAACTGTGCAGCATAGGCCGGAACACCCGCATCGGGTGCGGTTTCAGAGGGGGAGGTGGGAAGATTCGCACTCATGGTAACTGGAGAACAAGTATAGAACAAACATCGGATTGGCAATGTCGCATATCGCGCTTGGTAAAGCACGTCCTCGCGGGTCCGCGTCCCCGGCAAATCGCTTTATCCGGTTTGCAGAACGGCTTTCGCTGATCCGTGCGTGCAGCGCGATCTTGCCAATGCCTGCCCCTTCGCAAACCGCCCAGACATTGTATCTCAAACTTGTTCGTCATCGCTTGGGAATGTTCAAAAAGGAGTATCCCATGCGAGTATCCCATCTTTATCTTTTCGGTGTCACTCTGGCGACAATCGGGCTTGTCGCGGCCGCCCCAATGGCGGTGAGCGCGCAGGACGCACCGTCGACATCTGCGCCATCCTCGCCCCAGTTGACGGCAGAGCAGCAGGCCGAATTTGACGGCTGGCCGTCTGAGCAACAGGCGCAGTATCAGCTTTGGCCGGCTGAGACCCAGAGCTACTATTGGGAGCTGTCAAAGTCGCGCCAAATGCTGTTCTGGCAATTGAGCGATGAAGACAAGATCGCCATCACCGCCATGACTGGTCCGGGGCGCGATAAGGCCTGGGCTCAGATTGAAGGCCGCGCTGCTGAGTCCTCTTCGAGCTAGGCGCGCGTGAGCAGGTTTCCCCTTGCTGGGTAGTCAAGCGGGAAAGGCGCCTTTTTTCAGTCCGGCGTCCCTTCTGCGCCTAGGGCAGGGGCAGGTTCGCGCACAAACAGCGTGAGCCTGCCTTTGCCGATTTTTCGACTTGTTTCGACGGCCAGGCCTCTTACGGCTGGTGCTTCATCGAAAGCGGTTTCAAGCGCGATCCAAGTGGCGTCGTTGATCCAGCCAAGGCGTTGTAGGCGGTCCAAGGCGACTTCGCCAGCGCCGGTCCGGTAGGGTGGATCGAGCAGGATGAGATCATAGGGCTCGCGAGCCGCACGAAGGCCCATAACTGAGCCGGCCTCGATGGTGCTGCGGTTGCGGGCATCAAGTGTGTCAATATTCGCGCGGATTGAAGCCAAAGCCTCGCGGTCTTGCTCTACGAACAGGCAATAGGCACAGCCCCTGGAAAGCGCTTCTAACCCCAAAGCACCGGAGCCGGCGAAGAGATCAGCGACGCGCAGGTCTTCAAAGCTCCCCAAGCGACTGAGGAGCATGGAGAAAAGTGTCTCACGCATTCGGTCAGCTGTTGGCCTTGTGGCCTCGCCCCTGGGCGCTGCCAGCTTGCGCCCACGCCATTCGCCTGCGATGATACGCATTACTATTTGCCCTTCTTGAGGCTGTTCATAAAGCGGTCCAAGTCGCCTTTGCGAATGCGCGCGGCCTGGCCGCGGGGAAGGTCTCCCAAGGAGAACGGCCCATAGGCAATGCGGATCAATCGGTTCACTTTTAGTCCAAGATACTCCAGCACCCGGCGCACCTCACGGTTTTTCCCCTCGGTGATGGTCATTTCGATCCAATGGTTCTTATGACCCTTGCCGCCTGATCCGCGCTCCAAGTTGGCGTTGATTGGGCCATAACGCACACCCTCGATCTCGACGCCTTCTATGAGGTCTTCGAGTTGTTCTTGGCTTACTTCACCAAAGGCGCGCGCGCGGTAAGTGCGCGGAATTTCGCTGGAGGGCAGCTCCATAGTGCGCTTAAGCCCGCCATCATTGGTAAGCAGCAGCAAGCCTTCAGTGTTCAAATCGAGCCGTCCGATCGGCATCAGCCGTGGTGTCTCTTTTGGAAGGGCATTACGTAATGCTGAGTAAATCGTCGCGCGGCCTGCTGGGTCGCGCTCTGCGGTGATAAGCCCGGTTGGCTTGTTGAAAGCGTAAAGCTGTGCCGGCTCAGGCCCTGCAACCAGCTTGCCATCGACGCTCACTCCTTTAAGTGTGGTGAGGAAGGTTGCCGGCGTTTCGACCGGCTTGCCATCCAAAGCAATCCGCCCATCGCCAATCATCCGCTCAATCTCGCGCCGCGAGGCTACGCCTGCGCGAGCCAGCAATTTGGCGATCCGGTCGCCTGCGGGGCGACCATCAGATTTGGGTGGGTTGGTGGGCATGGGTTTCCTGTCTATCGGCGCTGCCCTTAGGCGCTCACAGCCGCTTGCACAATCGCCAGCAGGTCGCACATGCGCGCCCAACAAATTTGGCAATTCAATTTCTCTGGGTAAATCTC
>JBCDKX010000317.1:0-2851 GCA_038746055.1 Pseudomonadota bacterium
TACTAGCCTTGAAGCGTATTGCTGATGCGCTTGATGTTGATGTCGCCGATCTTCTCGATTCTGATGCAGCGCAAAGCTATGCCCGCGACCGTCAGAGTGCCTAGTTTATTGCTCGGCAGATAGTTTGGGACTCAAGCCTTTGCTTAGTCACTGAGTTCGACCTTAGATAAGCCGACAAGCGAATGATCGGCACCAACGCTCGTCTTTCGACACGCCGATGGCGTAACGTGGGCCGATTGCGGACTGTCCGCTGTTATGCCGCTAGGCTGAAGAGCGGCCAGTTGACTGACCACTCAATTTTGTCATTCGGGCGGATGTTCAACGGGTGAGTAGTATTGAAAACTTGGCTAAGTCGCTTACCGCTTAGAAGAATATGGGGCTCCGCCTAGGCGAAGCCCCATGGGGATGCCTGCAGGAAAGAGAGTTGCAGGCTGAGAGGAGGTAACCGAGGGAGAGCCTTAGAATTCAGTTCCTAAGGTTATACCGTACTGGCGTGGGGGATTTGCGCTGCCGAATGTAAACAATCCAGCCACTGGCAAAGCGGAGTTCAATCCCCGCGTGTCCGTTAGATTGCGACCGAACGCCCTTATGTAGAATTCTGAACCGCCACTCGTTAAATGTGTGTAGGTTATCGCAACTGAGAGATCTGATTGCGCCTGCCGCAATCCGCGAGGATCATTTTGACCGAAATTTCCGGGCGCCGCCACAATCGTCGTTTGATAGCTACTCGAAGTGCTGAAGCGGAGATTGAAATCAAACTCATTCGAGTCGTCCAAAAAGACTTCGTAATTGGCGGCAATAGACAAAGTCACGTCTGGCGTCCGGCGGAGTTGCCTCGTTGAAGCATCCTCGCCGGAACCTTCTACGCCATCCAGATTAACGTCGATGAAGAAGCTGTCATAATCGGCGTCGAGCAGACCAAGCGAGCCGATTACGGTAAATCCATCGAACAATTCTGCCCTTACATCGGCTTCGAGGCCCAGGATGCTCGCACTGGCTGCGTTGAGGGTTACAGTTTCCTGCGGGTTTGCAGATCCAGGCGGTGTCGCTTGGACGACCTCCTCTTGCTTGTTGTCGTACAGAGCATAAAAGGCCGCCACGTTTAGCGTAACCGAGCCATCGAGGAACTCAGTTTTCGCGCCAACTTCAAAGGAGTCGACAGTTTCCGGATCAAATGAGACTGCGACTGCGGAAGGGCTGTTGGCCCTCCCGTTAAAGCCACCAGAACGGTAACCGCGCGCGTAGGATCCATAAACTAGAAAGTCATCACCAAGGCGATAATCCAAGCTCACGCGCGGCGTGAACTGGCTCCAATCATCCTCGTTGCTGAAGGCCACTCCTGGAGCGAGTGTGCGAGTGATTGCTTTCTCATCAAAAGAGTATCGACCACCGAGACTTAGTCTGAGGTTTTCACTTAGCTCGACGTCGAAATCGGCAAACGCCGCATAGGACTTCGTTTCATGGTCGGTCATTGGATTGACTTGCGCCCCGCTGGGCAAAATCGTGACCTGGTCGAGCTGATAATCGCTGTCGAAGTAGAACAAGCCCACTACCCCACTAACACCGGTCAAAAATTCGCCAGCAAGGCGCAACTCTTGGCTAAACTGACGGTAGTCCTGCGCGCGATCAGTCTGGAAAAAGGCAATGGAAGTGCCATCAAAGTCCTGAATTACCCGCTCGTCAGAATCCCTCAAGGCTGTGATTGACGTCAGTCGTAGATCGCCAATGTCCCAGTTGATCTCGCCCGACAGAGCTGTTTCATCATATTGGATATCCCCAAGCTCATTGGAGAACACGGTGTAGAGATCATCGCGCGTGTTCCGATTGCACTGCTCTGGAATCACGGCACCAAGAAGCACACAAATCAGATCCGTCCCATCGGAGAGCGACGAGACTGCCGGGTCGCCGCCGATGCTCGTGTGCTCAGCTGTCAGTAGAATCTCGAAGTTTGCGCTAGGCTCCAAAAGGATTGCGCCACCTACGTTGGTATTGGAGCTTGATCCGGCGTCCACGCCGAGTGTGACATTGTCCAAAAACCCGTCGAATTGTCGATCGAAACCAAACAATTTTAGGCCGAAAACGTCCCCATCGCCAAAGTTCACTACACCGCTCAGCTCTTGGCGGCCGAAGTTTCCAAAGGTCACTTCACCGCGAACTCCCAGCTCCTTGGTGGGGCGCGATCGGCGAACGTTGATCACGCCACCAATCGTATTTCGCCCAAAAAGTGTGCCTTGGGGGCCGCGCAAGACTTCAACCTGCTCGAAATCGAAGGCGTTGGACAGCTGACCCGTATTCGTGCCGAGAAAAACTCCGTCGATCACCACGCCTACAGTGGGTTCAAATGTGCGCTCAACGTCTTCAAAGCTCACACCGCGCAATGAGATAGCGCCCGCTCCGGGGCCTGCTGTAACGGGATCGATCACCAGATTGGGCGACAGCGTTTCGATATCTTCGATATTCAAGGCCCCCTGAGATCGAAGTTGCTCCGTGCTGACAACGGTCACCGCAAGCGGGACGTCCTGCACGGATTCATCACCGCGCAGTCGCCCGGTCACGACAATTTCAGAACTTTCAGGTTGGTCCGAAGCGGTCTCGCCGTCCTGTGCGACCGCTGAATACGATCCACAAACTCCAGCGAGCAGCGTGCCACTCATCAACGCGAACCTTGCCTTACGCATGTTAATCTCCCCAGCTTTGCCGAGTTAGTTTCAAGACCTTCGGCAATTATCATTTATGAATGATCATTTATTTATGTCAGGCCAAGCTGGCTATCGTCAAAAGTAAGAGTGCGCTAAAAGATCCGTGGAGGTTTGATGCCAAAAACAGCAATCAGTATGGACAGCCATTCAAA
>JBCDKX010000318.1:0-2846 GCA_038746055.1 Pseudomonadota bacterium
AGCGCGAATATCTTCTACACTGATATCAGCGATGTGCAGCTGTTTGAACGGGTGGAGTTCGCACCCGATATCTTTGGCAGCGTGGTGCGCAATGCCGAGAAGGCGGAGACTTATGGACTTGAGCTCTCGCTGAGCGCTGAAGTCTCGGAATGGCTCAGTCTTTCCGGCTCACTAGGGCTCACAGAAACTGAAATCGTCGAATTTTCCGATGCTCCAGGCGCAGAAGGTAATGAACTGGAGCGCGCACCTGGTGTTACAGCGAATATCGGTATTGACCTGACGCCTGTCGAAGGCTTTTCGGTCGGCGCCAGCCTCAACCATACCGATGGCTATTTTAGCGCGTTCGACAATGATCCCCTTGAACTTAGCCGCGACCGGACATTGGTTGATCTAAGGGCTTCTTATCAAGTGTCGCCCAATGTCGAGGTTTACGGAGCTGCCAACAATATTTTCGATCAGCGGCGGCTGACGGAGGTGTTCCGTGCCGACACGAACTTTGGTTCAACCACCCTCCCGCGCGAGCTAGTCGCCGGGATCCGGGTGAACTTCTGAAGGTTCGGACCGCGGAACTTAACTGGAAGGAGTGCGATGACCTGCGCCTACTCTTTGTGACCAGCACTCCTTCCACCATGTGCCTGATCTTGTAGACGCCAGCGCTTATGTCGCGTAGGCGAGCGCTATGGGGGATAAGCGAACAAGAAAAGACCTCACCAAGGCCGAGATACTTAACGCCGCTCAATCCCTCGCTCAGCGCGACGGGATGGAGTTTCCTATGCGCGATCTGGCCGATGCGCTGAGCACCTGGCCAAATGCGATCTACGGTCATTTCAAAAACAAGTTTACGCTGCAACAAGCACTCGTCGATCACATTCTAGATGAAGCTTTTACCGGCGATATCTTTCGCGAATTGCTCAATGAACAAAGCATGTGGGAAGATCGTCTGAGACGCGGCGGGCAAGTAATCTTTGAAGTGTGCAAATCCTACTATGGGCTCGGACGCCTGCTAAGCGCGCACGGCATGGGTTCGACCTCAAAAGCGATGCAGTTGATCCCCGCACTTGTGATGCTGCTGATGCGCCAGGGCATGGCCGAAAGGCGCGCTGCTACCTTTGTTCAGGTCGCCATAATCTACATCACAACGATGGGAGATATGGCAGCGATGTTTGAAAGAGGCATAACAAACCGGGATGCCTACACAGAGACTTTAAACCTTACAGCAGGTGGCCCGATGGCCGACACCATGGAAGTTTTCTTCGCGCATGAGAAATCTGAGCGCGTGATGGAAGGGATCGACATGTTCATCGCCGCGGCCAAAGCAGAACTTTAATATTGACGACAGAGGTTTATCTGACGGCGTATGGACCGAAAGCGAGCAGCAGACCTTGATGGTCCATTGAGCAATTGATCCGCAGTCATTCTCGAAGTTTTGCTAGGCAGATTGTTGATCCAAAGTCATCTAAGAGCAACCGTACAAACAGGCTAGAGCGTCATATTCCAATGTCCTCGCAAGCTGGGCATGGTCAGCCCTGCTGCTTGTGTGAGGGGATCGAATGCATCGAGGCGCAGTCTATATCTATTCCTTTTGAACGGTTCATAGGCAAAAATGGTGAAGCAACTTTCAGAGTCATATCGGGATTGGTTCCAGCGGCTTTCATCTCGAAATCTCGTGGCGATGTTGGTTACGATCGGCGCTGTTTTGTTGATCGGAGCCTATTGGGCGATCTTCTCAATCACCTCTGATATGGGCAGCTTGGCGGCCTTTAAACTGGCGGCCCAGAACAGCATTCCCGCCTTGGCCCTTGGTCTGGTCGCGCACGCGGTCTTAGACCGTTTTGTATGGCCAAAATCGCTCTTAGTGAAACTATTCGCTCAGGTCCCAGGCGCGATCCTCTTCGCGTTGATCTGGTATATGAGCATTATTCTCTTGCAGAGCTTTGATTCCAGTTCGCTTGATACCGACGTCGTGCTGACCGCCTTTATGGCGCCTGCATTTATCTGGCAGATGTTTCAAGGCGTGACCCTCTACGGGCTGGCAGCATTAGCAAGTCTTGCGATCAGCCTCACCCATCAGATCGAACAGCTCAAGCGGCGCATTGAAAGCGCTGAGAAGCAACAAGACGAGAACGACAGGCCATCCGTGCGATCGATTCTTGTCAAGACACAGGATGAAACGCAGAGCGTAGAGATTGAGAACATTGTTGTTGTGACAGGAGCAGGCGATTACTCCGAACTGGTTTTGAAGGACCAGACGATCCTTTCGACCAGCCGACTTGGTGAGTTCGAAGCGCGGCTCCCAGAAGATCAGTTCATCCGCGCTCATCGATCTCATCTTGTTCGGATTGCCGCCATTGCGCGCACAGAGCCAGCTGGCAATGGTCGGACGATGCTGCACCTTGAGAACGGAGAGAATTTGATCACGAGTCGCTCAGGAAGCCGCTTATTGAAAGAGGTGATCCTATGAGGAACGTGTCGATTGGTGGCTCAAAATGTCGATTGACCGAAACGCCATCTGAGATTGGATTTTGGGGATAGTGATCGGCCATCACCACCGATCAGGAGCATCCCTATGAAATACAGAGTTTTTCAGTCCGCTAACTCTTCAGTTGCGACAAATGGCACGTTTCCCCTCACGGTGTGGAGCATCGGAGCCCTCGCATTGCTGACTGTGTCGCTGAGCTCCGAAGCTAAGGCACAGCAAACAGAGGGGAGCACACCAGCGGTCGCACAAGAGATTACTGTGGGGTCGGAGTTACCTTATGCGTTTTTTCAAACGCCAGCCAGCGAAGGCCCTCATCCGGTAATCATTGTGTTGGGAGGTGCTGAAGGTGGTGACCAAACCGCACGAC
>JBCDKX010000319.1:0-2821 GCA_038746055.1 Pseudomonadota bacterium
CCACCATCACAATCCCGCCATTGTCAGGTAGGCGCTGCAGAACTGTGTCAGGCACATTGCGCGCATGGCCATTAACGGCGCGCGCTCCTGAATGGCTGAAGAGAACCGGCGCGCGGGCCACGTCGAGCGCATCCATCATCGTCTCTTCACTGACATGGCTGAGATCGACGAGCATTCCCAGCCGGTTCATCTCGCGCACCACGTCTCTGCCAAAATCGGTTAGGCCGTTATGTTTCGGAGTATCAGTCGCACTGTCAGCCCAAGGCGTATTGCTGAAATGTGTAAGGGTCATATAGCGCGCACCAAGATCATACATCTGCCTCAGCACCGCCAGGCTAGAGCCGATGGAATGCCCACCCTCTATTCCAATGATCGAAGCAAGTTTGCCACCAGCCATGGCATTCTCGATTGCATCCGCGCTTGTCGCATAGGCCAATTGCTCTGGATATTTGGCAATCAGCCGCTTGATCACATCAATCTGCTCCACGGTTTGGCGCACCGCTTCCGCTTCGGTCTGATTCATCGAGACGAACACTGACCAGAACTGCGCGCCCACACGGCCTTCGGCTAGCCGGGTCAGATCCGTTTGCATCATCCGACCTTGCGGATGGTTGGCGCCGGTGCCGGTCGTATCGGTAAAGTCGAACCCGTCGATCTGGTTCTCAAAGCGGATGCGCAGCTGGTAAGGGACGTCATTATGGCCGTCGAACACGGGTGCAATATCCAGAGCAACGAGCGCTTCCTCTAGTGCAGGATCGGGTGGCGGAGCAGGTTCTAGCGGCTGCGTCTCCAATGGCCCCACCACTTCGCCCGAAGGCGCTGGATCCGTATCTTGTGCCCACACAGGTGAGGATAGAACACATACGGTTGCGGTGAGAAATAAACGGGCATGTTGCATATGGCGGGGTTCTCCCGATAGGCAGGCATTGAATATGCCAAAGATGAACCTTTCAGATAGCGCGCCTGAAACAAACGAACAATCGCGCGCCAACGCCAATCCAGAGACAAGTAAGCGCGAAAGTAAGCCAGAGTGATCAAGGTCATCCTCCGTATTCTGTTGGCCATAATCTATGCTTTTGCAGGCTATATGCATATCGTCCGGCCCGGCCCCTTTCTCTCGATCATGCCCGGTCCGGTTCCTTTCCCCGAGCAGGTGATCTTCTGGACAGGGCTTGCCGAAATCCTGGGGGCGATTGCCATCATTCAGCCGCTTCATCCACGTCTGAGACAAGCAGGCGGTATTGGCCTTGCGCTTTATGCTCTGTGCGTATGGCCCGCCAACATCAATCACTTCATCCTCGATATGGGGCGCGAAGATAGCGGACTAGGCCTCGCCTATCACGTGCCGCGCATGTTCGCGCAGCCGGTGATCATATGGCTCGCCCTATGGGTTGGCGATGTGCCAATCCCTAGGCAAAGACCTGAGCAATGACGACCGCAGCTGAAGTGGCGATACTCAAGCTATTGGAAAGCAGGGGAGTAGGAAAGGCGATCTGTCCCAGCGAGGCTGCACGCGTTTTGTCTGGTGGTGATGGCGATTGGCGTGATCACATGGATGATGTTCATGCAAGCGTCGATGCCATGCTCACAAAGCACACGATCAGACTGTCGTGGAAGGGGGAAGAGCTAAACCAGCGGCGCGGTGCTTACCGCATCGCTCGCCGCTGGCCTGCATAATCAAGCCGATAAGGCTTAGCTGAGGTGCTTGGATACCGCAGCCGTCATTTTAAACATGGAGATCTGGTCTTTGCCGATCACCGCGCCAAGCTTGCCGTCAGGATTGATCTGGCGCTTGTCTTTGCTGTCCTGAAGGCCGTTTGCCTTGATGTATTCCCAGACTTTTGAAGTCACCTGAGCACGGGTCATCGGGCCTTTGCCGATTACCGCCTCAAGATCACCTGAAAGCGTTACGGGCTTTTGCAGTGCGTTAGTTTTGCCAGCCATGGATTGTCTCCCTTGTCATTATGGCAGTTTAGTCAAAATCAAAGTCATCCTCGAAATCGGCATCTGCCGCCTCTACCCCGGTAAAGGGCGCATAGAGAACAGCACAACCGGTCACGAAACCTTCGATGGCTTTCTTCACCTCATCGCAAGTTGCTCCTGGCATCAGGGTCAACGGCAAGTCAGTAGAAAAAATCTGAAAGACGTAATGGCGCGTCTCACCAATCGGTGGATCGGGCAAAAGCCACTCGGAGTTACCAAGTGCATTCTTACCAGCACGAGGTGGAACTTCGCCCTCAAGCAGCTTGCCTTTTTGTCCGGGCAATCCCCAAACCACCCATTGAGCAGCGGGCTGAGCGCCGACACTCGATGCCTCCTCAACAATTATAACCAGCTCTTGCGAGCCTGGCGGAGGAGCGCTCCATTCAAGCGGGGGGGCGACGGCATCTTCTTCAACGGCCGTGAAGCATGGGTCGAGCTCTTCTCCACCCTCAAAAGCAGGGCTCCACAATTTGAACCCGCCTTTGCCAAGCGTCTTTGCATCGCCAAGGCTGGTAATTGCCAGCCCAGCATGACGCGCCGCTTCGGGCAATGAAGTAACTAGCCAGTCTGGTAAGTCAGGCATGATTCTGTCCGTCCATGGTTATCGTGCTAGTCTTTAGACGGGGTCAAAACGAGAGAGGACCCGGCGATTTGCCCCGGTTTCTGAGGAAAACTCGATAAAATTTACACAGCAGTGCATCCAATTCCGATTAAGTGTGGTGACTGGTAAGCATAAAGTGAAGTCTTGCCCATCCCGCATATCTATGCATGAATAGACAATGCTAGGGGCATTAGAGACCAGAATAACCCGCGGAGTTGCACCCTTCTCATGACATTC
>JBCDKX010000320.1:0-2812 GCA_038746055.1 Pseudomonadota bacterium
GCGCGCGCCCAAGCGGTATATTGTGAGGACCAAATGGTGAGTGAGTCGACTGGTGACGGAAAACCCAATTCTCCTGAGGGCAAGCAACCTGGCTTTTCAGAACGGCCACAGGTTGAATTTTCTGGACAGGATGATGAACGCGATTTTGGCTCTGGGCGGGAACATGCGGCAAAGCCAACCAACGATGGGTTCGATGGCTTTGTGCCCTCGATACCAGCGACCGCCACCTTTACGGCCGAAGAAGCGCAATCGCGTGAAGGAAATTATGTGCTTTCGCTCGGTTTAGGTGGTTCCGGAAAATCGACATTTCACTCGTTCCTTCTGCGATTTATCGAGCAATCGGGCAAGCTAAACTATGAAATGCGCATCCCGCGCTTGAAGTCAGGCGAAGAGGATGGGCAAACCCGCAACTTGCTCAATCAGTGGCGATCATCTTGGAGCCGGGGAGAGTTTGTGCTGCCGACAGCAGCGACTGAAAATGCAATCCGCGAAATCAAGTATAAGGTGGTGCCCAATCGCGGGATGAAAATTCCGCTTGAATTTGGTTTGATTGAAGTGTCGGGTGAGCTCTTGCGGCAAGTCCAAGGCGGCCGCACTGGGCGTCAAACTCTGCCTGAAGCTGTGCATCATCTGATCGCGAACCCGAGGGTAAAGCTGACCGTGTTAATGATGGTTCATCCAGACACCCCGAGCAACGATATCCTGCTTGCAAATTTCATTGACTACATCTCACAGAAGTTTCCAGGCCGATTAAGGCAAATTTCCCTCGGCGTCGTAATAGCCAATCCGGATCGCGCACTCGCGCAGTTGATTGCGACCACAGGCGGCGAGAGCAAAAGCCCGTTTGCTCATTACCAACGCCTCGAAGATGACGCGATCATCGATTACATGAAGACCATGTCTCCCGGTATATGGTCACAATGGCAGTCCTGGCCTGAGAAGAACCGGATGATCACACCGCTTCGACTGGGAGACATCCAGCTAGACACCAGCGCGGACGGCGCTCCTGTGCCAAGGCTTGTGAGCCCTGACTTCACCCATATCGAGAAAATTTTCCTATGGTTGTTCGAAAAGTTCACCGGTCGCAGACCTGGTCCAACATTATGGGACCGCCTTAAAGGCAGCTGATCAAGTCGATGGAACCGGTTCAGCACGATCAGCAAGCACACACCTATGGCGAAGCGATTTTTGTTACGCATGATGGACTGATTTCAGAGGGTGAGGAAGGCCTGACCGGTATCTCGGACACGATACACCTCGTCGAATTTCGTGACTCCGAAGGCAAAACCGATCACCTTCCACCTCGGCGCGTGCTTGCATTTTTCGCGACGCCTATTTCGATTGGCGACATGCCGGCAACCCTACTTGGCGCAGTCACACGTGAGCGCGATGCTATGGGTCGTCCGGGGTTTTTCGGTGTATGCCAGGCGATAAAAGCAGATGAGTACAAGCCGGAAAATTACGACGACTTAATCCGCTTATTTAATGCGGGGCATCAGTTCTATCATCAGACGTTCCGGCAACAGCGGCACGCCGATACAATTGGCTTTTTGACGCAAGATAAAGATGATCAGTATGCGCTTACAGCACGGTCTAAAATAAGCGAACTAAAAGTCTTTATCAGAGACGAGCAGACGGATAACGAAGTTGTCCTTCGGCGTATGTTGGAGCTTAGCGAACGGACGGGACAAAAGCTGCTCCTGTGGGATGCCACTGAGGGTCCCTATGAGGCGCTCACGTCGGATCTTGCGAATTCGCTTATCGCTAGAGCGGAGGCGCAGCGGCGCGCTAGGGAAGCGGAGATTGAGGCTCAGCGTAGACAAATGGCGGAAGCACAGCTTTCGATGGACGCAGCGGGATTCCGGGATGACTTCCAGACTGTTGATTTGTCCCGAGAAGAGAAATTTGACGCACGCGCTCGACTGCTGAGGTATCCACGACCGCGGCAAGTATCGGTCGAGTTTGAAGAGTATCTGATCGCTCTTATCGAAGTTGTGCTTGATGAGAATTCCTCCAGTAGCGGGCGTCATCTTGCCAGACAAGACCGCAACCAACTTGCCAGTGGCCTCATGGCGAAGCTCTCTGATGGACAGCGCAGTTCCTTTAGGCCACGCATGGGCATCGGCACGATATTGTCGGTATTGGGCGCCGCTGCAGGGGCACTTTTGGTGGTCATTGCTCTATTTGCATTTTTGACCCGTGGTGGCGATGTTGCAGACACCGATCCTCCGGCAGAGGTGCAGGAACAAACAGCAGAAGAGTGAGGCTTTGCTAAGACGGTTGTGTTGGGAACGGCAGAAACTAAGCAAGTTTGGCTAAAGCGGCTAAGCGGCGGCACGCATACCTGCCTTTACCATCTGCCAGCGGCGTTGTTTGCCGCGTGCCTCAGGAAATGCTGGTAGAGGCATAGCAAGGTTCTATGCTGTGAGAAACGCAGGCACCTTCCAAATCAAGCGTTTGTGCCCCCGGTGCCAAGTGGTGATTTTTGGGCAGGTCATGCGCCTTCGCGCAACGAAGAATTTGGTGGAAGAGGGTTTGAGAGCAACCACAGCGCCACCTTGTTCGCCAGGATCCCGACATATGCGGCTCCGATTTCAGCGCAAAGAACCCATTTCACCCAAAAATCGCCAGAAGCTGCGCCACCGCGATCGCGCCGATCAAAACCATCGTAAGCACCTTAAGTAGGCCGAGATTGCGCGCTTTGACCAGGCGGCCGTAATTCGATGTGCCCGTCGCCTCGTCCATGTCGTCTCGCAGAACCGAGATATCGTCGAGCGCTGTGCCGCCACCCAGGGCTCCGAACAGCGCGACC
>JBCDKX010000321.1:0-2785 GCA_038746055.1 Pseudomonadota bacterium
GCCTCCGTTCCGTTAACGGCGCTTATAAGAAGGCAATAGCCCGGGGGCAAGAAACGAAGGGAAGTCTCAAACATCGAATTCCATTGCTTAACAAAAAGCCAACTGACTTCCCCCAGCTTGCAGCACAAGTTACTGTAATCCTTATGAACGAAGTGGATTCGAATACGGCCCTGGCAATGCTGGACTGGCAGGTTGAGCTTGGGGCCAATGAGGCCATTGGGGATAGGCCGGTGAACCGGTATGACGTTCCGGCGAAACCTGCGCCACGCAAAGCGAATGCGCCCAAAGCAGATGCAGCGGCGAGTGTTGACCCCGTCGCAGCGGCGCGCGCAGCTGCTGCAGCATCTGGGGATCTGGAAGAGTTGCGTGCGGCTCTCGGGACCTTTGAACATTGTGAGCTTAAACAGGGGGCTAGAAACCTTGTGTTCAGTGACGGGCAAGCCTCGGCGCGCTTGATGATCGTGGGCGAAGCACCAGGACGGGATGAAGATATCCAAGGCAAGCCTTTTGTCGGTCGCGCCGGGCAGTTGCTTGACCGGATGCTGGCAGCAATTGGTTATGCGCGAACGGATGAAACCACCAATAATGGGGTCTACATCACCAATGTCCTGCCCTGGCGCCCACCGCAAAACCGCGACCCGACCAAGGAAGAAATGGGGATGATGCGTCCCTTCGTTGAGCGTCACGTGGCTTTGGTCGATCCAGATGTCGTGGTACTTATGGGCAATATCAGCTGTGAGGTAGGCCTTGGTATCCGCGGCATTACCCGTCTGCGAGGCAAATGGACCGAAAGCTACGGCAAACCCTGCCTACCGATGTTTCATCCAGCATACCTTCTACGCAATCCGGCGGCCAAAAAAGAGGCTTGGGCTGATTTGCTGGAGCTTGATGCGAGGCTTGGCAACAGCGCATGAAAATCATGGCGTTTTCCGATTTGCACTTGTCTGGCGCGCGGGCGACTGAGCTCGTCACCGCAAGTAAAGCCGCTGATCTGGTGCTTGGCGCTGGCGACTTCTGCAATCACCGGCAAGGTCTTGATGACGCAATGGCGCTGCTTGAAGGGATCAACACACCTATGGTCGTGGTCGCTGGTAATGCTGAAAGCGCGGATGAACTGCGCGCGGCAGCGCGGCCAGGTACAACGGTTTTACACGGTAACAGCATGGCATGTGATGGCTTGCAAATTTTTGGGCTTGGCTACGGCATACCGACGACGCCGTTTGGAGATTGGTCCTGCGATCTTAGCGAAGCAGAGGCTGAGGCTTTGCTCGCCCCTTGCCAAAGCGCCGATATCCTATTGCTCCATTCGCCCCCCAAAGGCGTGGCCGATGAGACCGCCACGGGTATCTCAGTGGGTTCAACGGCGATATTGGCGGCCATAGAACGCATCCAGCCGCAACTTGCAGTCTGCGGTCATATTCACGATAGTTGGGGGGTGACCGGACATATAGGACGTACGCAAGTTGTAAATCTCGGCCCGCGCCCCAATTGGTTCGATATATCCCAAAGCTAAAGGGCCAACCAATGTCAGAGCAGGAAAGAGATTTCATTCCCATCCGCATTGCGGTCCTAACTGTGAGTGATACGCGCGATCTGAGCGAGGATCGTTCTGGCGATGTTCTAGTGGACCGCCTTGAAGCAGCTGGACATATGCTCTCAGACCGCGAAATCCTGCCGGATGAGCACGCGCAGATCGCTGACCAGTTGCGACAATGGATCAATGATGATGGTATCGATGTGATCCTCTCAACCGGTGGGACAGGTCTTACAGGCCGTGATGTAACGGTTGAGGCGCATCGCGAGGTCTATGAAAAGGAAATCGATGCCTTTGGGACAGTTTTCACGCTTGTATCTATGAATAAGATCGGCACCAGCGCGGTGCAGTCACGCGCTACCGGTGGCGTCTCCGGCGGGACTTACCTCTTTGCACTTCCAGGCAGTCCAGGGGCCTGCAAGGACGCGTGGGACGAAATACTCGTTCATCAGTTGGATTACCGGCACAAGCCCTGCAATTTCGTTGAAATCATGCCTCGGCTCGACGAACACATGCGGCGAAAATAAAGGCTAACCGGCCGAACAGCCCTGGATATCGACAGCAATACTCTCACCGACAACCGTAATCCGCAGATCTGATCGATTGACCGCGAAAGCACGCTCATCCATGTGGTGCACGGTGGTTTCGGCTACGAGCTTTTGGCCAGACCTCTTGGAGCGAGGCTGCGCAATCCACAGGTTTGGGTCAGCTGTTTCCACCACAACCGCCTCGTAACCACCGACCGAGGGCATGGTGATCACAGTTCGCAGTTTAATACCGTTCTCAATTGGCGACATTGAACACGAAATTTTGCGCACCCCTGCCTCATTCGCAGAATAGGGCGTATCTGCCATCGCCGCAGCGATGTTGGGGTCGCGTGTGGAGGATGAGTACGGCAGTTCTTGTGCGACAGATACGGTGACAGGAATACAAACGTCACGGCATACGCCCAAGAGTATCTCTCCCGCTAATCGGACCGTTTTACCCGGCTCACGCGGCGCTACATGCAAAGGCAGCGTAACAGCCTGATCATAACCGATGGTCAAAAAATGACCTTGTGGAATGGCTTTGGGTGTCGGCCACTCAACCCTCACGCCAGACAGGTTCCGAGAGCCGGACCAATTAAATTGCGTTGGGATCCCTGCCTCACCAGGCGAGCGCCAGTATGTCTTCCAGCCTTGTCCCAAAACAAGCTGCAGCCCCGCAATATGAGTGCCATTCGATGAACGCCAACCCGGCAGGATACGCGCC
>JBCDKX010000322.1:0-2699 GCA_038746055.1 Pseudomonadota bacterium
GCAACGTGCTCATTCGAGGAGCCCCAGACAATAGTACACGAAGTCTGCAATCCTTAGTGGTGTCGATCATCGATCAATAAACACACAGCTAGCTCGCTACACTAGGTTCGCATTTGGCTATTAGGGGCCTCGCAATTGACGGCTCAGATTGGGTCGTTAGGCGAATGTCGGCTTTTGGCTGTCGATCTACCAAAGCAGACTCTATTGAATGATGGTGGATGCAAACAGACCTAATGTTTGCGCGGTGGTTGAGCGGCAAGGACGCTATGTTGGCGCAGGTGCGCCAAACGCCGGGAGGAATGCAACAGGAGGCGCGCAGCGGGCCTCCTTTGCCTCACAAGCGCAGCGCCGTGAGCCAAGATGCGAAGTGTCATACACTTCGCACATCTTGCGGTTTACCGCACAAATTCCGCGCGCGTTGCAGTGCACAAGTCCCCGCGCAGTCACAAAGCTTGGCTTATTTTTGGATCCCAATATCCGCAGGTTATACGCAGCGCCTTGCGTCTCAGCGTTCCATCCCTCGCGAGTCCATAATGTCTTAGACTAACCCAGTTGATTTGAGATGCCCATCTCCTCGTAAAAGCTGCGGGCGGCCTTCGGATGATAGTGCTCAAGCCAAGCGAGATAAACGGGAACGTAACTGCGTGAATTGCCAGCCTTCATACTGGCTAGGTGGGCATTCAACCAGCCACGTATCGAACCTTCTGTTACCTTGAGACTTTCAAGGCCATACCATTCAGCGAGAGCTAACACCTGATTGCCGACCATTCGTCGCCCTCCTGGTCCGTTCGAAAGAGATCTTATCAAGTCGACGAGCAACGACATTTTCTCTTTGTCCTCACCCACAAGGGACGCAACCGTCAACAAGGCTTTAACTGCATCTTCGTTGGATCTAGAAATATCAGCGCCATTGTTATCCGTTGTCGTCCCGATGTTATCTTCGTTTGTGCTAATTCGCTGCCCCCTGTTGTCGAAGTAGACCCTTCCGAAGATCTTCCTATCGATAGCGTCTGCGATGACCTTGCCTCCACGATCACAATGCAAAAAGAAGTAGGTTTCAAGGAGGAGCGTCCTGGTCGGGTTCTTTTCTTTCTTCCAATTCTTGATCATCTGCGAGAAGTAGTTTTCAGAATCATAGTGAGGCATATGGCGGCCAGTTAACGCCGAAACCTTGTGGAATATTCGGCTGAGTCGCTCTTCCTGGTTAAGTTCGGAGCTTTGAAAGTATGCCTTTGCGAATTCTCGTATCTTGGCGTTTAAATGCTCTGCGATGTCGGGTATTTTTGCTTGCGGGATCAGCATGCAGAATGCCACGAAATCAGGATTGGCCTCGGCGGGATCAGTCATTTCTTTTCCAAAAGGTGGGAGCGTTATGTTTGACTAATTGGGAGTTGCATCCAGCGCATCGTCGCCGCCCGGTGGCTCAAACATATCACCGTTTACGTAGTAGCTTTCACTGATTATCCGGCCTGATTCTCGATCACGGACAATGACTGCTGGTCCATTGAGACGATGTTCGACTCCCCCTTCATAGTAGCCTTCTATCACTACAACGCCTGTTTCGGGATCTATCTCGATATACGCAGGCTTACCCCCCTCGCGATACAAAGCCCCACATTTGCGCCATTCCTCAAGTGTAATTGTTCCAGTATTTGGATCACGCTCAGTTTTACTTGGCCCGCCATTTTTGTCGTACTCGCCATGCAGCAAATAGCATTCTCGGACCTTTATACCCGACTTTGGAGACCATTCCTGCAAAGCAGGCCCATCTTCTCTATGAAGCAGTTGCTCCGAAGAGTTTAGCCGCCATTCCTCGCCTAGTCTGCTGCCAGTTTCAGGGTCTGTTCTAATCCTAACTATGTACTCTTGCTCAAAACTCATGTTTCTCAATCATACTATAATCCCGCCACGATTTGCAATTAAATTCTAATAATACGTAATTATATTTGTATAAGCGGTTCCCACCCTGTTTCCACCCAGTCCGTACCCTCACGGTGCAATCGCACAGGGGTTATCTCATCTGCATTGCTGAACCGGGAAGCCAGAACAGTTTGACCTTGTAATAGAGCCAAGCCGTCACGGGACTTTCGAAGCACTGGAGACGGGGAATGGCTAGGACTTGTGACGGGATGGAGCGCAACGAACTGTGCGGTAAGTCTGACTGCGAAATGGCTGGACTATGCCAGCGCGCAGAGATGATCAGCCCCTACATCGCACCAGAAGCGATCACGGGTCAGATCATCGAGGATTGCCGCGAGACAGCCGAAGAGATTGTCGAGTTCTTCAATATGCCTGAGACGATGTACGATCAGTCACTGGGACATGCTAAGGTCGATCAAAAGAAACTGGCGACGCTCCCGCAGCAGCTTAGTCGCTTTCATACACGCTGGGTTGGCCGTTTCGGTTACATTGATAAGCAAAGAAGACTTCGCTTCAAGGAACTCGACATGCGCTGGCTGTGGTTCAATCCCACTCAGATAGTGCTGGAAGATGGCCGCGATCGAAGCAAGACATTCGAGCACGAAATCGATGGAGCGATGCAGCCCGCCAAGCGTCTTTCGCAATGGTATTGGAGAAACTTGGCGCGCTACGAGCCATTCGAGGCGGGAAGCCTTATCCGATATCGCGAACGGTGGAGCGTTATTGCGACTTTGCTGAGCGCATGGCACTTTACCGTCCACGCGCCCTATTATGAGGGA
>JBCDKX010000323.1:0-2693 GCA_038746055.1 Pseudomonadota bacterium
AAAGCGCACCCCCTGTTCAAGCTGATCGATCGCGATCCACTCATTGGGCTGATGCGCCTGCTCGATGGACCCGGGACCGCAAATCACAGTCGGGAAACCGCCCTGCTGAAACTGCCCGCCTTCCGCTGCATAGACAACATTTGACGTGGGCGCATTTTCGCCCGTGAGCTTGCGCACAAACGCAACCGCATCCTCACTGCCACGATCATCCATAGCCGGCACTGAAGTCAGCCTCTCAACCGTCACACCCGCTTGCGGGAAACGCGCCTTGAGCTCAGCATCCAGCGCCGCGCAGCGCGCGATAAACGGCGCTATGATTGCGTCGATATCCGTGCCCGGCGGTGCGCGCAGGTCAAATTGGAACTCCGCTTGCCCGGCCAGAATATTGCCAGCCTCGCCGCCTTTCATCAGCCCGATAGTGAGCGTTGGATAGGGCGGATCGTAGCCATTATCAGGATCAGCCTCCGCCTTCATCTTGCGCGCCAGCAGATTGAGTTCATGCATCAAATCGATGGCGTGCTCATTGGCCGAAACACCGTGATTTACGAGGGAGGAATGCGCCTCGGCCCCGCGCACTTCGACGCGGTGAATGGTGATCCCCTTGTGACCTGTCACCAGCTTCATGGATGTCGGCTCGCCCACCAGAGCAAGACGCGGAGTTGGGATGGCCTTGGCCATCTCCGCAATCATCGCTGGCGCACCAATACAGCCGACTTCCTCATCATAGCTGATCGCGAGGTGCACTGGCTTAGAGCCCTTCACAAACTCCGGCACGAAGGCGAGGGACAGGGCAACAAAGCTCTTCATATCGGACGTACCGCGCCCATAAAGCTTTCCGTCTCTCTCCAAGGTCACCCAAGGATCGCTGAACCAGTCCTGGCCATCTACCGGCACTACATCCGTGTGCCCTGAAAGGATCACCCCACCTTCTACCGCCGGTCCGCAAGTTGCGAAGAGATTGGCCTTAGTTCCCTCTGCATTGCTGACCCGATGCCCGGTGACGCCGTAATCAGCGAGATAGCTTTCTACCCACTCGATCAGCTCAAGGTTTGAGTTGCGTGAGGTGGTATCGAAAGCGATCAGCCGGTCTATGATCGCGCGGGCATCGGTGATGTCGGTCATAACCCTGACCTAACGCGGCTAGTTCGCCGCCGCTACGGCTTTTTTCTAAGATGAAGACGTGGTCGTGATCAGGTAGATGCGACCGACCGACACTGATTTGGCCTCTTGAGGGGGTGCTGTCAGTCTAACGCGAACTCGTCTCAGTTAGATAGAGCAGTCCCGACCCTCGCCATTTCTCAAGCCATTAGGTTTTGCCACCCAGCCAATGCGGCTGAGCGGGTGGTCTTGTAAGTCTGTCTGTCAGTGAGATGGCGGTCTGAGCTGAAATGGTTGTGGACGTTGGCGTGAACGGAGGCGAACTTTTGGAGCGACTTCATCCTTCTAAATCGCTGCATGACACGTTCCCGTCGTCGGAATAGTAGGTGCGAATTCTCGGCCCTGTTGTTCTTCCACCGCCCCATCTCGCGGCGGTCCTCGATACCAAGCTCATTCATGGCTGCTGGGTATGATCGTAAACCGTCAGTCACGATTTTTGCGGGACTGCCATGGTTCTTGAGGGCCTTCTTGAAGAACCGCAAAACTGCATATTTATCCCGTTTCTTCGTCACATAGCGCTCGAGCACCTCCCCCTCTTGGTCGACCGCTCGCCACAGGTAATGCGTCTCACCGTTAATCTTCACAAACATCTCATCGAGGTGCCAGCGCCAATGGCGGAAGCCTTTCATTCTGGAAATGCGTTGGCGGCGAATGTCAGCTGCGAACAAAGGGCCAAACCGGTTCCACCAAAACCGCACCGTCTCATGGCAAATGTCGATCCCGCGTTCGAAGAGCAGATCCTCTACGTTCCGTAAGCTCAGCGGGAACCGGACATACATCATCACAACCAACCGGATGACCTCGGGCGACGAGTTAAATCGTTTGAAAGGGCTGTCTGGCTTGTGGCGTCTGTGCATTCAACCGCCCTACCCTCGCCACCTCAATCCGCAACTGGTACAGTTAGTCTGACAACATCAGGCGGGTTGATCTAAGTTCTTATCTTCTCAGCAGAGTGTTGCGGACTACTCGTACAGGCGGTATGTCGCGGGAATTGCAAACGAGTTTGGCAACTAGTCGAGCGTTTATTGCTAATTCTGGGGCTGAGTCTTGACCGCGCTGTCACAGTCAGTGCTTGAGGCGGTCAGCAATAGCGCGGCAGCGTGAATCAACCCCGGACGGTATCCTCACGAAGGTCAGCTCGGCACGACAGGCCGCAGATACGAGTCGACCTGCAGCGGAAGAGCTTCTGATGAACCTCGTGTATGGAAGTGTTTGTTATAGAAACTTTCCCATCATTTTCCTCGCTGAGGAAAAGGCCCTTTGATATTTCCGCCTTCACCCCCAAAGTTAGTCATCGCTTTGTGACAAGAGATGGGCCGATTGCAGACTGTCAGTTTCTAGCTCGACGATCACCAAAGGCAGACAGGCAGCTCTCGCCCCAATTCAAGACATCACCAATCGAGATTCTAGAGCCCGAAAGCGGACATTCTTCCAGCAGTGAGTCTGAGAGCGCACTCGCTCTAGAATGCTATCACTTGAACAGACTGTAAGCTAAAGGTTCTTAAGATTACCAGCGCCACCCTCTACAGCCTTAT
>JBCDKX010000324.1:0-2633 GCA_038746055.1 Pseudomonadota bacterium
AGCACAAAGAACAAGACCACCGGGGAGGTGAAGGTCTGGATTGCGGTTTCAAGCATGCGTAACCCCGAAGAGCAATTGTGCATTTTACGCAAGGGAATAGTGGCTTCAGGGACCATCACCAACTTTTCAGCCTAAGTCATATGACATAGCGCTGAGCACGCTTGCAGAGCCCATCCAAGCGGCCTAAATGGAGGGTTATGAACGACCTCTCCAACGCACCTGCACCACCAAGCGTAAGCGAGCGACCGCTGGATCGGCCTCAGCGGCAGCGCAAGCCTGATTGGATCCGGGTACGTGCTCCTGTGAGCAAGGGCTATCACGAGACACGCAATTTGATGCGTGATCTCAAGCTCAATACGGTGTGCGAAGAGGCGGCCTGCCCGAATATCGGCGAATGTTGGTCAAAAAAGCACGCGACTGTGATGATCCTTGGCGATGTGTGCACCCGCGCCTGCGCATTTTGCAACGTCAAGACCGGCATGCCGCGCCCGGTTGATCCGATGGAGCCGGAAAGGACCGCCGTTGCGGCGGCGGAAATGGGCCTGGAGCATATTGTTATTACAAGCGTTGACCGCGATGATTTGCCTGATGGCGGCGCGGGGCAGTTTGTGAAGGTGATCGAAGCACTCCGGCGCAATACGCCAAGTACGACTATCGAAATTCTCACACCTGATTTTCGCGGCAAAATGCGGCCCGCACTCGAAGTGATCTGCGAAGCTGGCCCTGATGTCTACAATCACAATCTTGAAACAGTGCCACGGCTGTATCCTACCATTAGGCCTGGCGCGCGTTACTATGCGTCATTGCGCCTGCTCGAAGAGGTGAAACACCACAATCCGATGATTTTCACCAAGTCTGGCATTATGCTCGGGCTGGGTGAGCAACGGTTGGAAGTGCATCAAGTGATGGACGACATGCGCTGTGCTGAAGTCGATTTCATCACGATGGGACAATATCTGCAACCGACCCCTAAGCACGCCAAAGTTGAGGAGTTTGTTACCCCTAAAGCGTTTAAAGCTTATGGCACGATCGGACGAGCGAAGGGCTTTCTGCAGGTGGCATCAACCCCGCTAACCCGGTCCAGCTATCATGCTGGTGACGATTTCGCGGTCATGAAGAAAGCGCGCGAAGAAAAGCTTGAAAAAAATCGCCAAAAAAATCGGGCGCGCGACCACCTTAGCGTCTGATGGTAGGGATTAGAGAAACTCGTCGGCTGCCTTACAGCGCTGAGCAGATGTTTGATCTTGTCGCCGACGTAGCAAGATATCGCGAATTTCTCCCTTGGGTTATTGCCACGAGAGTTCGCTCGGACAGCGAGACGGAAATGCTCGCTGATATGGTTGTGGGTTTCAAGTCACTACGTGAGACTTTCACTTCTCGCGTTATGAAAACACGGCCACGCGAGATCGCGGTTCATTATGTTGATGGACCGTTGTCTGATCTCGACAATGTCTGGACCTTCCGCGAAGTGGACGAGCACACCTGTGAGATTGATTTCGCGGTTGATTTCGAATTCAAAAACCGGATGTTTCAGGCGCTTGCTGGTCAGTATTTTGATCGGGCGTTTCGCAAGATGGTGGCGGCTTTCGAAATGCGCGCCGGCGAGCTTTACGGCAACAGCAATTCGAGCGCACAAAGCGTTGCCTGACGCCTGATTGCGGCTCTTCCACCCGGGCCATCACCGCCTTCGAAATGCTTGAGCTCGCCTTCTGGTTCTCCAGTTTGGCTGCGGGTTGCTCGGGCAAAAACCACAGTTCCCACCGGCTTCAGTTGAGTGCCGCCTCCAGGACCAGCGACACCACTTATCGCGACAGCGACATCGGCATTTGAGCGTTCGAGAGCTCCTTCAGCCATTGCCCAAACACAAGCGACCGAAACCGCACCAAAGGTTTCAATTATGTCCTGAGCGACTCCCAATGCCTCCATCTTGGCTTCATTGGAATAAGTGACAAATCCCCGGTCGAGCACAGATGACGACCCGGCGATTTCTGTAAGGGCGCCCGCAACGAGTCCACCTGTGCAGCTTTCTGCGGTGGCGACCTTCCGCCCAACTTTCTCGTTCTCTGCGATGACGCGCGTCGCGAGCGCAGTGATCTCATCGTCAAGCAGGTAGTCAGCCATGATCGCTTCACTCCGCCACTTTTGGCGGAACACCGCAGATCGCTGGCTCTTCGAGATTGGCTTGACGGGCGGTGAATGCCGCCAGGCCGGCAATATTCTCTGGAGGCAGAGGTGCGATAAGCTCCATCACCTCAGCGATATCAGAGCAAGTGCTGACCTTAATGTCATTTACAAGCCGGTCATTCACCAATTGCTCGACAATAACATCGACAAGCGGCCGAAGCGCATCTTCGGGCATGAGCGCGATGGTCTGTGCAATTGCATCTCCACCTTCTCCGCCCGCGCCATTGGCCGCCATGAAGACTTTAAGTAGGCGCAACGTGCCCGGCCATGCGGAATCCTGACGACCGGCAAACTGATCAACAAATGACTGAGCTTCATTGGTCATGAATGGGCTGTCTGCAAAAATAGAGGAGCAAGGCGCTTGGACCGCGTCATAGAGAATAGGCATGGCTTATTTCACCGTGTCCGCCAAATCCTCTGCTTCCACGCATGGCGTTTGCGCTGCGGCG
>JBCDKX010000325.1:0-2559 GCA_038746055.1 Pseudomonadota bacterium
CCCAGCCGGGCCTCGTCGCTCCGGCGCGTTGGAAGTAAAGGAGACCCGCCATGCCATCTCAGGAGTATCTCGATACCCTCGTTCAGTACTATGAAGAGGAAGTGGAGGGAGAAGCGTATTTCGCCGAAGCCGCGAAGGCTTATGACGACCCATTGGTCCGTGAGAAACTGGAGTTGCTTGCGGAATGCGAACGTCATGCGGCTGAGGCCGTGGAGCCGCTGGTGCGCAAGTACGGCCTGATCCCTAAAAGCGCTGAAGAGTTGCAGGACAGCGGCCGTAAAGACGCCCAAGCCACCGAAGTGAACTGGGATAAAATGGTGGACGGCATGAACAAGACCTATCCCGGATATCTGGACGATTTCAAAGGCTTGGAATCACTTGGTCCGACCGAAGATCAGCAACGCCTGAACTTCCTGACCGAGCATGAAGTTGCTGCGATAGAGTTTCTTCGGCTTGAAGGTGTTGATCCAACTGACAGTGTTGCGCCTTTGAAGCGATACCTGGCCACAGACCCGACTGATTGGGTCATTGCGGCGGCGTAATCATGCTGAGAGTGTCCCTCATGTTATGCCTGATCGCGTCGAGCGCTCATGGCGAAATCAAGACCGTGCAGGAGGCTGAAACCCTCCAGCCCGAATGCGACACGTGCCTGGCACGGCAAAATGGCAAGCGCGCGTTGCGCGCCTATCTTGCCGAAAAGCGCGCTCAGGAAGAGGCAGAAGCGAAAGACAAAGACGATGAGTGACACGCCGAAATCTGCCGGCTTTGCGATGCCTGGCGAGTGGGACGAACATGCCCGTACCTGGATGATGTGGCCCTGCCGGGATGTCGTTTGGCCAGATATCGCGGCCACGCGCCGCAATTACCGCGATGTCGCGCACGCAATTCGCGATTTTGAACCGCTCACCATGGTCGTCCGGCCCGAAGACCTGGACGGCGCACGCAACCTGCTGGGCTCCGACATTGAGCTTCTGGAGCACCCGATTGACGACAGCTGGGCCCGTGATGCGGGGCCAAATTTCCTCAAGAACGCCGCTGGCGAGGTGGCAGCGGTTTCATTCGAGTTCAATGCTTGGGGCGGCAAATATGATCCCTACGACGGCGATAATGCCGTGGCTGATGTCATGATCGAAGCAGCCGGCGTGCCCGCGTTCACCTCGCGCCTCATTGCTGAAGGTGGCGGGATTTCAGTCGATGGTGAAGGCACCGTGATCACGACCGAAAGCTGCTTTCCCAATCCCAATCGCAACCCCAACTGGACCCGCGATGAGATCGAAGAAGAACTGCTGGAAGTGCTGGGCGCGGAAAAGGTGATCTGGCTGCCGGGCAATGTGGAAGAGACTGAAACCGATGGTCATGTGGACGGGGTGGCGGTGTTTGCGGCCCCCGGCGTTGTGCTGATCCAAAGCGATGAGGATGAGGAGCATTACTGGCGCCATATCCACAGCGCCAATGTGGCGGCACTTGAGGGGCAAACCGATGCCAAGGGGCGGGAGTTACAGATGATCAAGATACCCGATGCCTGGAAACTTCAAACCGGCGTCGAGGGCGAAGAGTTTTGTGACAGCTATGTCAACTTCTACATTTGCAATGGCGGTGTAATCATGCCCCATTATGGCATCCGCGAGGACGGTCTGGTTGCGGAGATGTTGCAAGATGCCTTTCCGGGTCGGCGCGTGTCTCAGGTGCCCATTCCCGATATCGCCGGAGGCGGTGGCGGCATTCATTGCATCACGCAGCAAGAGCCAAAAGCGCAATAGGTCAGTCAGGCGCAATCACCGCTCCGCCGACGATCGTCCAAACCAACCGGGCAGAGAGGACCAAGCGCAGCAAGGTGAGCAGAAGCAGAGGAATCATCGTGAGCAAGAGCCGTTGGAACTGTGGCTCGAAGCCGTTTGAGAAATCCAACAAATCCAGTCTCAACCAGTAAACGCCCATAGAGGGTCCGACAAAGAGATTGGCACCGGCAAAGGCATATGAGGCAATCACCGCCACTGCGTTGACGCGGTATCGATAGGTGTATTGGCTCAACGCTTCTCGTCCTGCATGTCAGCTTGATCTGTCTCGCCCACAAAGGAATGCGGAGCCGGGGCATGACACGTCACCTTTGCCATTTCTCGGAAGATGAACTCGGGAGCCAAGCGGCTCATGATTCTGAGCATTTTTGATTGGCCGAGGACCATCTCAAATCTGTTCTTACGCAATTCATTCCAAACCTGCGCGACAAGGTCCTCGGGTATCATCACCTTGAGGGTATCTGACGCCAGAATATTCCCCATATCGGTTGCGACAACGGGTGGCGGACCTTCGAACACAGAAACGCCCAGGGGGTTCAACTGATGGCGCAGCGCCTTTGCGGCCTGGTGCAAGAACGATTTGGTGCCAGAGTAAACCGGCGTTCCAACGACCGGGACAAATGCGACGCCAGACCCCACAAACAGGTTTGTCGGCTCCTCGCTTTGAAGGAGCTGCGGCAGCGCGTGTTTGGTGACCGTCAACGGCGCAATCGCATTGATCGTGACCTCTTCTTGAATCCGGCCAACCGTGTCGGGGTCCTCG
>JBCDKX010000326.1:0-2540 GCA_038746055.1 Pseudomonadota bacterium
CCTGTTGCGGTAGCGGATGTCAGAGTGCTGGATTGGCGTAGAAGTGCCAGGTGAACAGCGCCATACTGGATCGATGCGGACGCCATGGTTCACCAAGCTTGCGGCATTCCTTTTCTTTGGGGCGCTCCTTGAGGTCGAGCAGGCGTTTGACCCCTTCTTGCACGGCCAAGTCCCCTGCTGGCCAGATGTCGGGCCTACCTTCCGCAAACATCAGGTAAATCTCGGCGGACCAGCGCCCGATACCCTTTATCTGGGTAAGGTCGACGATCGCCTCTTCATCGTCTTCGGGAAGCGCATCAAAGTCCACTGCGCCTGTTTCGACCAGTTCGCATAAGCTTCGTGCATAGCCTTGCTTTTGGCGCGAAAGACCACAGGCTCTAAGTGTGTCGAAATCGCGCTCTAACAGGCATGAAGTGGTGAATTCTTCACCCAGTTCAGCTTCCAGCTTACCCCACATCGATGTCGCCGCAGCCACCGAGACTTGCTGGCCGACAATAGTACGCAGCATCGTTTTATATCCCCGCGGCCTGACACGCGGCTCCGGATAGCCAATGCGCGCCAGCTCTTCACTCACTCGCGCATCATTGTCGGCTACCGTATCAAGGCCGACTTGCAGTAACTGAGAGCTCAGGCCCACTCTTAATTCCTCTAGGTTGCGTTCCGCACCAGAAGTACTTAGCTGATCCTTGAGAAGAACCAAGAGCGCAAAATTGCGCCAAAAGAAAACATAAGGACCAACGCGCCATGCCCAAGCTGATCGTCACCAATCGTGACGGCGATACAAATGAAATTGACGTCGAAGATGGCATCACCGTCATGGAAGCAATTCGTGACAACGGGTTTGACGAGCTGCTTGCTCTTTGCGGTGGCTGTTGCTCTTGCGCCACCTGCCATGTCTATGTCGACGAAGCGAATGGCGCTGAGATGCCAGCGGTTGACGAGGATGAAGATGATTTGCTCGATTCCTCTGACCATCGCCGCGAAAAATCGCGTTTGTCCTGCATGATCCCACTAACGGCTGAGCTGGATGGGATGAAAGTGACGATCGCGCCAGAAGACTAACTGAGGCGCTTGAAGATTAATCTTGATTGCGAGCAGCCGCTGCAAAGCCTAACTCGCTTGTTATGAATATCACTCAACCATTCGGCGATACGTTATCGCTCATCGGTAACACTCCGCTGGTGCATCTTGAGGGTGCCAGCAAAGCGGCGGGCTGTGACATTTGGGGCAAGTGCGAATTTGCCAACCCCGGCTCGTCGGTAAAGGACCGCGCGGCACTTTACATGATCCGTGATGCCGAGGAACAAGGCGACTTGAAACCGGGCGGGACCGTGATTGAGGGTACGGCGGGAAACACTGGCATCGGCATTGCCCTGGTTGCCAATGCGCTCGGCTACAAAACCGTCATTGTCATGCCCGACAATCAGTCGAAGGAAAAGATGGATACGCTGCGTGCACTTGGTGCTCAGCTGGTCCTTGTTCCGCCGACCAAATATGCCGATCAAAACCACTTTCAGCACGTATCGCGCCGGATGGCGGATGAGATCGAAGGGGCAATCTGGGCTGGCCAGTTCGACAATGTCGCCAATCGCCGGGCGCATATCGAAACCACTGCTTTAGAGCTTTGGGAGCAGACGGGCGGCAAGATTGCCGGGTTCACCTGCGCAGCGGGCACTGGTGGAACAATTGCCGGTGTTGGAATGGGTCTCAAAGAGAAAAACCCCGATATCCGCATCGCCCTTACCGATCCGCATGGCGCGGCGCTCTACAGTTATTACGCCACCGGGGAGTTGAAGTCAGAAGGCTCGTCAGTGGCGGAAGGGATTGGTCAGGGCCGTATTACCGCCAACCTGGAAGGCGCGCTAATTGATACGCAATTCCGCATTTCTGACGAACAGGGAATAATCTGGGTTAAGCAATTGCTGCGCGAGGAGGGACTGTGTCTTGGCCTTTCGAGCGGTATCAATGTGGCAGGCGCAATTGAGCTGGGCAAACAGCTGGTGGCCGAAGGGCAGGAGCGCCCACAGATTGCAACCATCCTATGTGATACCGGTTTTCGGTATCTCTCGACGCTCTACAATGCGCAGTGGCTTGCCGAAAAAGGCTTGCCCGTGTTCGATTGGTTGGAGCATTAGCAGCAAGATAAATAACCGATCCATTGCCTGATTGCGTCGAAGCCCTTCGCGTTATCAATCGACAGCGATGTGATTGAGCGCTACTTTGCCCACATGAGCGGCGGAAACTTTCAAGACCATGTCGAGGCAGCAAAAAGAAATGTTGTAACAGGCGATAGTCCGCCTGATAGCGCACCATTGGGCGGGACGAAGGCGGAAGCCACGCAGCGTTTGCAAATCGGCCTATTTGGACTTGGTTCAATGGTGCTTTTAATTGGGCTCGCCACAGTCATTGGCAATCAGGCTGACCTGACTCAGCAAAGCGCCGTTCCCGATGCTGCTCCGACCACTGAACCCACCGATGCACAAACGCAAAGTAACCCCTTGGCAGATGCCGGGATTGTACCTGATATACCTGTTGAACCC
>JBCDKX010000327.1:0-2531 GCA_038746055.1 Pseudomonadota bacterium
AGCAAATTCTGCACTGCAGCGCGCGATAACTTCACGCCAAGGCTGCAATCGAAGCACACAAGCGAATCAAAAGTTTACTACAGAGGCTGGGCCAGACCTGAAACAAACCGCACCCTATCTCAGCGCCACCCAAAGCTTGTTTGCTGGTTCACAAAGAGCCGATAAGGTAGACTTTGTAAATTGAATTGAAAGGACATCGAGGGTCATAGACAAACGACCCGCGACAGTCATGCTTTACGTTTTACAACGGCTGCAGGGTGGCACCTTTCTGCTATCTCCAAACCTGCGTGGCACTGCCAAGCTCGAAGAGAATAAACCCACTGCGTTCCTTGAAGGCGCTCTCGAAGTTCATCGAGAGCAACTGCGGCATAACGGAATTTGAATACATTGGGTGCGGCGACAATGCCATCGCAGAAAATACGCATCCAACCAAGTTTTGCGCTTTAGATCGCAGCAGTGGCCACGTTGATTGCCGACAAGGAAGAAGGTTTGTGACCCAGCGCTTTGAGCAACAGGGGGCGTATGTCCAAGATGCAGGTCTAGGCCTCCTCTATATTTTCTTTGGCAGTATCATCAAACTCAAGCGCACCGACATTGGCATGATAGGCAAGCTGATTGGGATTGTTTGCGATGCGCGAGTGTCCGAGCAGGACGATGATCTTCGCAATTGCGAAATCGTCTTCAATCGGAACACCTGAAGCGCGCCGACGCGGCAAGTCTTCGTTCAATCCCTTGGCGCGCATGTATCCGATGAGCGACAAGCCGTTGGCAAAATCCTGACGTTTGGCGTGATCGTCTGGTGACAATCGCACGGTCACGCGCGAGCAATCGCGGCTGCGTTTCTTGCTTATCTTTGCACGGAATTTCGGCCGCAAACCCGTAGTAGCGAATTCTGAAGAAAGGCCAATCACAGCGACGGCCCCGAACGAACCTGCGATCTCGGCCTGCTTTTTGTCGCACTACCTGCGTTTGTAACTTGCTCTTCTGAACCCTCACGCAACTCTCGACGCTTGTGGATAACCTCCGGAGCGTTATTGAGAATATCACACCCAATCCCCTAATTCAGACAACAAAAATTCCAGCTAAAGCGGTTCTATGTTCGTCTCGTCAGCTGCACAGAAGACGCACCCAAAGGCCCTAACATTTGCCCCGCCTGCGATCCATCGGTCACCTAAGACGCGACCCCGCGATACGCCGCGCGCCCAGCAACCCACGTGCCGGTCACAGATGGCGCACCTTCGTCAGGCCAATCCAGCATGACCAAATCGGCGCGTTGGCCCACTCGGATGTCGCCTCGATCTGACAGTCCCATCGCATGCGCCGGTCCTGACGAGACAAGCGACCAAAGCACCGGCAATGGCGCGCGTTTTTCACGGTTGAGGCGCGCGATGGCCGTCAACATGGCGGGATAAAAGTAATCTGAAGCCAGCGCATCACATAGCCCGTCCTCGACCATATCGGCCGCTGCAAGAGAGCCGATATGGCTGCCTCCGCGCGCGGCGTTGGGGGCCCCGAAGATGATCTGATCCCCGTTCTCTTGCGCGGACTGCGCGGCTTCCAAAGCCATCGGAAACTCCGCAAGAGAGGCACCAAGGTCGCGGAAATAGCTGCGCGTCTCGGCGCGGGTGTCATCATGGCTGAGCATTGGTGCACCTGCCGCGCGGCCAAGGCTTGCGACCTGAGAAATCACACCCGGCACATCCTCGCGACGGGCCCAGACATCCGCCAAGAGCCTGACGTAGTCTTCATTGGACAGCCCCGCGCGCGCAGCCTTGGATTTCGTGCGCTGTGTCATGCGAACATCGTCGAGCGATGCCACTGAGAAGTCGGGGCTGAGTTCAAAGGCGCGTTCCTGGATGGGAATGTCGAAGGCACGCATTGTCATCGACGTGTGATCATTGAAGGCGATCGAGGGTAGCAAAGGCCCGCCAAGCGCCCACTCTATGACCTCAAGCGCCTCAAAAGCAAACGTCTCCCACCGAAGCTGCACGCGGTTTTCCACGGTCAGGCGGGAGGCCAGGCGTTGCATGACCTCCATCACCTCACGTCCACGTTCGGTCGCGCGCAATCCAGGCTCCCAACTGAGCGTTATGGCGTGATAGGCCGTGGCGATGCCATTTGAGGCCAGCTGCCGGTCTGTATCGATGACCGCGGCCTCTATGGGGAAAAAGACACCAGGCCGCGGCATCAACTGGCGCTCAAACGCATCGCCGTGCACGTCAATCATCGCCGGAGCGACAATGTGGCCCGAGGCATCGACCACCTCGCCTTGTGGGGGCCCGCCGATTTCCGAGATTACGCCGCCCGACACGGTGACAGTCGTTTCAACAACATCGCCCGGCACAATCACCCGAGCGCCCTCCAATGTGAATGTCATGACCATCCCCTTACTCGCTGATCGGACCGGACCTAAGCCCGAAGTATTGCGCTTTCATGACGGATCACAGCGGTGAGGTGCCATGGCTTTTTTTACCCAGACATCACGGCCTCATCATGGAATCATCGCACTTTGCCGCTCCAAGCGCATACCA
>JBCDKX010000328.1:0-2530 GCA_038746055.1 Pseudomonadota bacterium
CTCGGCGCGATGAGTATGTTCAGCGATTACCGCTATTTCTTCACTGAAAGCGTTGAGATCGGAGGTAAGACCATCCTGTCAGACACCGGTCAAATCGAAGCGGCGCTGTGGCTTCCACACTGGTTCTGGGCCGCACTGATTCTATTGATATCGACCGGAATGGTTGGTGCCAGCTTGAAATATGCCTTGTCGGATAAGCGGCGTCTTGCGTTGCGGCATAAGCGTCCTGCGAATGTGCTGCAGTTCAAGCGAACATCAGACCGCGATCGTTGAGGAGCCAGGCGCAGGCCCTAGGATGCCGCGACACGAATGGTGTTAACGCCCTTCACACCGTCACCTGCTTCACGTGAGAGGCCAATAAAGATCGTATCAACGATCCGAGCAAGCTTATCTTCGGTCAGCTTTTCACCAAGATGGATAAGCGCATCGGGGATCATGTAGTTTGAGAGCATTTGGTTGATGAGCGACAGGGCCTCATCAATCTCAAGTCCGGCGAGATAGCCATCGGCCTGTGCCTGCACGATGACCTCGCACAAATAGTGGTCAGCCAGGTCGACGTAGGAACGAACCCGCTCAAAATTAGCCGCCCCCATTTCGCAGAGCATGGTGAAATATTCAGGGTCCTCGCGGAACCGTTCACGCGAGATCACGAAACGACGACGGATAAACTCATAGAGTTTGCGGTTGGACGGGAGATCGCATGTGACCACCTCTTCCATCACTTTCATATGATCAGCCAGCCAGACTGCAGCGATCGTGTCGAACAGGTCATCGTAGTCCTCGAAAACCCATTCGAACCGGCTGCGAGAGAGGCCGCTTTCGGTATGCGCAGTGTTATAGCTGATTTCAGTTCCGCGTTCCCGGACAAGATCAAGAACAAGACTGGCAATGCGGTTACGTTCTTGATTTCGAGATTCTTCGCTCAAAGGCATGGCTGAGGGCGCCCTCCTGTCTGCTGCTCAAGATAGGGAAGGCACTGTCAGGTTTGAAGACCAAACTTCACAAAACTGGTGCGATGCAAAATCGCATTTCTCTGTCGGCAAGACTTTGAGGTTACTTCAGGCTTGCCGAAATCAAAACTCATTCTTGCCCGCGATTATATCTTTTGCCTGCTGTTCCAGTACTTTATAGCGATCAAGATCGGGTATCTTGGAGCGGAACCACTCGGCAATCTTAAGCAGATCCTCGCCATAGTTTCCCGATGGCATCATGGGCGGGCTAAAACCAATGGTACGCTTGTCATTGTCAGCATAGGCAAGCACAATCGGGACCCCCGCGGCCTTGGCGATGTTATAAAATCCCGATTTCCATTTGCCATCAGACTTGCGCGTGCCCTCACAGGCAATCACAAGATTGAGCTCAGCGCGCTTGGCAAATTCTTCCTTGAGTTGCTGGATGGTGCCTCCGGCCTTGCGGCGATCGACCGAAATGCCGCCCATATCGAGCATGAAATTGCGCATCATGCCTTGGAAGAGGGTGTGTTTACCCATGAAATTGGGCTGAACTTTTTCCTCTTTGGTAGCGCCGGCGAAGAACACAAAGTCCCAGTTTGAGGTGTGCGGAGCGCCCGCAATGATGCACTTCTTCACCTCCTTGGGAAAGCGTTCAATGATCCGCCAACCCCTGAGCCAGTAGAAAAACAGAATGATCCGGTTCACGATACGCGACAGCAGCGTGACATTGCGGGTTTCGTTATGGCGCAAATGGCTTTCCTCTTATCTCATAATCTGCCTAGCAGTTACGCAGGGGAAAGCGAGAGGGATTTGATCCAATCGAAGAGGTCAGTAGCTTCCGGTTTCCAAAAAGTTCTGATATCGCCTCTTCGCAGCTTCATTGGTTCCGTGGTGCAGACTCAAAACGATCAACGAAACAATCTTCCACTCAACACCTCGTCTTTCGCATCGATATTGGTTCTTGGCGACATGATAGTCACCACTAAAGACACTTCGTTGATAATGCTGAACAATCTCTTTGTTGGAGATAAGCTGGACGTTTGGATCAGAGTGAAGGACTTTTACCTCGCGCTCAAACGTGACTGCGATCTTACCGGCCCCACGAAAGTAGACTTCCTGGACCGGCAACACCTCTCCATCTACACTCAGGATCACAGCATCGGTCCATGCGGCGTCCTTATACATCTGTTCCGTGCTGCTATCGCCACCCTTGATGAATTGATGCATCAAAGCCCTGCATTCTGCCGCTTGCGCATGCGCCGCAGACGGAGAGACTATGAGAAACAGAGCAAACAGAAATTGCCTCATCATCACATCCTAAACACCCCAAACCGCGGCGCTTCCGCAATCGGAGCCTCGAGCGTCGCCGCAAACGCCAGACCCAGCACATCGCGCGTTTGCACAGGGTCAATCACCCCGTCATCCCACAGTCTTGCGGTGGCGTAATAGGGGTTGCCTTCGTCCTCATACTTCTGCCGGATCGGGGCTTTGAAGGCTTCGGCCTCTCCCTCGCTCCATTTGTCGGCGTCGCGGTGGACAGTGGCTAGCACGCTGGCCGCCTGCTCGCCGCCCATCAC
>JBCDKX010000329.1:0-2494 GCA_038746055.1 Pseudomonadota bacterium
ACCCAACGCCGCACGCCGCAATGCAAATGGGTCTTTGCTCCCTGTCGGTTTCTCATCAATGGCCCAGAAGCCGACCAGCGTATCGAGCTTGTCGGCGAGCGCGACGGCAATCGCAACAGGATCGGTTGGGACCGCATCACTTGGCCCTTGCGGTTTGTAATGATCGCGGATGGCATCAGCGACAGCGGCGGGTTCATCCGCCTCCAGAGCATAATAACGCCCCATCACGCCCTGCAGTTCCGGGAATTCATAGACCATCTCAGAGACCAGATCGGCCTTACAGAGCCGCGCTCCGCGCTCAGCCAGATCGGCATCCGCACCGACTTTCGAGGCCAATTCCCGCGCGAGCGCTGCGACGCGCTCAACCTTGTCACCGATAGAACCAAGCTCGTCTTTGAACTTAGTGGTCGAGAGTTTCGGCGCCATCGCTTCGAGGCCCGTGCGCTTATCATTCTCCCAGAAGAAACGCCCATCATCGAGGCGCGCTGAGAGGACTTTGCGGTTGCCTTTGGCGATGGCAGCGCCGCCATCGGTGGCCTCGATATTCGCGACGACAACAAAATTCGGCGCGAGGCTCCCCGTCTTGGGGTCACGCACGGCGAAGTATTTCTGGTGCGTGCGCATGGAGAGCTGAATGACTTCCGGTGGAAGTGACAGGAAAGCAGGGTCCATTTCTCCGAGGATGGGCACAGGCCATTCCGCCAGCCCAACCACTTCTTCCAGCAGGCCGCGATCCTCGACCAGTTCCAGCCCTGCCGCTTCGCACACCGATTTCGCCTCGGCTTCAATCTTGGCGCGCCGCGCCTCACGGGTCAGCATGATGTGGCCCTCGCCGGAAAGCGCGGTTTCGTATTCGGCGGCGGTGGTGACGCTGAAGGGCCCGCGACCGTGAACGCGGTGGCCCTCAGTCTCATTGCTGCTTGTCAGACCGTCCACATCAAAAGGCACGACCGCGCCATCAAAGACGCATAGGATGCGCTGCAACGGCCGGACCCAGCGCAACTCGCCACGCCCCGTGCGCATCGATTTCGGCCAATGGAAATTGCGGACAATCTGCGGGACGATCTCGGCGACGATATCGCTGGTGTTGCGGCCTTCAATCTTGCGCACGGCGACGTAGAAATCGCCCTTCTTCGGATCACTGCGCACTTCAGCCTGATTGATGCTGTCCAGCCCTGCCCCACGCAGGAAGCCAGCGATCGCCTGTTCTGGCGCACCAACTTTCGGGCCCTTGCGTTCTTCCTCAACGTCGGCTGAACGGGAGGCCAGTCCGTCGAGGACCACGGTCAAACGCCGCGGGCCCGACATGGATCGGCTCGCGCTCGGCTCTAACCCAGCCTCGCTCAATCCCTTAAGCACAGCTGCAAGCAAATCAGCCTCGGCCTTCGCCTGCATCCGGGCGGGAATTTCTTCAGAAAAGAGTTCGAGGAGGAGTTCTGCCATAACGTCCGCGCGATTAATTTAGCGAAGCGTTAGAATGTCATCCCCCTTGGGGTCAAGCAATCGGTGTCAGCGACCAAATTTTGTTGGATTTCAGGAGCTGAAAAGGCCGCCTATTGGCTTGCGGAGATCACCTTCGGCATGGGCGATGTATGCAGCATGGCAAGAAGTTGCTTTCTGTCAGCCTCCGGCATCTGCTGAGCCAGCAAGCGCGTTGTGAAATGGCCTCTCTGGCGACCCGACTCTGAGTACCCCCAATCGGTGAGTTGCTCGACACTAAAAGTAACGCGGTCGCCTATTTTCAGATCATCAGCGAGATTATAGGGATCATTGTTCAAGACCCCTGAAAACGCGCCTTTACTGCGCTTAATGCCGTTCACCCAGATATGCTCCTTGCTCCCGTCACGGGTCGGCAGCGCGACTTTTGCCGCAAATTGGCCGTAGCCCGGCAGTTGAGCGGCCTGCATGGTCAGGAAATGATCAAAGGTGGCGCGCGCCTCGGCGACAGCGTCTTCGTGCATTTGCGTCGTCACGTCGGTCACAACGATATCGACCTTGCCTGAGCGTTCGATGATCTGCCCGCCTTCAGGCGTGGCCGTGATCCGCTCGCTCGGCCCGCAAGCGACCATTCCAGATGCCAGTAAGCTCGCTGCGAGAAGTCGTGTTTGCTTGATCATGCGTCCTCTCCTCATGTCTTTCGAACGACTTTCACACACAGGACATGAGATTTGGTTTGATCGCCCATCGCAATTTCGTTGAAATTGAAAGCGGCTCAGTCAATCAATGGGCTGACTTAAATCCTGTCGAGGTCCGTCACCGTCAGCTTCGAAGTGACATTATCGCCTGTATTGACTGTTGTTGCCGGTTCCAACAGCAGGACGTGACACTCTTCACCGACAGCGCCTGGGCGATGCTCCACGCCGTGCGGGACGATGATAAACTCGCCTTCATTGACGATTTCCTCCCGGTCGCGAAACGCCATTCGCATCTGGCCTTTTACGACAAAAAATAACTCGTCCTCAGTATCGTGCTTGTGCCAGTCGAAGTCACCGCG
>JBCDKX010000330.1:0-2474 GCA_038746055.1 Pseudomonadota bacterium
CAGCATTGAAGATCGCGTGCAGGGGCGTGTTTCGGTAAAAAATGAAGAGCTTGATGACTACATCATCCTGCGCGCAGATGGCACACCGACTTATATGCTCGCTGTAGTTGTTGACGACCATGACATGGGAGTGACCCACGTTATCCGCGGCGATGATCACTTGAACAACGCCTTTCGTCAGCTGCCAATTTACCACGCAATGGATGCTATTGAAGGCGGATGGCCGGATCCTGTCTACGCACATGTGCCGCTAATTCATGGGGCCGACGGGGCAAAGTTATCGAAGCGCCATGGTGCTTTGGGTGCAGAGACCTATCGCGATGAATTTGGCATATTGCCCGATGCATTGTTCAATTATCTGCTGCGCCTTGGCTGGGGGCACGGTGATCGTGAAGAACTCACTCGGGCGGAAGCGATTGAGCTGTTTGAGCTGTCTGGTGTCGGCAAAAGCCCCTCTCGGTTCGACCTGAAGAAGCTCGAAAACCTCAACGGGTATTACATCCGGGAGCAGGATGATGCCGAGCTTGCACCGCTTGTGGCTCAGCGGATCGACGCGAAGGTCGACCTTGCCCTGTTGACCAAGGCTATGCCTGTGCTCAAAACACGTGCCAAGAATCTCGATGAACTTGCTGACGGCGCTGGTTTTCTCTTTGCTCAGCGACCGCTCACAATGACTGAAAAAGCCGCAAAACTGCTCGATGAAGAGGGTCGCGAACGGCTTCGCTCCATTTCTAATGCAATATCCGCTGAAAATGACTGGACAATCGAGAATCTCGAAGCCACTACGAAGGCGCTCGCTGAGGAATTGGATCTAGGCCTTGGCAAGCTGGCGCAGCCAATGCGTGCTGCCCTTACTGGGACGACAACCTCGCCTGGAATTTACGACGTACTAGTCCTTTTAGGACGGGATGAATCCTTAGCTCGCATCAACGCGCAAGCTGCTTGAAGCGCCGAGCGACTGGACAGGGAAATATTGACTAGGAGAAACATGGTGGCTGACAAGCAAGCGAAGCTCGAACTTGGCGGTACAACTCACAAATTTCCAGTGCTCGAAGGCAGCACAGGGCCTGATGTGATTGATATCCGCAAGCTTTACGGCGCAACCGATGCTTTCACCTTTGATCCGGGTTATAAATCTACGGCCAGCTGTGAGAGCGCACTGACCTATATTGACGGCCAGGAAGGCGTGCTACTTCACCGCGGATATCCGATTGGTCAGCTGGCTGAGCAGTCGAGCTTTATGGAAGTGAGTTATTTGCTGCTTAATGGCGAACTTCCCAGCGCGGATGAACTCAGCGATTTTGAGAATACCATCACGCGCCACACCATGCTGCATGAGCAGTTGATGACCTTCTATCGCGGCTTCCGCCGCGATGCGCACCCGATGGCGATCATGTGCGGCGTAGTTGGCGCACTATCTGCTTTTTATCACGACAGCACCGATATCTCAGATCCAGAACACCGCAAGATCTCCTCGCACCGCTTAATTGCAAAGATGCCTACAATCGCAGCGATGGCTTATAAGTATGCGGTGGGGCAGCCCTTCCTTTATCCCGATAATTCATTGTCTTACACTGGAAACTTCTTGCGCATGACATTTGGTGTGCCAGCGGAGGACTATGAGATTCACCCAGCCATCGAGAAGGCTATGGACAGAATCTTTATACTGCATGCGGATCATGAACAGAACGCGTCAACTTCGACCGTACGTCTGGCCGGTTCGTCAGGCGCTAATCCCTTTGCGTGTATAGCGGCAGGCATTGCTTGCCTTTGGGGACCTGCCCATGGCGGTGCCAATGAAGCCGCGCTGAATATGTTGCAAGAGATCGGCACACCAGATCGCATTCCGCACTATATCGAGCGTGCGAAGGACAAGAATGATCCATTCCGCCTGATGGGCTTTGGCCACCGCGTCTACAAAAACTACGATCCTCGTGCCACCGTCATGCAAAAGACCCTGCGCGAAGTATTTGAAGCGCTGAAGACCACTGACCCGGTCTTCGAAACTGCTCTGCAGCTTGAGGAAATCGCTCTGAACGACGATTACTTTAAGGAGAAAAAGCTCTTCCCCAATGTCGATTTTTACTCCGGCATTATTTTGAGTTCCGTTGGGTTCCCGACCACGATGTTCACCGCGCTCTTCGCGTTGGCTCGCACTGTTGGCTGGGTTGCACAATGGAACGAGATGATCTCTGATCCAGCACAGGTCATTGGCCGTCCCCGTCAACTTTACACAGGACCGACCCAGCGCGATTACATCCCAGTCGGGCAACGCTGAAGAGCTTTTACATGAACCGCAGCATCAAAAAACGTTGGTACACACACCGTCTATTGATGCTGCAGGGATGTTTAATTGGCGGAAAAGTCCGGTAAAGTTAGCCTGAATTGAGCCCCTACCAATTCGTCATCGACTTCCTGAGCGAGCACTTCAAGGTTGCCGCCCATCGCCAGAGCAAGCTTGCGCGAGATAAATA
>JBCDKX010000331.1:0-2425 GCA_038746055.1 Pseudomonadota bacterium
ATGAGATGAAGGCACGGCGCGATGAGCTGATGGCCGATGGCGGCTATCGTGTGCCTGAGAGCCAGACCCCATGGCAGCAATACTTCCGAGAGATGGTGCAACCGTTTTCTGAGGGTATGACCTTGCGCGATGCGCCGGACTATCAGGACGTAGCTTCTAAATTTCAGAGCAAGCTGCGTAACAATCATTAGCGGTCATCGGAACAAGGCTTTGTGATGGCCCGGCTCATCATGAAAGCTTGAGGAACCAAACTCCGGCGCTAGCGTTCGTTGTGAAGGAATCACATGATGATTGTTAAAGTCTGTCTTGCCGCCACCATTGTCTTTGCTTTCGCCGCGGGCTCCGCATCTGCCATGATGAATGGTCTGGAAGGGCAATGGCGCGGCAAAGGGTCTGCCTTTGTGAACAGCTTGGGCGATATCCGGGCTGGTTGTCGATTTTCGGTCGATGAAACCCCCACCCAGGTGATGATGGACGGCAGTTGTGGCATCGGGCCTTTGCGCGGCAGCCTCGGCCTCAAATTAAACATCTCCGACAATGGTTCCGTGCGCGGCACGTACACAGGTTCACGGTCAGGGCCAGCTGAATTGATGGGTCGCATCAGCGGCGACACTCTGCGCATGCAGATAAACTGGGCCGGTGAAGTGAACGGCGACCTGAGCGCCGAGATGGTCCTGCGGCGGACCGGCGAAAACAGCTTTTCGCAAACGGTCATAGATCAGGTGGACGGTCAGAGCAGGCGGACATCCGAATTTCAATTCGTCCGGCAGTAGGCGCTCAAAGCCTATTTTTTGACGCCGCTCAAGATCACGTTTCGGATGGACGGGGGCAATTTGTAGAACAGCGCTTTTATGCGCTGCCGCAGCTGCACCCGACGCCATTGCACGATCAGGCTACCGCGTTTTGATAGAGCAAAGGCATGGTCGGCCAATGGCACGCGATCAGTCGCAAGCTTGTCTTTATAGGGTTCCGGAAACCCCTCAAAATCATAGTAAACCCAGTCCGTCTTGCGCATCCAATCCAGCGCTTCCTGGATAAGCACCATTCCCGGTGAATGTTCGCCACAAGCTGGGTCAAACGCAGTGAAGTAGCAGTGCAGAATATTGGCGTCTGGTAGAAATAATGAGGCGGTGACAGGCTCCCCATCGCGGCATAAAGCGAGACAAAATGGAGTGTTTGCGTTCATCGCACCGCCATCGCTCATCAGATTTTTGAGGAAGACGCGGAACGGTTGAGACCGGACGGATGCGCCCACCAAAGCGCGCTCGTCCAACCATGCAATTTTCCAGTCGATCATGGTGTCGATTATCGAGCCTGCAAGCGGATGGGTGTGGTCGATCTTTTCAAGTGTTAGTTCACTTTCACCGGCCAGCTTTTGGCGCTTGCGTTTAAGATTACGCCTGCTGCTCTTTGAATTGGCCACGTTCGCATCTTTGCGAACATCCATCATGGTTGCGTATGCGCCGGCCGCTGGCGTCTGCACACTGGGCGCAACGGGCAGCCACGCCGTACCATTTGGCACTGACGGGAACACAAGGATATCCGCCTCAGCCTGGTCTTTCAGGAATTCCAACAAAAGCCCGGTGAGTTCTGCTGGCTCCTCTGAAGGGCAGACCAACACGCCGCCATAGCCGGCCTCGGGGAAGGACGCACAGCACCATTGGCGCACCCAACCGGCGATGGAGCAATCCGCCATGGGCGCCATGAGCACCATCATGCCCCCTCGCCAAACGGTGACGAGGCGCAATCGATGGTCTGGAAACGCGTCGAGCCAATTCATCACCCAATGCGGGCTGCAGAAAAAACTGTAGCCAGTGTGGCATTGGCTGGCCAAGGCTTGCCACGCCGGAACGATGGGAAGCAGGCTTTGCGCGCTGTCAAACACACGGAATTCAAGACTTGCCTCGTTTGGCAGCCATGTTTCGTCTGGTTTTGGGTGGCTTATATTCATTGGCGTAAAAAGCCATACAGCTTCTAACTTTCCAGTGAATCCCAACGCAATCTGGCACCAAGTTGAGGTCATGCTTACTCAAAGGTGCAAGTCTAGCGACATCATAACCTATATAATGAGACTTTTTGTCTCAAAGAATGCATACTGCGGTCGTTGCATCTAGTCATTTTTGTTGTGGTCTGCCATGCAGGTTGCTGAGGGAATTGGGGGAGTGCGGCCAAAATTATTGGCACTACTGTCTCTAACGGTTGGCACCAAGACAGGTTGGTAAGTTTGCTAGAAGGAAGGCATTGCACATTGTGCAGCGCCCAATTTTACGCCCAGCCGCTATATAAATATGAGGAAACACGCCATGAAAATGACCACGGAAGAAGCTTTCGTAAAGGTTCTCCAGATGCACGGTATTGAGCATGCATTTGGCATTATCGGTTCGGCCATGATGCCGATTTCAGACTTGTTTCCCGATGCGGGCAT
>JBCDKX010000332.1:0-2383 GCA_038746055.1 Pseudomonadota bacterium
AGTGGATTGCTTCCGTCCTCGTCGCGTCCGAAGTTGAACCCGATCGACGGACCCGCCTTAAAGCCGCCGCCGTTGACCACATTAACTTCAATACCTTGGACGTTTACGTTGACCAGATCGTCATATTGAATCGCTAGGTTTGGAAAGGCGCTGATTTGATAGTCGTCATCCCCGGGATACTGAGGCGTAACGAACAAGCCGGCCCCAAGCGTTACTTGCAGTCCGCGTGGCTGATCCTGCCTGCCTTGCGGCTCATCAATCCTTTCATCTTGAGCGCAAACCGGTGACGCTAGGAAAAGAGCGCTTATGGCGGCTGAAGTCGTTGTGATTCTCATATAGGCCTCACAGTTTCTGGGGTGTTTAGTGGTAGCAACCGTGGCGTGGCCGAGTTGCTCTGTGTTGTCGGTTTCGTAATGAAATTTGAAGTTCAAGATGCCGCGAGGTTTTGGTGTATTTTGGCGGTCGTTGCATCAGAGGCTCGCTTTGGCATCAGCGCGCTTATCGAAACAGCCGCCAGCGTCCATGCGGTCATCAACCCCGATGTGTTGATAAAAAACAGTTCCACACTGTGTTCAGGCAGAATGACAAGGCGGTAGCCGAAGACGGGACACCCCAGCATCAGCGCTGCAGTCGCGCCGGTTTCGGCTGCACCGAGAACACCCGGCCACCCGCGCCATTGCAGTAACTTTGCCATGCCAATGCCTTGCATGGTCGTAAACGCAATTCCGATATGATACCAAATACCTAGGGCTTCGGTTGTGACTTGCTCTTCGACAATCCCCATGAGTGGGTGGAAGCGTTCAACAAAAAAGCCGCCGTACCACATGAACATCGTCGCCAGGACCAGGAAGCTGCCCACCGACGTGGCAACAACTGGAAGGCCGAGAACGCGAAAATTCAAAATAGTGTTCATCTGATCTGCATCCTTTGAGCAATCCTAGTTGGTTTTCGGGTGAGTTACGGGAAGCGGTTTGCTCGCGGATTTCGCTTATGTGAAGAAGCGTAAAGCTGCTCACGACTCGCGCTTTACATTTCTTCACGCAGCCGAGATGTAACCGAAACACTGCGCTCGCATGGTGCAAGGATGGTCTTTCATTCTATTCATGACTTGCGGAATGGTTGCCAATGACCGCAGATAGCAAGGTGCGTGAACCCGTTCTCCTGATCGAAGATGACACTCGCCTCAGCGCGATGATTAAGGATTACCTCGAGGGGTTTGAATACAACGTCACAGCGGTCACGCACGGTAAGGAAGGAATGCGTGAGTTCGAACGCGATGCCTATGGTGCGCTGATACTTGATATCATGCTGCCCGATCGCGACGGATTGGAGCTGTGTCGCCAGATCAGGACAACCTCCAACGTACCGATCCTGATGCTTACAGCGCGCGGCGATCCACTCGACCGTATTGTCGGACTTGAGCTTGGCGCTGATGACTATCTCCCCAAACCGTTTGAGCCGCGAGAATTGCTTGCTCGTTTGCGTGCGATCCTTCGCCGGGCTGACCCCGTGGGCCAATCAGAGATGCTCCGGTTTGGTCGGCTTGAGATCGATCTTGCGGCCCTTGAAGCGAGAGTTGACGGTCAGCCGTGCGAACTCACATCGTATCAATTCGAGCTATTGGCTGCTCTGGCTCGCAGGGCTGGAAGAGTATTGAGTCGGGACCAATTGATGGATCATCTGCGCGGGAATGATATCGATGCATTCGATCGGTCGATTGATGTCCACATATCACGTATCAGGGCAGCGATCGAAGATAATCCCAAGCAACCAAGGCGCATCATTACAGTTCGCGGTGCTGGGTATGTCTTTGCTCGAGCGCAGGACTGAAAATTGCTTATTCGCACGCTCTATCTCAGGATTTGCGCGATTTTTCTCGGAAGTATCGTTGCTTTTGTCGCTGTAGCTGGCGTTCTCTGGAACGCCTTCGGAGTTGATGACTACGAAGAAGAGGTTCTTGAGCGCACCCTGACGCTCGCAGCTGTCACATTCCCATCCGAGCAGGCTGGGCTGGGGGGACAGCTCAAAACGGCAAGGCAGCTTGCGGAGACGCTCGATGTATCGGTCACCGTTCATGATGGTGAGACTGAACTGGTGCTTGCTACCGCAGAGCCCGCTTCGCCTGATTTTCAAACCGCAAGGATTGGAGAATGGTCTCAGACCATTGATAGCAGTCAATGGTACACTAGGCTGGAGGACGGACGGTATCTGACAATTGAATTCAACCGCATGTCAGCGCCGGGCGACTGGACAATTATGGGAATCTTTCTCCTACTGCTCGCGGTCATTCTTGCGCTCATCACGTACCCGCTGCTGCGGCGTCTTACACTCAGGTTGGAAAATCTGCAGACCGAGGTTGCGCAGATTGGCGATGGATATCTCG
>JBCDKX010000333.1:0-2362 GCA_038746055.1 Pseudomonadota bacterium
GTGAGCGTCGCCCCACCCTCGAGCAATCCCAGCGCCTGGGCTTCACGCAAAGCCCCGATACTGGCATCGGACCAATGGCCCCTGGCCTCCTCATTTAGGTGACGCACAGCGGGTTCATCATATTGGTCAGCGCTGAGTGTTACCGTGTCGTCATCACGCGCTTCAAGTTCAACGCTCACTCCGACAGATAGCGCTGCTGGCAGGACCATACCGCCGTTGTAATCAATATGTTCGCCGATCAAATTGACCCGCCCCGGAGCGCTTGCGAAGCCTGCCATATTAGACCTCGCGCAAGGCTTTAACGGCCGTTTCGGGCATCACATCAACGGTAAAAGTCCCGGTATGCTGCTCAACCGAGGCCAGATATTTTACCCGGCCCGGCGCGCGCAGCAGCGGGTAAAACTGCACAGTGAAGTGGTAGCCTTTAGCACCGCCCCGCGGTGCCGCGTGAAACGCCATCATTGTCGCGGCCGGCTGTTCAAACAGCGCGTCATATCGACGGGTAATCTCACCCAGCCAATGCGCCAAACCTTCAAGTTCCTCATCAGTGCAATCCCAAGGCCCCTCGCGCCGACTCTCAGGCGCAAGCCAGACCTCGTAGGGAAAGCGCGCGAAGCGCGGCACAAACGCGGCAACCCCACCCTCACTGCCAAGCCCGTAATCTGGTGCACATTGAGCAATCTCGGCGGCAAGGTCATAGCCACCTGCAAAAGCGTCAATTCCACACTGCTGTACGCTTGGAATGCGGTCAAACCCATAAATCTGCCCGTGCGGGTGGTGAAGTGTTACTCCCACCTCATCACCGCGATTTTCAAACGGGAAGACATAGTCGCAGCCTGCTTCGAACAAGGACTGGTAGCGATCAATCAATGCTGCGATCAACACTCGTCGGCGGTCCTGACCGATCGTGTAGAGGCTTCCAACGGCTTCAGGGGCATAGACTACAACATCGCAGGCCCCACGCGCTGGCTCACTTGTGACTCCCGTCCGCTCGGTCGCAATTGCTGCAGAATGATGAAATGCCGCAAACTTGTTCTCGAAGACTGCCAACTCGAAATCGGCAAAGGGAATTTCGGTTTCCACGCCGCCCGGTAATGTCGGTGCGAGTGGATCATCGGCCATTGAAGGTTTAAAGGTGCGGTTTTGTCGGTGCGCGGCATAGACATTCCATTCATCGCGCAGGGGATGATAGCGTATCTCTCCACCTTGCGCGATTGGCTCTGCTGTCTCAACGCTTGGCAAAAGGTCATGAGATCCGCGACCATACAGCCGCAGCATCCGCCCGTCAGCCTTGCGATATTTGCGCAAATAAACCGGCCTTGCCCCAATTGAACGTGGCAGGACCATTGTATCTGTCACTAGGCAGTCCTCCGGGTAGCAAACCAGCTGGCAACCTTGGCGTGGGCCGCATCGTCCAGATGAAGGCCAAGCTTGCTGCGCCGCCAGAGGATATCGTCTGGCTCCTGTGCAAACTCATGCTCACACAAATAGTTGAGCTCGCACGCATAAAGATCGCCGCCCAGATGTTCTCCCAGCCCATTCTTACTTGTCACGCCGTCGAGGACTGTATGCATTCGTGTTCCGTAAGCACGCAGTAGGCGACGCAGCATCTGCTCATCCGCCCAAAGGTACTGATTCTGAAGGTCGGCAAGCAACCGTTCAAATTGCATCGGATCAAAATCACCGCCGGGCAAAGCGTTCTCAGCCGTCCAACCAGCGCCGCCATCTACTCCAAGCTTTTCAAGCGCATGTTCGGCGAGTTTACGATAGGTTGTGATCTTGCCCCCGAAGATTGAGAGAATTTTCGCTCCGTTCCGCTTTTCGAGATCGAACACATAATCGCGCGTCACCGTCGAATTGTTTGACTTATGATCATCATAAAGCGGACGCACACCGGAATAGTCCCAGACGGCCTGTTCAGGGGTCACATCAGTGCGCAGATATTCATTTAACGCATCACACAGATAGTGTTTTTCTTGCGCCGAAATCTCGACCTTTGCCGGGTCATCTTCCCACAGCACATCGGTTGTTCCCACAAGCGTAAAATCGCGCTCATAAGGAATCGCAAAAATGATCCGATTGTCCTTGTTTTGAAAGATGTACGCGCGGTCGTGATCAAACAGTCTGGGGAAAATCAAATGACTTCCCTGCACCAGCCGCAGATTGCTTTCAGAATCGGTTTGCTTGGCATTGCCCAGCACCGCATCAACCCATGGGCCAGCAGCATTGATAACAGTCTTGGCGCGCACGATTTCTTCGCCCACATCAGTCTTCAAAATCGCGCTCCAAAGCCCGGCTTGGCTCTTGAGATCAGTACACTCCGTGCGCGTACGGATGGTGGCGCCGTGCTCCGCTGCATCCA
>JBCDKX010000334.1:0-2322 GCA_038746055.1 Pseudomonadota bacterium
TCTGAGACATCACTTGGCGGGCGACTGGTGACCCCCGGCTTGATCGACTGCCATACTCATCTGGTCCATGGCGGGCATCGTGCGCACGAATTCGAACAGCGGTTGGAAGGTGTAAGCTATACCGAGATCGCCCGTGCCGGAGGCGGTATCCTATCTACCGTGAATGCAACCCGCGCGGCACGCGAAGAGGAACTGCTCGCATCTGCGCTCAGACGCGTCGACGCGTTAATCGCTGAAGGCGTAACAGCTTTAGAAGTGAAGTCCGGATACGGCTTGGACCAGGAGACCGAATTAAAAATGCTTCGCGTCGCCCGGCAAATAGAAGCCCAAAGACCAATCCGTGTACGCACCAGCTTTTTGGGCGCGCATGCCGTGCCCAAAGGGATTTCATCTACTGACTACATTAATGAAATATGTCTACCAGCCCTCGATGCAGCAATGGATCAAGGCCTTGTCGATGCGGTCGATGGGTTTTGCGAAAATATCGCATTTAGCCCCAAAGAAATCGCCTACGTCTTTGAAAAAGCGCAAAGCCTCTGCCTTCCAATCAAACTGCATGCGGAGCAGCTATCGCACTCAGGTGGCGCGGTATTGGCGGCAGAGTTCGGGGCCTTATCAGCGGATCACCTTGAATTTGCGACGAACGAAGATGCTCAGGCCATGGCGAGAGCAGGCACCGTTGCTGTGTTGCTGCCCGGTGCGTTCTATACCCTGCGAGAGACGCAGGTGCCGCCAATTGATCCTTTTCGAGAGGCAGGCGTGCCAATGGCGGTTGCCACTGATCTAAATCCCGGCTCCTCCCCGCTTTGCTCGCTGCTTCTGGCGATGAACATGGCCTGCACCTTTTTTCGACTGACACCATCAGAGGCTTTGCGTGGCACCACTCGCATCGCTGCCAAGGCTCTCGGCTTGGACGATTGTGGCATAATCGCTGCGGGCATGCGCGCGGATTTGGCGATCTGGGATGCAGAAGACCCTGCCGAACTCAGCTACCATATTGGCGCTAATCTATTGTATCAACGTTACTTTGCGGGTGTGCCATGCTGAATTTGACGCCCGGCGATGTGACTTTACAGCAGCTGGAAAATATCTGGCGTGGTGAGATAGACCTGCGACTTGAACCCCAGGTGCGAGAAATGGTGATTGCCTCCGCCGCAGTAGTCGCAAAAGCGGCAGCTGGATACGCGCCGGTTTACGGCGTTAACACAGGCTTTGGCAAACTTGCTTCGGTCAAGATACCGCAGGAAGACACCGCTACGCTTCAAGCAAATCTTATCCGTTCGCATTGCTGCGGCATAGGTGAGCCGCTCGAGGCGGACACAACGCGATTGATGCTGGCCTTGAAATTGGTCTCGCTTGGCCGCGGCGCTTCGGGCGTTCGGTGGGAAATATGCGCTCTGCTGGAGGGCATGATTAAAACAGGCGTCACGCCGATCATACCGGTCAAAGGCTCTGTTGGGGCGTCGGGCGATCTTGCCCCTCTGGCGCATATGGCTCTGGTGATGATCGGTGAGGGAGAGGCGCTTTTCGAGGGCATGCGCATGCCTGGCGATCAAGCGCTTGCCAAAGCCGGGCTTATGCCGGTGCAACTTGGTCCGAAAGAGGGCCTCGCACTTATCAACGGGACACAGTTTTCAACCGCTTGTACGTTGGCCTCGTGGTTTCAGGCCCGGCATCTGGTGCGTGGGGCGGTGCTGGTCTCTGCGCTTTCCACCGACGCCATAATGGGCTCCACCGCTCCGCTGCAGCCTGCCATTCATGCGCTGCGCGGGCATGCGGGGCAAATCGAGGTCGCACAGGAAATGCGTCGTCTGATGGCTGGTAGTGTGATCCGCGAAAGCCACCGGGAAGGCGACACGCGGGTGCAAGATCCTTACTGCATTCGTTGCCAGCCGCAGGTAACCGGAGCCGCACTTGATTTATTGCGCCAAGCAGGACGTACACTGGCGACTGAGGCCAATGCCGTCACCGACAATCCGTTGGTCATAGCCGAGACGGGCGAAATTTTCTCCGGAGGGAACTTCCACGCCGAGCCGGTGAGTTTCGCCGCCGATCAGATTGCCCTTGCCTTGGCTGAGGTCGGGTCGATAGCCCAACGCCGCGTGGCCCTGATGGTTGATCCGACGTTGAGCTATGACCTCCCACCATTCCTGACACCCGATCCTGGGCTCAATTCCGGACTGATGATTGCCGAGGTCACAACTGCCGCTTTGATGAGCGAAAACAAGCATTTGGCCAATCCCTGTTCCACGGACTCGACACCAACGTCGGCAAACCAAGAGGATCATGTGAGCATGGCAGCCCATGGCGCGCGCCGTTTAA
>JBCDKX010000335.1:0-2294 GCA_038746055.1 Pseudomonadota bacterium
GCCAGCCGTCTCCCCAACATCGCGGAAGTAGTCCCATGCCAAGCGGTTGGCAGTGGTACCGATGACAATCAGCCCTTCGGCCTGCCCGCGCTCCACATAGTGGCCGAACAGCTTGTCCTCCTCAGCCTGAAGTGAGACCAGAACTTCGAGTTCTTGTTCAGCAGCAGCCGCACAAATCCCACCCAGCAAAGCGTAGGAAAATGGATTCACATCGCGCGCGCGCTCACCGGGCTTGCAGATTACAACAACAGCCAAAGTCCCTGTATGGCCGCGCCTCAGACGCGCTGCGCGCTCATCGACGAAGTAGCCCATATCATGGGCGACGCTCATGACTTTCTCGCGTGTCGCCTCGCTGATCACCGCTGAGCCGGATAGAGCACGACTAACGGTTGACTGGCTGACACCCGCGCGTTCGGCCACGTCAAAACTGGTGACCCGTGCGGTTTTGCGCAGATCTTCCATGGTCGATCCCTCTCTTTTCGCCTCGTGACCGCTCTTAAAATAGCTTGATGAGCATTTGAATAGCTATGCAAACTATGGTCCACATATAGCTCTCCCTGCTACAGGCTATGGGTGTGTGCGTGCAGAATCTGCGCGTTGAGGAGACAAAAATGGCTGGCCAAGAATTTGCCGCCGACCGACTGCTCTTGTTTGGAGCAACCGGCGACCTGTCGCGGCGCAAGCTGCTGCCTTCCCTTTGCGCGCTTGATGCAGACGGGCTATTACCCGAAAACCTCAAGATCATTGGCACTGCGCGCAGGAGCCTTGATGATGCGGAATTCCGCAATCTGGCGCGTGCTGCGTTGGAAGAGTTTCTGCCTGCTGAACGCCGGGGCGGCATGGCTGGGTTCCTCAATCGGCTAAGCTATCAGCCGTTGGATGCAAGCACACTTGATGGCTTTGACGATCTCGCCGCAAAGATCGACAGCGCCGGCACCTCGGACGGCGGGCTGGCAATCTTCCTCTCCACCGCGCCAAGTCTGTTTGGACCGACTATTGCCGGACTCGAACGAGCAGGACTGACCGGTGAGAAGGTGCGGATGTGCCTTGAGAAACCACTTGGCTCCGACCTCGCGTCCTCTGCTGAGATCAATGACGCCGTGGCCGCCGCCTTCCCGGAAGAGCGCATTTTCCGGATCGACCATTATCTCGGCAAGGAAACGGTGCAGAACCTGCTGGCCTTGCGCTTTGCCAATATTCTGTTTGAGCCGATCTGGAATTCGCAGGTGATTGAGCATGTGCAGATCACCGTGGCGGAGACAGTCGGGCTTGAGGGCCGAGTGGGCTTTTACAACGATGCGGGCGCTTTACGCGACATGGTCCAGAACCATATGCTCCAGCTGCTCGCACTGGTGGCGATGGAACCACCCACCAGCTTTGACGCAACCGCGGTACGCGATGAGAAAGTGAAAGTGCTTCGCGCCCTGCGGCAGGCGAGCGCTGCCGAAACGGTAACGGGGCAGTACCGTGCAGGCGCAAGTAATGGTCAGGCGGTGCCAGGCTATGATGAAGAATTGGGTCAGCCGTCTGACACAGAAACATTCGTCGCGATCAAAAGCCATGTCGACAACTGGCGCTGGAAGGGCGTGCCCTTTTACCTGCGCACCGGCAAACGCCTGCCCGAGCGCGTAACCGAGATTTTGGTACAGTTTCGCAGCGTGCCACACTCAATCTTTGAAGGGACCGGTGCGGGCCTCAACCCCAACCGCCTGCTGATTGAGATTCAGCCGGAAGAGAACATTACACTCTCGCTGATGGCCAAAGTTCCCGGACTGGATGAAGATGGCGTGCGCCTGCGCGAGGTGCCGCTTGCCATCACCATGCCCGATGCCTTTGCCGAAGCACAGCGGCGCATCGCCTACGAGCGTCTTCTGCTAGACCTTATCAAAGGCGATCAGACCCTGTTCGTCCGCCGCGATGAGGTCGAAGCGCAATGGAACTGGATTGATGGCATTCGCGCGCAGTGGGCCGAGCATGATGTCAAACCACAGACCTATATGGCGGGATCCTGGGGACCAAGCGGCGCGATCGCATTGACCGAGCGCGATGGGGTTAGCTGGCATGAGTGAGCTGCACCCGGTTATTGCTCAAGTGACCGCGCGAATAACCGAACGTTCTCACAATTCGCGCGGGGCCTATCTTGATCTGATGCGGCGTGAGGCTGATCGCAGACCTGAACGCGCTTCGGTCTCCTGCTCTGCGCTTGCCCATGCCTTCGCGGGTGCGCTTGAAGATCAAGATGCACTCAAGAACAATCGCGGACCTAATATCGGTATTGTCACCGCTTACAATGA
>JBCDKX010000336.1:0-2269 GCA_038746055.1 Pseudomonadota bacterium
CCCGACTGGGCGCTTGAGGGCACGACAATTGGATTAAAGGACGGAGTTGTAGGTTTTGAACGGCTGGAGCATATGCTCAATTCTGGTGTCACCATTAACGCAATTTGGTGCGAGGATTGGGTTGGCCTCCGTGAGACAAGTTTCGGATCCAGGCTGTTCTGGGATTGGCATGTCAATGCTGAGAGATATCCTGATCTCAAGTCGCATATCGCGAAGTTAGAGCAGCGCGGAATTCGCTTCCTTGGCTATGTAAACCCCTATCTGTGCATCGATGGCAAGCAGTTTGACGAAGCCAAGGCCGGTGATCACTTGGTACGCCATGCAAATGGCGGTGATATATATACCGAAGATTTTGGTGAATTTGATTGCGGAATGATCGATCTGACTCGTCAACAAACCCGTGACTGGTTCGCCAAACGAATCATAGGCGAGGAAATGATTGATCTGGGCATGGCGGGCTGGATGGCGGATTTTGGCGAGTATCTGCCAACAGATACGACCCTGCATGATGGCAGCGACCCCATGAAGGCGCACAATCGTTGGCCGGTCCTGTGGGCACAAGTGAATGAGCAAGCCGCGGAACACTGCGGCGTCCAGGACGAAGCGGTTTTCTTCATGCGCTCAGGCGGTGCCGGGCTTTCTCGGCATTGCTCTTTGCTATGGGCTGGTGACCAATGCGTCGATTTTTCGAGGCATGACGGGATTGGTACTGCGATTACCGCTGCACTTTCCGTCGGGCTTGTCGGCAATGGGCATAGTCATAGCGACATTGGCGGCTATACCAGTCTCCATGGTCTGATCAGAACGCGTGAGCTCATCATGCGTTGGGCAGAAATGGCGGTCTTTACCCCGTTTATGCGTACCCATGAAGGCAATCGCCCCAAAGACAATCTGCAGGTGGATAGCGACCCGGAGCTGCTTGACCACTTTGCCGCCATGACCCGCCTGCACGCTGCCCTCGCCCCTTACAGCAAATCAGTAAACCGTGAGGTCGCAAGCCTCGGCTTGCCAATGCAGCGCGCTATGTTTCTGCATTACGCGGATGACCCGCAAACCCATTCAATTCAGGATCAGTATCTTTATGGTCGCGATCTGCTGGTCGCACCCGTCATCACCCAAGGAGCAACTACACGGAGTGTGTTCATCCCTGCTGGTGATAGCTGGAATGACTTTTGGACTGGTGAGCCTGTTGCTCATGGCTGGCTTGAATGCGCGGCGCCAATCGGCTTTCCTCCCGCCTTCGTAAGAGCAGGCTCCACTTTTTTGTCAACATTTGCAGCAGCGCGGGCGGCGCATATGGAATGGGGAAACAGCGATGATTGAGCTCGGTATGAAATGCTCGTCGTTGCAAAGGGAGAAGAATTGTCATGAAGGATAATCGTCAATGTGAAATCAGTTGGTTTTCAGCCCTTTGTGACGATGATTACCAGTTTCTCGGCGTACCAGACCCCGCCTTGCAATCAACTTGGGAGCATTGCCGCAACATCGTGCTTCAGGCGGAAAAGTCAGGCTTTGACAATATCTTGATGCCGTCGGGATATCAGCTGGGGATCGATACGACGATGTTTGCAGGTGCGATTGCACCTCTCACACGCCGGATGCGCCTGCTGTGGGCGACGCGCATTGGCGAGGACTGGCCACCCCAGCTCGCGCGCCGGATAGCGACATTGGACCAGATTCTGGGTGGTCGCCTAACGGTAAATATCATCTCATCAGATCTCCCTGGACAACAGCTGCAAAGTGGACCGCGCTACAAGCGAACAGTGGAAGTGATGAAAATCCTGAAGACCATGTTGGCTGGTGAGCACCTCACCCACCAAGGGGAATTCTACCAGTTAGACATCGATCCGCCGCGCATTAAAACGGTTTCAGGCAAGTGCCCTCCGCTTTACTTCGGGGGTCTTAGCCCAGCTGCGAAAGATGCAGCCGCGCAAGGGGGCGATGTCTACCTCACCTGGCCTGACACCGTCGCCAACACCAAAGCGACCATTGAGGAAATGACTGAGCGCGCTGCCAAATATGACCGCAAGTTAAAATTCGGCTTCCGATCCCATGTGATTGTCCGCGAGACCGAAGCTGAAGCACGAGCCTACGCAGAGGGTCTCCTCTCAAAACTCGACGATGCTACAGGCAAGGAAATCCGCGATCGGTCGCTCGACGCCAAAAGCGGAGGTGTGGCGCGCCAGATCGAACTGCGCGAAAGCGCTGGCGATGATGGCTATGCCGAGGAGAACCTTTGGACCGGGATTGGCAGGGCAAGATCAGGTGC
>JBCDKX010000337.1:0-2157 GCA_038746055.1 Pseudomonadota bacterium
AGCGAGCCTTCGACCGCGCGCATCGACCGGCTGACCTCATAGGCAAAGTCCACGTGACCGGGGGTGTCGATCAGGTTCAGCACGTACTGCTCACCATTGTCGGCGGTATAGTCGATGCGGACGGTGTTGGCTTTGATGGTGATGCCACGCTCGCGCTCGATATCCATGCTGTCCAGCAGCTGTTCCTTCATGTCGCGATCCTTGACCGTTCCTGTCTCTTGGATGAGCCGGTCAGCAAGGGTGGATTTGCCATGATCGATATGCGCGACGATGGAGAAATTGCGGATATGAGCGAGGTCTGTCATGGGTTGCGGATATGTAGAGGAATCGTGGGTTGGTCAAGGTGGATTAGATGGATGGGGCAAGCGAGAAAATTGAGGAGTTCGTAAAAGAACTGTCCCGACGCAGAGAAACGAAGGTGCACCTCGCAGCTCTCGCGCGCATGATACTTAGAAGCCTATCTTATCCAGTCCAACTCAATCAGTTTTCGCAGCAACAAAGGGAGTTCTATCTCCTTCAGTGCTTTCGCGCCGCTCTATTGGCCAAACAGTACGACAATCATCGACGTACCATCACTACTCTGGTGGACAAGCAGGGTACAAGACTCTGGTTGATGGCCGGTAACTTTCAGTTCCACCATAACCTGGGCGTAAACCTAACCAATCTCTCGCGCCCTCGAACTGGCATCGCGATAAGCTTCAGATACGGTCCCGGTCAATCTCATATCCCATTCTCCAAAGAAGCAAATGACTGGTATCCTGCTAGCGCCGAAAACACGTTTTACGCTGGGCACAGCTTAGGAGCGTCGTTGCAGAAGCGATTCATCGCTGATTTGGACGTTGAACTGACCCATCTCTCACGCAGCGGCAATGCGCAAGACCTGATGACAAAACCGCTCAGCAGCAGAAGAGAAAAACACTCCACCAGATTCCAAAAACTCTTTGGCTTCTTGTTCGACGACGAGCGAGAGGAATGGAGGTATTGGCGTCAGTGGTATGAAAGCCATCTGTTGGGCGACATTGCTGACGTGGAACTCGAAAGACGGATAGCCAATATTCGCGAAGAGACTTGGAATTTAGGAGCCAATGCCGTCGCATCCGAAATAGAACGCATACAGTCGCGGCGTGAGGTCGAAGTTGCACATGCTGAACTCAAAGCAAGTTTGAACGCTCGAACCTCTACCCGTCACGGTATCGGAGGGAACGACCCTCCTGAGAGCATTGAAGACAAGAGTTTGTCCGGTGCGATTAAATTGATTTGGGAAGCAGAAGAAGAACTCTCGACCGCATTAGAAGCGGAACATCCAGAGCGCGAGCGGATTGAGGCAATCGTAGCTAAGCTCAATTCCGGACTGGCGAGCTTTCTCAAGTGGTGCGCAAGCAAAGGCGATCTCGCCGTCGATAAATTGATCAAGTGGGGTATTCCTGCGACCGGCGCGGGGTATGCCGTCAAGTATCCCGAAAAAATCGAGGCGTTGATTGAAGCAATAGAACGGTGGCTACCATTTCTATCGTAACCAACGCCGGGCTGAAGCCCGGCCTACGGGGTGGGGTGTTTCCGACTCGTGTATTCACTTTTTCGAACCACCCAATTGATCCCGAATCCACTTTGATTCATACTCCGCCGCAGACCGAGAGGGGCATAAGACCCGTCCGGGCAGGCAAAAACGAGGCATGAGTATGAAACAATTCCTCTTAATCGCATTTTGTGCAGCATCGCTGACGGCGGTGGCTCCGGTTGCAGACGCGGCCAAGATCAAACAGGCATGTCTGGCGTCGGATCGATCGGCGGCGACACGGGCGCGGTGCAGTTGCATTCAGCGCGTGGCGGATCAGGCGTTGACGCGCAGTGATCAGAAAACCGTGGCCAAGTGGTTCGAAGACCCGCATCAGGCGCAGGAATTGAAGATGTCGCAGACCGCGCGCGATGATGCGTTGTGGGATCGGTATCAGGCCTTTGGCCAGATGGCGCAGGCGATCTGTAGCTGAGTCCGAGGCAATCCTTGACCTGATGCCCGCTGCGCCTCAGAAATGGCGCAGCGAAAGGTATGTGCGATGGTGATGAAAGGGCTGACCCTGCGGGGCCTTGAAGTGTTCGAGGCGTTGGCACGGACAGGATCGGTGGCGCAGGCGGCCGAGATCACGGGGCTCAGCCAGC
>JBCDKX010000338.1:0-2123 GCA_038746055.1 Pseudomonadota bacterium
CAGCGCCCATAATCCAGACAAAGCGCGCTCCGGGGCTATGAGCTTTAAATAAAGCAACGGTCTCAACGGTATAGGTCAAATGCGCGTGCAGCTCGACATCACTGACCTTCATACCGCGATGATGACGCGTGAGAATCTGCACCGCCGCGGTGCGCGCTTCAAAATCACCGGGGCTCTCCTTGAGTGGATTGCCTCGCGCGACAATCCACCAGACCTCATCCAAATCAAGCCGTTTCAGAGCGGTTTTCGCAACATGCAAATGCCCGTCATGTGGCGGATCAAAACTTCCGCCGAACAAGCCGATACGTGTGCGTGTACTCGCCGGTGGCAAATGAGGCGCGGGTCTTAGTCTTGGCATCGTTATGATCTAATCTGACCTGTGCCGCGCACGACGTATTTGAAAATCGTCAACTGTTCAGCGCCAACAGGCCCGCGTGCATGAATGCGGCCCGTCGCAATGCCGATTTCAGCGCCCATGCCGAACTCTCTCCCATCTGCAAACTGTGTTGACGCATTGCGGATCACGATGCCTGCATCAACCTCTGACAGGAAGCGTTCAGCCGCCACGTCATCCTCGGTGATAATACACTCAGTATGACCCGTACCGTACTCAGCAATATGCGCGACGGCCTCATCCAAGCTCTGAACGATCTTGATCGACAGAACAGGCGATAAGTATTCGGTGCGCCAATCTTCTTCTGACGCCAGTTGCGCGTCTGGTAGGATATGCTTCGCAGCCTCATCGACTTTCAGCGTGCAGCCAGCCTCGCTCAATGCCATTCCAATAGCGGGCAAAAGCGTTCCAGCCACTCCAGCATCAACGAGCAGGGTTTCTGTCGCGCCGCAAATTCCAGTCCGCCGCATCTTCGCGTTCAACGTGATATCGACTGCCTTTTGTGGGTCAGCTGCGCGATGAATATAGGTATGACAAAGCCCCTCCAAATGTCCGATCACGGGAACACGCGCATCGGCTTGGACCCGTTCGACCAGGCCTTTACCTCCCCGTGGGACAATCACGTCAATTTGCCCATCAAGCCCCGCGAGCATGTGTCCAACCGCCGCCCGGTCAGTCATCGGTACAATCTGCACTCCATGCTCCGGCAAACCTGCAGACTTAAGCCCAAACCTCAGCGCCTCAGCAATCGCGATCGCGGAATTCAAGCTCTCACTGCCCGCCCGCAAAATCGCCGCATTGCCAGAGCGAATACAAAGCGCGGCGGCATCTGCTGTGACATTCGGGCGAGCCTCATAAATAATGCCGATCACACCTAGAGGGGTGCGCACGCGCGCAATATCAAGTCCGCTCGGAACCAGCCACCGCGCGATCTCGTCGCCCACCGGATCAGGTAGTTTCGCAACCATGCGCAGCGCGTCTACGACACCGTTTAAGCGCGCGACATCAAGAGCGAGCCGATCAAGCATTGCGGGCGATAGCGACTTCGCGCGGGCCATATCGACATCTAAACGGTTTGCGTTCAGAATCTCTTGTTGGGCGCTTTCCAGCGCATCAGCCATTGCATTGAGACCAACCGTACGGGCGTCTTTCCCGGCCTTCGATAGGGCAACAGACGCCGCTCGCGCGCGCCGGCCCATGTCGAGCATCGTCGTTTCGAGATCACTGGATGTTTGCAGAGTGTCGGCCATTTCGCTCATGTGCCTTATATAGAGTTATGCGGCAAGATGACTGGCTAATAAGATCGCTGGCCAAAGAGTTCGGAATACCACTATGTTATCACTATGACTCAATCTGAACCCGCGCTTGTCGATAAACAGGTTCCTTCAAAGCGAAAACCTAAAGCCTGGCGCATTGAGGATATTGTAGATGGTCGCGCCTTAAGGGTCAAACTGAAGACCGCCGCGCAAATGCATGGTGGCGATCACGCAGATGCCCGTAAAATCGTCCTCGACCAACTTCACAGCGCGCTCTTCCGCGGTCGTATGATTGCACAGGAACGCCTGCAACAAGGCGCAGACGGATTGGACACGGCCCGGCTTTTATCAGCTGTAATGGATGAAGTCTTACATGCGCTCTATGACTATACGATCAGCCATGTCTTCAAAGCAGCCAACCCGACACAAGCGGAGCGGCTGGCCGTCTATGCCACGGGTGGGTATGGCCGATC
>JBCDKX010000339.1:0-2114 GCA_038746055.1 Pseudomonadota bacterium
CGGTCAGCTAGCGCTTAAGGCTGGCGAATCCGGTAGGTAGGACCCGCAAATACCTAGGCCGCCAGCCGTACCAAGATTGCTGTATCGCGAGCCTATCAGATCACATCGGAGAAAGGGCGGCCAAACCCCCTGTTTTCCGTACTCATTCCGTACAGAGTGCGTGGAGCTATGCTAACCCATTGAAAAGCTGGCGCACCCGAGAGGATTCGAACCTCTGGCCTCTGCCTTCGGAGGGCAGCGCTCTATCCAGCTGAGCTACGGGTGCCGATGCCTTGGCGCCTGTCGTCCGTAAGATCGGGACACGCACGCCCTCATCATGCCAGCCGCGCCGCTTAGCAAGGGTTGAATGCAGGTGCCAGCCATAAATCATGCGCTACTGCAAAAGTGCGCGTAGTGGTGGCTGCGAATGGCGTCAATGAAGACTCACCACCGCATGCTGTGGTATTCCATCCATGGCCGAGCTTAACCATTCGGCAAGAGGCTAACGATTAATTGGTTTCTATGTCGTTGTTTCCCACTCAGCCAAGTTGCCCGTCACCCAGGCTGGCCGCGCAAACTTTCGCTACACTCCAACATCGATGGGCAGCGACGCACGAGCAGGCAGGTGAGATCGCCATAATGGCGGATCTCGCTCCAGAACCCTTCGACGGGCTGGCCGCGCGCTTTGCGAAAACAGCCGAGCGCGCGGGGCCACACAGCGTTGACTGCGCGCTGCGCGGAATTGAAGACATTGAAACGCTGCTGGAAATCGGTTCATCAGCCCTCCAGGCCTTAGTGGCACGAGGCCAGGATCCCAGCGTTCCGGCGCTCGCACTTTGGCGCGAATTCTACCATGCACGCGAGGCATTACTGGCGCTGGTGGAGCCGACTGCAGCTTAAAGCTATCAATGCTTGACGATGTTCGCATTATGTTCCAATCAGTTGGGATGGATGCAACGGACAGCACGATTCCCGATATTTTAGCCTGCGATGCCCAAAATGTGGCGCGGGGCATTAGGCGGCTGTTTGCCCGTAATGATATCTGGTGTGTGGAAGAGATGTCGCTCAAAAACAGTCGGCGGGCTGATCTCATGGGCATCGATACACATGGCCAGATCGTGATTGTCGAAATTAAGGTCGCGCGAGGTGACCTACTTAGCGACCATAAATGGCCTGACTATCTCGATTTCTGCGATCGCTTCTATTGGGGTGTCCCACCGGGGCTGGACCGCAGCCCGCTCGACCGGGAAGATTTTAGCCCGGGAAGGTGCGGCGTCATTGTTGGCGATGGTTATGATGCAGAGATCGTTCGGCAGGCTCCGTTGGAGCCGCTCGCACCGGCAAGGCGCAAAGCACAGATCGAAAAGCTTGCGCGGATCGCCATGCGCCGCAACACGGCGCTGCTAGACCCGCATTGCACCGATCTGGAAAGCGCCGGATGAGTCCGCCAGCAGAATGCTCTGTCCTGCGCCAGTTTTCTGAGTCATAAGCTTCACTTATGGTTCCCGCTGATACGCCCGTCTGGCTCGCCTTTGCTATCGTCGGTGCTGCGATGAGCATCATGGTTGCGCTGCGCTATTTTCTGAGCAGCGGAATGTTTGCCTGGATTACTGCGCGAGCTCACCCAGGCCTCTATGCCAAACAAAGCCACCAGATCAGCCGCGAGATGCGCTACTCGCTCATTGCGGCGGTGATTTACGGCGTTCCGGCGGGCGCGGTGTTCTGGCTTTGGCGGCACCATGATTTTGCGCTGATTTATTCAGAATGGACCGCCTATCCCCTCTGGTATCTGCCGGTATCAGTTCTGATTTACCTCTTTGCACAAGATACGTGGTTTTATTGGAGCCACCGCGCCATGCATCACTGGACAAGCCTCTTTCGACTGGCGCACAAGGTGCATCATGAGAGCAAGCCTCCGACCGTGTGGACCGCGATGAGCTTTCATCCGATCGAAAGTGTCAGCGGGGCAATTGTGATTCCGATCCTGGTGTTTCTGGTACCGATACATTTGGCAATGCTTGGGCTGGTCTTAAGCATTGCAACGATCATGGGAGTGATCAATCACATGGGATGGGAGATCTTTCCGCGCTCGCTCGTTCATTCTCCATTTGGGGCGTTGGTGATAACAGCAAGCC
>JBCDKX010000340.1:0-2049 GCA_038746055.1 Pseudomonadota bacterium
CGCGTATGCCGCGCCCGCGGCGGCGGCCCAGCATCGAATTGCACTGTGGTTTGCGCAGCTCGGATACGCTGATATCCCCAGTGCTTTGGCTCGTTCAGCGGCCGTGTCCGCACGCCGCTTGCGGCAATAAGGGATGAGACCTCATCGGCTGAAATCGCGCCCTGACCCTGCCAATTACCGAGCGCACCATCGCCATGACGCAGTGCCAGCAACGGCGGAACCAACAACTCGCGCATCACCAACAGCGCTTCAGGCGGTTCACGGTCTACCGCCTCATAGCACGCGATCAAATCGGTCAGCACCCGGATCGCATCCATTTGTCCCTGCGGGCAACGGCCCAGCCCACCGCCATCTTCGGCCACCAATTCGCCCAAGGCCTTGATAAGACCCGCTTCGCCATAGAGCCTCCGGGGCCGACCCTGAGGCAGAAGCAAGCCCGCGGCTGTGACTGATGCCCATCCGGCAACTTGCCCAAGACCAGCTCCGGTGCGCAGAGCCTTGCGATCAAGCCATTGGGCCGTTTCTTCAATGGCGTCCAAAAGGCGAGGCCTTAGCTCACCGCCCAGCACCAGTGGAGCGTGAGTCAACCAGGCCAAAAGTCGGAGCCCCGCGTTCTCAACATCCCACGCGGCGCTTCTGACCGACGCGCGGGAGCGACTCTCGTGTGCATCCAACCAGCCCTTGGTGATCCGTTCGGCCACCCCAACGCAATCTTCGCGCGGCGCGCATGCTGCAAGATCAGCCAACCATGAGAAGGAGTGTAATGCACGCTCAAGCCCGGGAGCCAAGCGCGTGCCGGCAGTGAAATCCAATGTCCCGATTGGCTGTTTGACGCCGTGGATCTGAAAATGGCCAGCGCGCAAAGCAATACCCGATGCTCGGTTACCTGACGCCGGGCTTTGAACGGTCGCCAAGAGACGTCTTGCGGGCGGACGGGTGAACGGCGCTGCAAGTGTGTGACCAGGGATGCCCATGCGATAGGCCAGCCGGATCAGCGCCTCACCGGGTTTTGCGCGCGGGGCAATGACATCGCTCAGAGCGAGCGCGCGCGAGGTATCGATCGGTTCAGCCGGAGCGACTGAGCTCCTATCCGATATGTCGTCGAGAGCAATGTCAGGCTGCTGCTCACGCAGTGTCTCTTGATCGGGGCCCAATTTGAGCGCCGGGGCATCATTTGCCGAGCGACCTTCAGCGTCATCAAATTCGGTAAGGCTTGCAGATTTCTGCTGCCCAAACAGAGTGTCCATCAATTCCCCCCTTTGAGCATTGCGATATTCGCAGCGTATTGCTCAGGACCACCCTTAAACGTCGCCGATCCCGCCACCACCACATCAGCCCCGGCATCGACACACAGCTTGACGGTATCCGCGTTCACACCGCCATCGACTTGTAAGTGAATATCGCGCCCGGTTGTTTCCTTTTGCGCCTTGATCATCGCACGAATGCGGCGAATCTTCTCCAGCTGCGAGTGGATAAAGCTCTGTCCGCCAAAGCCAGGGTTGACGCTCATCACCAGAATAAGGTCAACGAGGTCCATCAGATTGTCGAGCACTTCAACCGGCGTACCCGGATTAAGCACCACTCCCGCTTTCTTACCGAGCTTGGCGATCGCCTGAAGAGTGCGATGCACATGTGGACCGGCCTCCGGGTGGACGGTGATGATATCCGCGCCAGCGTCAGCGAATGCCTCGATATAGGGGTCCGCGGGCGCGATCATCAGGTGAACGTCAAAAGGCTTGTCGCTGTGAGGCCGAAGCGCTTTGACTACATCTGGACCGATGGTGATGTTAGGCACGTAGTGCCCGTCCATCACATCAATGTGAATCCAATCTGCGCCCGCCGCATCAATGCGCCGCACTTCCGCGCCCAATTCGGCGAAATCGGCAGATAGGATACTGGGCGAGATTAAAGGCGTTGGCATGGATCACGTTCTCACATGGATCACGCTCTGAAGGGACTTGGGCGCGTTAACTATGTAAAATTGCCATAGTCTGGCCGCGAATCCCGCAGCAAGCGAAGCCAAAGCGCTTTTCCCCGCCCTTTTGCGAC
>JBCDKX010000341.1:0-2002 GCA_038746055.1 Pseudomonadota bacterium
ACAATGATCGCCATGGCAATGCCCGGAAAGAGCACCTGCGACCTGGCTTGTAATTCAGTAAACCAGCTCGCCATACGGCTATTGGGTTGGTCCATACTAAACACCTTTCGCTCCAACCGAGGGGTCACTCGCTGTGCTGGCGTTGGGATGGTATCGCTTGCCGCGGGTCATGTTGCGCTTGCCTGCAAAACTGTCACGGCGATCATCTGCGTTACATCTTCTGCAGAGCAGCCGCGTGACAAATCGTTGGCTGGCTTGTTCAGCCCCTGCATTACAGGGCCAATGGCGGTGTAGCCGCCTAGTCTTTGGGTAATCTTATACGCAATGTTTCCGGCGTCCAAATTTGGGAAAATCATCACATTCGCCCGGCCGGCAATATCAGAGTCCGGCGCCTTCTTCTCGCCTACGCTTGGCACGAAGGCCGCATCGAATTGCAACTCGCCATCGACCGCAAGATCGGGACGGGCTTGCCGGAGTGCATCAGTGGCCGTGGTAACTTTAGTCACGGTAGCATGCCTCGCGGAGCCTTTGGTCGAGAAACTTAGCATGGCAATCCGCGGCTCATCCTGCATCAAGGCTTTGAAGCTTTCGGCAGAGATCTCAGCGATTGAAGCCAACTCCTCAGAGCTCGGATCGATCACCAGCCCGCTATCGGAATATAACATTGCGCGCGCGCCTTCCCGGCCATCCTCGGGCGGGTACATCAGAAAAAAGGACGAAACCAAAGCGGCGTCTGGCGCTTTACCAATCATTTGAATCGCAGCACGCACAATATCTGAAGTGGTTGCTACAGCGCCACCAACCGTTCCCATAGCATGACCTTCGCGAACCAAAAGTGCAGCATAGATCATTGGATCATTAACGGCTTGTGCTGCCTGCTCCTTAGTCACGCCCTTTTTGGCCCTCAGATCATAGTAAACCTCGGCAAACCGTGAGGTCAGATCGCTTTGCGAAGGGTCATGAATCGCAATACCCTCGCTAATTGCCCCGCCAGCACCGCTCAACGCAGCCGATACTTCCTCTTCAGGCCCCACAAGAATAATATCCGCCAGACCCTGCGCGTGCGCAGCAAGCCCGCCTTCCACAATTCGGGGATCAGCACCCTCACTAAGCGCAACGACCGCTCGCTCATCACGAGCGGTCTTCGCCAAAAGGTCTGTCGGCTGAAGCGTCATATGGAGCGGCTTATGCCTGCTCCATCATGTCGTCTTTGGAGATGCCAGCGACCGAGACAGGCTTTTTCATCGCATCGCGACGGAAAGGCTCACCGAGCTCCTGGTTGATCATCGCCTCAATCAGCGTGGTCACACCATTTTCCATTTGATCTTTGATCGCCTGGTTCAGGGCCGCCGTCAATTCCTCTTGTGTACGAGCAACCACACCCTTAAGCCCGCAGGCTTTTGCGATACCGGCGTAGGACACTTCTTCGTCAAGTTCGGTACCCACGAAATTGTCGTCAAACCAAAGGGTCGAATTTCGCTTCTCTGCACCCCACTGATAGTTGCGGAAGACGATTTGTGTGATTGGAGGCCATTCGCCCCTGCCAATTGCTGTCAGCTCATTCACCGCGATACCAAAAGCGCCGTCACCAGCAAAACCGACAACTGGAACATTGGGCTGGCCTATTTTTGCGCCGACAATAGCTGGCAAGCCGTAGCCGCAGGGACCAAAGAGGCCGGGCGCCAAATATTTGCGGCCTTCGTCAAAGTCGGGATAGGCGTTGCCGATCGCGCAGTTGTTGCCGATGTCAGAAGAGATGATCGCTTCGCGCGGGAGAGCAGACTGGATCGCGCGCCAAGCCATCCGAGGGGACATCCAATCTGGCTTTGCAGCGCGCGCGCGCTGGTTCCATGTGGTGCCGGGATCATCCTGCTCTTCGTTCATGGAAGACAGCTCTTGCGCCCATGCTGATTTGGTCTGTGCGATTTTATTCTTGCGCTCTTCGCGACCAGCATCGCCTGCATCTTCCGATAGCTGACGCAAGATACCGCTAGCAACCTTG
>JBCDKX010000342.1:0-1850 GCA_038746055.1 Pseudomonadota bacterium
GCATTTACTCTCGTGAGACCTCTATTCACGACTGATTTCTTAGCCCTGTCATCTCAAAGCAGACCTTCCGCAAACGGCCCACAATCAGAAAAACGCTGCCTTACTGTCCTTTCGGGGAACTGAAGCTGATCGATGACTCGCGATAATGGAGTGCGCTTGTGAAAGGGCACTCGATTCTGGATCAAAGATGAGTGCTTCTGCAGGTTGCGCTTTCACCCACAGTTTACTCAGCTCCAAAGCTAAGCGCTCAACTTAGTGTTCCGCCCTATTAAGCGCCAGAAAGAACTCCGGTTAGGCGACTTCGGCCTCCAGATCCCTGGCGATGGCGCGCGCGGTCATTTTGGCCGACATCATAACAGATGGCGTGCCGCCGCCGGGTTGAGTGCCCTGGCCCACCAAATAAAGACTGCCCACGTCCTCGGATTTGTTGTGCGGACGGAAGAACGCCGTCTGGGTCAGAACCGGTTCCATCCCGAACCCGTTGCCCTCATGGCTGCGCAACGTGCCCTCAAAGTAGTCGGGTGTCACAAAGCTCAGATGCTTCAACCGCGCCTTGAGGTCCGGTATGTATTGGCGCTCGCTCAGAAAAGTGAGGACGCGATCGCACAGTCGCTCACCCTCGACCGTCCAGTCGATCCCGGACTGATTGTTCGGCACCGGTATCAAGGTGTAGGCGGCGTGGTGCCCCTCGGGCGCCATGCTGGGATCGGTGAGCGTTGGAATATGGAGATATTGCGAGAAATCAGGGCTCATCACCTTGTCATCGAAAATCTCTTTCAAGAGACCTTCATAGCGTGGCCCCAGAATGATGTTGTGATGGCGCAGCTCAGGGTCATCGTCGCGTTTCTCATAACCGAAATAGATGACCATGAGCGACATCGATTGCTTGCGGAAATTGATCACGCGGTCACGATTGATCTTGCGATGCGCCTTGTCGATCAGCTTCAGATAGGTCGTGGCGTAGTCGGCGTTGGATACGACGATGTCGGCGTCCAGCGTCCGGCCATCCTTTAGAGTTACCCCGCTCGCCACGCGTTTGCCGCCCGACTTGTGCACATTGATCCGGGCCACTTCGGCGTTGAGGTGCAACCGCCCACCCAGCTCTTCATATTTGCGCACCATGGCGGCAACTAGAGCTCCGGTGCCGCCTTTGGCGTAGTGTATGCCCCAGGTCTTCTCAACAAAATGGATCATGGCGTAGATCGCCGGGACTTTAAGCGGGTTGCCACCAACAAGCAGCGGTTCAAAACTGAACACCTGGCGCATTTTATCCGACTTGAAATACTTGCTGACCAGCCCGAATAAAGATCGCACCGCACCCAGTTTCAAAAGATCGGGAAGCACGCGCATCATCGAGCCAAGGCTCTCAAAATACGTATAGCCCAATTCGAGAAAGCCACGCTCAAAGATCGCCTTTGCGTGCTCGTGGAACTTCTCGTACCCTTCCAAGTCTTCGGGCGCCAAGCGCTTGATCTGTTCGCGCGTGTTCACCGGATCGCCGTCGTAATCGAAGAAAGTGCCATCGTCGAAGTAGATCCGATAGAACGGCAGGATCGGGATGATGTCCACATACTTGCTCGTGTTGGGGCCACCCGAAACGCCGCTGCGCACTCGCACGTTGTCACCCAGAATATGGGCTGGAAAGTCGGGCTCATCGAGTTTCGCGTTGTCACGCTCAAGGCTGAAGAGCTCTTCGATAAAATGCGGCACCGTCAGCACGGTCGGCCCCATATCGAAGGTAAAGCCATCAGCGCGCCGGACATACGCCCGCCCGCCCGGAGCATCGAGCGCCTCAACGATCTGGCTGTCAAAACCAAGGCTCTGCAAGCGCATCGCGCAAGATAGACCCC
>JBCDKX010000343.1:0-1780 GCA_038746055.1 Pseudomonadota bacterium
CAGCCGCCTCTCGCGCTTTTCTTGCAGCCCGAAAACTGCCAATGAAGGCGATCATCGCGATTAAGCTCGTCAGCATCATTAAACCGACGCGGATAGCCCCCAGTGTTCTGCCGTCGGACAGCGCTCCATGCAGCGGCATAAACAGCGCGATGAACACAACCAGGGTAAGCAGCACTGCAATATGCGCGATCACCTTGTTTTCCGACTTCACGCCAGGTTGACACAGCAAGAGTGCCACACCGAAAGCTGCAGGAATAAGTGCGGTGTAAGAGACTTTATCCGCAGCGAGAAAGCCCCAGCCTGACATTGCGATGAGCAGGCAGGCATTGATCAGATTGGCCAGTGGCGCAGAAGGCATGGTCACTTCTCCTTTGACCAATTCATCGTCGCTTTGCCCGCCAACCGCAAGTGCGGAATTGGCAAGCCATACTCAACCCGCGTGAGGCCGCATATTAAATATGCTCAAGCACACGTTTTGGATGCATACCGTCGACATAGCCCATGAACGGCTCATGGATCGAATAGCCGAGCAACTCCTGCACACGTTTGGGCAGTTTAGCCGCTTTCTCAGGCGGCACGACGAGCAACTGCTGCTCAAGCGGACGGCACCAACCCATGCAGAATTGCGGCGTCACAATCAGCCGCCGATCATCTGAGTTGTTTGCCCCGCCCCGGTGCCAGAGCGTACCCTTCGCGAGCATCAGCGAGCCCGGAGGCATGGTTGCCTTGATCCCTTGCGGATGGGCGCCGTCGGGCAGATCATCATCCACTTTGCCGGTGAGAAAATCGTCGGGACTGGACGCGCCGTAGGGACGCTCGTCCGCCCATTTGTGGCTGCCGGGGATGATTTCGGTCGCCCCATTGTCTTCGGTTGTCGCCGTCAGCGACCAGAATGTTGACATAGACAAAGGCGCGCGCGGGCGTGCAAGATTGCAGTGGCTGTCGTCATAGTGCCACGGCTGTGCGGTTTCACCGGGCAGCAGATTGATCGCAAGACAGGCATAAAGCAGGAAGGAGCGGCCGAGCTCACGCTCGCCAAAAGCCATTTGCAAAGGATGCGAGATCAGGTCAGCAAAGATAGGATCTTTGGCCATCATTCCATAGATACGATTGGAATCGGCCCCCTCGAAGTTGTTGCGACCACGCACATCCTGGGAAAGCCAGACTTCGAGCGCCTCAATCTGCCGCTCAATCGCGGTCTCATCAAGCACACGCTCGAAGATGATATAGCCCTCGCGGTCGAACTCTTCGAACGCCTGCTCAAACGATCGCCCTCCGAGATGGGGTGCCAGCGCCCGATCCCATTGGTCTGCGTTATCCAGAATTGCTTCAACCATGACTCTCATCCCTGCTTGTCAAATTATGATTCGCACTCTAACATTTTTTAAATTGAATTCAATTCAAATATGGTGTTCGTGTGACTGAGATTGCTGAAAAGCCGAAATCGAAGAAGGAATTGCGACGCGAAACTCTGCTTGATGCGGCCGAGCAGCTGATCATCGACACCGGCGGGGATTTTGAAATCAGCCAGCTTGCCGGGGCGGCCAGTGTCTCAAACGGCCTTGCCTATCACTATTTCGGTTCAAAGGATGGCGTGTTCGAGGCCGTGATTGATCGCTTTTACGCACGCTATTCCGCTGTGATCGACAAGCCCGCCGACCCCGAAATCGAATGGGCAGTGCGCGAGCATAAGCGCCTGCTTGAAACCATTGCGTTTCTCTACGCCGATGACTTTGCACCGACCATATTTGGCGCGCTCAGTCACAAGCGCGCGATTGAG
>JBCDKX010000344.1:0-1628 GCA_038746055.1 Pseudomonadota bacterium
GCAACACGCACCAGAGACATGCGCAACATGATGGCACTCAGTCTATTGGTTTACGTCGTATTTGCTCTGCTGCTGGTGCCGTCCTTTGCCAATCACGGTTTGTGGATGGCGCTTATGATAAGCTTTCTTGCTCGTACTATCACGATGGCCTTGCGCTATCCGGCGCTTGAACGAGATCTATTCTAATAATTTGATCAAATTATATTTCACAGCTGTTCAAATGCGTTGCGCACTATAAAAGTCAGTAATGCTTACTCATATGGGATGAGCCAGATGGAACAGCGAAAAACCCGCATTGCAATTAACGGCTTCGGCCGCATTGGGCGAACCTTGCTGCGGATTCTTTTACGTCAGGGCGAGGGTTTCGAATTGGTCCTGATCAACGATATCGAGCCGCTGGAAACCTGCGCCTACCTGTTTCAATTTGACAGTGTGTTCGGTCCGTGGCCGGAACACATTCGTACGGATAAAAATGCACTTATCGTCGGTGAACGGCGCATAGCTTTCCACGGAACGGCTGATCTTGGGCAGCTTGATTTGTCCGGTGTCGACGTGGTTCTGGAATGCACGGGAATGGGAGGTGCCCGCGCAGTCGCGGAACGCGGTCTTGCGGCTGGTGCGGGAAAAATCCTTGTCTCTGGACCCGCCGCCGAGGCTGATGTGACCCTCGTAATGGGAGCTAACGAGACGGAATATGCTGGGCAGGGCATCGTGTCGAACGCGTCCTGCACCACGAATGCTCTGGCACCGCTGGTGCGCCTAATCGATGACGCATTCGGCCTGATAAGCGGACAAATGACAACGGTGCACTGCTATACTGGGAGCCAACCGACGGTCGACAAGCCTCGGGATGTGGTGGAACGCAGCCGCGCGGCTGCTTTATCAATGGTGCCAACGACCACAAGCGCCCATGATCAGACCGCTCTCGTGCTGCCGCATCTCAAAGGTCGCATCGAGGCCCGAGCTATTCGTGTACCGACGGCGAGCGTCTCATGCATTGATTTGACTTTGCAAACGCAGGATCGGGTTCGCCCATCGACGGTCAACAAGTTGCTACTGGAAGCCGCTAGTGGCTCTGTTTTCGGTTGGACAGAGCAACCCCTTGTGAGCAGCGATCTGCGCGCACGGTCTGAATCGATAGTCATGGTCGGGCCGGAGACCTCTGTGTCTGAAGGTGGGTTACTGCGCGTTTTTGGATGGTATGACAATGAGTGGGGATTTTCCTGCCGTATGCTGGATATGGCGTCGATGATGGCAGCCTGGCGAAGTTGAGTTTCGCCAAGCACTGTATACGTGCCGACCGATTGAGAGGGCTTCGCCCGTCGAGCTTTGCCAGGATACTTTCAGCAAAGAGAAAGAGGGATGGGGTCTATCAGTTGTGAGCCGAAGGCGCGGTTGGAATTTACCTCTGGATCAACACGGTAAAACGAAAGGGTATCCTCGGGCGCGGCGCGCATTAGGGTTGCGGCGCCATGGCCGGCCTCACCAAGCCACATGGGCCAGTCTTTTTGTGCCAGGATCACCGGCATGCGGTGATGGATGGCCTGGAGTTTTGCGTTTGCAGAGGTGGTTACAATGGCGCAGCTACGGATCGGGTCTTCGCCTTTGGTCCAGTCTTGCCAGATACC
>JBCDKX010000345.1:0-1577 GCA_038746055.1 Pseudomonadota bacterium
CTTCCGTTGGTGTTGGCTTTCCGTAATGCGCCATAAAGGCTGACATTTGGTAAAGCGGCTGCCTAACACCAACGTAGGAGCGCAAAGAGGCTTTAGAACAAACGCTTAACGCGTGATTATCGCGTGGCGCTTCTTGCCGAGACTTAGCTTGAGTGAAGCGGCTTCACCAGGAAGGATCACGAATCCGGGGTCAGAGACGCTTTCACCGTCCAGCTTGACAGCACCTTCCGCGATCTTGCGCTTGGCTTCACCGTTGGAGGCGGTGAAACCCAACTCAGTAAGCACCACACCCACACGCAAACCTTCCGCGCCCACAGCCAGCGTGGGCAAGTCTTCCCCCGCGCCTCCGCCTGCAAAGGTGTCGCGCGCGGTCATTTGCGCGGCTGCGGCGGCATCCTTGCCGCGCACGAGGGCTGTTACTTCGTTGGCCAGCACTTCCTTGGCCGCATTGATCTCCGCGCCGTCGAGCGCATCGAGGCGAGCAATCTCATCCAGCGGCAGATCCGTGAAGAGCCGCAAGAATTTGCCGACATCGCGGTCATCGGTGTTGCGCCAATATTGCCAGAAATCATACGCGGGCAGGGCGTCTTCGTTGAGCCAAATGGCCCCATCGACGGACTTGCCCATCTTGGCGCCATCGGCCCGCGTGATCAGCGGCGCGGTGAAGCCGTACACCTCACGCCCATCAATGCGCCGATTGAGCTCAATCCCATTGACAATATTGCCCCATTGATCGCTTCCGCCCAACTGCAAGCGACAGTCATATTCGCGGGCCAAGACCAGAAAATCATAGGCCTGCATGATCATGTAGTTGAATTCGAGAAAGCTCAGCGGTTGCTCACGATCAAGCCGTGTTTTCACCGAGTCAAAGGTGAGCATCCGGTTCAGAGTGAAATGCGGGCCCACGCTGCGAAGCATTTCGATGTAGCCAAGCTTGCTCAACCAATCGTCGTTATCGATTAACAGCGCACCGGTTTCACTGTCGTCAAAGCGCAGGATCTTTTCAAAAGATCCTTTGATGCCCGAGATATTGGCGGCAAGCCGCTCTCCGGTCAGCATCTGGCGGGTCTCGTCCTTGCCCGAGGGATCGCCCACCTTGGCCGTGCCGCCGCCCATGATTACGATGGGGCGATGGCCCGCTTGCTGGAGGCGACGCAGCAGCATGATCGAGGCGAGGTTGCCTATGTGCAGCGAGGCTGCTGTCGGATCGAAACCCACATAGCCGGTGACAACCTGTTTCTTCGCAAGCGTGTCCAATGCGCCCGGATCGGTGATCTGGTGGAGGTGGCCGCGCTCGGAAAGCAGGCGCAGGAGGTCGGAATCGAAAGAGGTGTCAGTCATCTTGGCTGCGCGCTTAACAGCGTGGAAGGCGAGCGGGAAGTGTCTTGCTAGGCGCTGTGGGCTTGGCGATAGAGCGGCCATGCAACCACTTATGCTTCACCGAACCTGCGACCTCGGCCCGATCAAGGCCGTGACCGCTTCCATCACTCCCACTGAGTTCGGCTGCGAGGCCGAGTTTCGACTGGATGGGGACACGTCTTCAATCAAGATTCCCCCAGCGGCCAAGCCCGAGCGCA
>JBCDKX010000346.1:0-1567 GCA_038746055.1 Pseudomonadota bacterium
GCGAGCGGCAATGCAGTGACCGAACATGCCTGTGCACTCTTGCGGGTCAAGCCGCCCAAGCTTGAAACGCTGCAAGAAGCCAATCTCTCCGAAATGGCTCGCGGCTTTTATGCTGAGAACCGCCGGGTTGCTAACGGTAAGGCCAAACGTGTGCTGGGGTGGAAGCCGAAATATCCGACTTATGTGGAAGGCCTAGGGAGCTTGCTTTGAGCGCAGCGCTATCACCATGCCCAACACCGCTAACGCCATTCCAGCGATAGTCAGGCCGCTCCAGCTGTAGCCCTCGAGCAACGTCGAAATCATCATTGCCACCGAAATAGTCAGGATCGCGCCATAAGCCGCGCGCCCAGCGCCAATCTCGCGCACAAGGTTGTAATAGAGCGGGAAGGTGATGACCGATCCGATCAATGCCAAATAGATGATGCCACCCCAATAGCTGGGTTCTGTGGGCACAGGCGGCGGGCCAGCGGTCAAAAAGGCAAAGCCAAGATCGAAGATCGTCCCATATAGCATCGCCCAAGCCAGCAGGCTCACCATCGGCACTGCGCGCCCGGTTGGATTGGCTTGAATCACATTGGCAATCGAAGCTGACAAGATCCCAACCACTGCGAGGACAATCCCAAGTCCCACATTACCACCGATAACACCCGCATCAGGATTGGCATTCCACTCGTTGAATAGCAGGAATGAAACCCCAGCAATCGCAACCGCGCTCCCCACCATAAAGCCAACGGGCGCGCGCTCTCCGAGAAAAATCCGCGCAAGGATCGCATTGGGCACCATCATCAAACCAAACATCAAGGCGACAATACCGGAGGTCACATAAAGCTCAGCGTGATAGACGAAGAGGAAGTTGCCGCTGAATTGGAAGATGCCGACCACTGCCGCGAGTATGTGCTCCGGGCGATCAAGCCGGAGCCGACGCTTCATCAGCACCGCGACCAGAAACAGCGCCGGAGTCGCCAGCGTAAAGCGGTAAAACACTGACCAAGCCGCCGGAACACCGTCAATCTGGGCGGTGATGATAAACCAGGTCGAGCCCCAAATCGTACCAGTTAGCACGAAGGGGATGATCACTCGCAGGCTCAGCATGGAGGGTCGGTCGGAACTCATTTGTGAAAGATCACAGAGCCGCTATTGCCTTGCCGAGCGCCGCCGCGTGATCGTCACGCGTATCCCACGCAGTGACAAAGCGTGCGGCATCCTCGCCCCAGTCGTAAAAGGCGAAGCCTTGTGCCCGCAAAGCCTCGCGCTCTTCTGGTCCCAACCGCACGAACAGCTCATTGGCTTCAACCGGATGCATCAGGCGCTCACCGCATCCGCTGGCGACTTCTTGCGCAGCTGAATTGGCGTGGCGTGCGTTCGCGAGCCACAAGTCGCCTTCCAGCATCGCAAGGATTTGCGCCGCCAAATAGCGCCCCTTGCATTGCAGATGGCCTGCGCGCTTGCGGCGATACTTGACCAGATCAGCCTGTTCCGGATCAAACAAAACTATCGCTTCAGCGCCCATCGCGCCGTTTTTGATGAAGCCGAAGGCGAGACTGTCCACCGCGTAAGCTGCATCAGC
>JBCDKX010000347.1:0-1551 GCA_038746055.1 Pseudomonadota bacterium
CCCATTTGTGGAAACCGACCGCACAGTCTCCTTCGACCAATGGGCCTTCTTTATTCAGGATCAAGTTCAGGTAACTGAGAAGCTGCTCGTCTCCTTGGGCGGCCGGTTTGAAGGCTATAATGAGACAATTGACTCAGTGCAGACAATCATACCTTTAGCCAGCGTGGATCCATCGATAAATACACAAAGTGATGATGCGTTCACGGTACGGACAGGCGCCGTTTATGAAGTAACCGACTCAGCTTCCATCTATTTCAATTATTCTACCGGGTTCACACCCCAAGGCACAGGCTCACAAGAACCAGGACAAAATGGCGGACCATTTGCGCCAGAGCGCGGACGCCTTTTTGAAGTGGGAGCAAAACTGGATTTGTTTAACGAACAAGTCTTCATGACCGTTGCAGCCTATCAAATAAATAAGAGAAATCTGCTGGTTGCTGATCCAAATCCCCAGTCTGGGGAACTTTCAGATGTACCCGATCCGTTGCTTCCAATTGGTGAAGCGCGCTCCCGCGGCATCGAACTAGATATCGTTGGCGATATCACCGAAAACTGGACCTTTACGTTCAGCTACGCTTTTAATCAAACTGTGATTTTGGAAGGTGCAGCCGACGATTTGTCCAATGCAATACCGTCTGAAGCTGCAGTGGATGCGGGCGATGACTTTGCCAATACACCCGACCATCAGGTTGGTTTTTGGACCCGCTACGACATTTTGCCCATCAAGTCAGCGGTGGCCTTTGGCGGCCAGTATGTTTCCGAACAGGTGAGCCTGAGTGGTCAACGCGTGCAGTCCTTTGCCATCTTTGATGCGTTGTGGACGACCGAAATCGACCGTTATCTCCTGCAGGTGAATGTGCGCAATATCTTCGACAAGGAATATGCCGAAAGTGGGTTTCTGGAGCGCACAGGCCACTTCCCAGGTGAGCCACGCACCGTTCGTGTAGAGCTCAGCGCCAGCTTCTAGCGCTGGCTTTCCCACTGCCCCGGCGCACTCAGCCGGGGCATGCCAGCAGTGTCGGCTTAGCGGATTTTGTCGGCGTGTGCCGGCGCGCGGAACACGGCATTGGCGAGCAGCATATTGAGACCATCCAGATAGGCTCTGGTTGTGGGGTCTTGCGCAAAGGCGATGACGTAGCCGCCGCCTAGGCTTTCGATGGTCACGGCGGGCTTGTAGGCAACTGCTTTGCGTGCCTCCTCCCAGAGATAGCCGGAGACGAGCAGGTCATCCGGCCCGGCATAGCGCGCGATGGTGAACCCATCGTCCAGGCGCAGCGGTTGATAGACATCCGTGCCTTTGGTGAGGATGTTGACGCTGTCTTTCACGCCAGCGGCCATCCAATGGTCGCCATTCACCTCTGCCTTGAGAAAAGACCCGAGGATGCTGTCCGGCGCGCCGCCGTCTTTGGCAATGGCGCTGTCTAATGCGGTTTCATCGGCGATGACGGTGGTGTCGCCATCGTCGGCATCTGGGCGTTTTTGCAATTCGAGCGCGCTCATTTCCGCTGCTTTTAAAACCCGTGTGGCGTTGCCGAGGGTAATGAGCACGCC
>JBCDKX010000348.1:0-1516 GCA_038746055.1 Pseudomonadota bacterium
CACGCTGAATCTGAGCAAGTCAGAGGTGTCCGATTACCTTTATGAGAAGGTTTCGGCGCTAGTTGACGAATATAAGATCGACTACATCAAATGGGATATGAACCGCGATTGCCATCATCCCGGTTACGGCACACGGGCCGCAATGCACCTGCAAACGGAGGCCGTATATCGGCTACTCGACCGCTTACGTAAGGCGTTTCCAAGGCTTGAAATTGAAAGCTGTTCATCGGGTGGCGGTAGGGCTGACTATGGTGTTCTGCGCCGCACCGACAGGATTTGGACCTCTGACAACAATGATGCGCGCGATCGCCAGCGCATTCAAAGGGGTGCGTCTTACTTCTTTCCTCTGCGGGTCCTTGGCAGCCATGTCGGGCCGGAGAGATGCCATGTGACCGGCCGCCGCTTCACGATGGAATTCCGCGTGGCGACCGCCTTGTTCGGCCATATGGGTCTGGAGCTAGATCTTAACCGCGAAAGTGAAGCGGATCGGGCTATACTTGCCCAGGGTATCGCGACTTACAAAACGCATCGTGAGCTCCTGCATCTAGGGGTATTCCACCGTGTGTCATCAGCAGCTCATGCCAATATTGTGGGAGTTGTTTCGCCGGATCGCGAAGAAGCGCTATTCAGCTATGCGCTTTTGGATTCAAAGCCGCGAACAGCGCCTGAGCGCGTATTTTTTAAAGGGCTCGATCCGCAGGCGGACTACCGAGTGAAGATCATCTGGCCGTTAACAGATCCTGCAGTCAAGCGACCCTCAATCGTCGATGCGGCAGATTTTCTCGGGGAGGGCTGTGTTTTCTCAGGTGCTGCGTTAATGGAGTTCGGCATGCAAACTCCACCGCTTTATCCTGACAGCGCGGTAATCTACCATCTGCAAGAGGCATGATGTCTGAAGTAAGCGAATATGATCTGCTGATTATCGGCGGAGGCATCAATGGTGCTGGGATTGCCCGCGATGCGGCCGGGCGTGGCCTGAAAGTGCTGTTGGTTGAGAAGAATGATCTCGCTTCGCATACTTCAAGCGCATCGACTAAGCTGATCCATGGCGGCCTACGCTATCTCGAACATATGGAATTTCGTCTGGTACGCGAAAGCCTGATCGAGCGTGAGCGCATTCTCAAAATCGCGCCGCATATTGTATGGCCGATGCGCTTTGTCTTGCCACACGACAAAGGCTTGCGCCCCAAATGGCTGCTGCGATTGGGTCTGTTTCTTTATGACCATTTGGGTGGGCGTAAATTACTGCCTGCAACCAAGACACTCGACCTGCGTGAGGGGCCCCACGCTGCGGTGCTCGAGGATCGCCTTACCAGCGGCTTTGAATATTCCGATTGCTGGGTTGAGGATGCGCGACTGGTGGTGCTCAATTGCATGGATGCAGCGGAGCACGGCGCCACCATCCGTACGCGCACGGAGTGTACTGATCTCAAGAGCCAAGCCGGGCTTTGGAGCGCGATTTTGAAGACTGATGTGGGCGAAGAAATCGTGCGCGCCAAGACTGTTATCAATGCTG
>JBCDKX010000349.1:0-1514 GCA_038746055.1 Pseudomonadota bacterium
AAGCGAAGATGCATACAGAATTCCTCAGGTCCCCGCGACGGTTTTTGGCTTCGATATGGGGAGCCGGGACAACACACCGACGGTCGAATTAAGCGACGTCTCTCCGTTGATCGATCGGGCTCCTTGGCTTCAGCCAGGAGAGCCAAAGGTAGTCCCCGGGCTGCTCGATGGCGAGCACGCCGTCATGCTTCGCCTCGCGGCGATTGTTGGGATTGCTTTTGGTCTTCTGGCCGCAGCCGTCCTGACGGCGACAGCCGCGCTCATGATCAGCGAAGCCTTGGCTGAGCGTGCGGTCGTCCCCGTAGACGAACAAGGCTTTTCCTGAGGGGCACAGGCGAAGTCGGAGTACGACAAAATGACCGACATGATCCGTAATGACGCTGTAAACCTCAAAAAGTTGATCCGCGAAGCCGAAGCGCTTGCCGATGAAAACATGATCGCCTTTGCCCGTCTGAAACAAGCGATGCTGGCCGCTCGCCAGAACCCAGATGTGGCGGTTAGCGCAGGCCAGCGCGCGTTGTTGCGGCTCAATCAAGCCGAGTCTCAAGCGATAGCGATGTCGACCAACCTTCTGAGGGTTCATGATGAGCTCAACAAAGTCGCCCGCGAGACCATGGGCGACGACAGCATCAACACCGAGCTTCTTGAGCTGACAAATGACCAGTTGCCGCAAATGATTGAAGAAGCTGCCTAAAAGATCGTGCAAAGATGTTTGAATTGCTCGACTTTGACTACCGCTACCTGGTCCAGGACTTCGTCTTTTACGGCCTGTTTTTTGCCGCATTGGCATGGGGTGCTGGACCAGAGCGCTTAATTGCAACCACCTGGTTGGTGTTCTTCGAGATCCTGCCCAAATTGTATCGGGCGGTATGGAGCGAAGGATACCAACTGGAGCAGGTGGACCTGTTCTACGCGGCCATGGATGGAATCGCTGCCGCAGTTTGGATCTTTGTCGCGCTCTACGCCAATCGCAACTATCCGTTGGTCATTGCGGCCATGCAGCTTTTGGTTATGGCGGCTCATCTCGCGCGCGGATTGATCGAGACGATCTCGCCCGTCGCCTACGCGACAATGATGATCGCCCCGGGCTGGTTTCAACTGCTGATTCTTGCAACCGGTCTTACCCGGCATGTTCTGAGGCAGCGGCGCTACGGTCCCTACAGGGAATGGCGCTTGCCGATCTCCTTTCTGGGCCGGGCGCCGAGCTTCTTGGGGTCCTCTAAGTCATGATCATTGCTGAGGCTTTTGGCGAACTCAATCGCGCTAAAGGTTTGCCTCTTGAGACCTTGCAGGACCTTTTCGGCAACGAAGCGGTGTCCGATGAACGCAAGCTCTTTGGTATGATCGACAGGCTTCGCAGGGTGGTTCTCACCCCTCCAGCAATGAGGGAGCGATTGCACGCCCTGTTTCTGAACAATGGCCGCGCTATTGTCGGCCAAACAAGCCTTGGATTAGGCAATGTGTGCGGAGTGCATCTGCGATTGCGGGAACTCTTTACCTACGCGCTGGGGGTA